>DLBF01000003.1:0-8384 GCA_002494215.1 Prevotellaceae bacterium UBA7028
AGAAGAACATGTTTGCCCTGCTTGGCAAACCCGGATACGAGAAGGAAACGGAAGCAATCAAGGCAAGATTTTAAACTTCCGTTTCAATTCAAATTTCAAAATTTATAAATTCAAAATTGGGACTTTGGGTTTAGATAAAACTCAAAAAGAATATGACCAAGAGTATCGCGACATGGAGGATAATCCTCTTGTCGCGAAAACTCTTGATTTCTCTGTTCGCATTGTAAATCTCCACAAGCTTCTGCGAGACGATCGTCATGAGACAATAATGAGCAAGCAGATTCTTCGAAGCGGCACATCCATTGGAGCAAATGCAAGTGAAGCATTAGCCGCAGAATCCACTGAAGATTTCGTTCATAAGTTAACGATTTCCCTAAAGGAAGCCAACGAAACCAAGTATTGGATAATATTACTTCACCGTACCCAATACATTACAGACGATGAATACAAGTCTATCATGATAGATTGCCAAGAACTGCGAAAACTTATAGGTTCCATCATCAGTTCTACCAAACGTAATATAAACTCTGCTAAAACAAACATATAATTTTGAATTTTGAATTAAAATATTTTGAATTAACAATATCGCCCAAAGCGGTATTGTTTGATATGGACGGCGTGCTGTTTGACAGCATGCCGAATCATGCTTATGCATGGAGTCATGCAATGACAGAGTTTGGTCTGGCCATGACACCAGAAGAAGTGTATATGAATGAAGGGCGAACAGGTAGCGCCACCATAAACATGCTGGCCCAACGTTTTTGGGGCAGGGATGCCACAGAAGAAGAGAAACAGTTTATCTACGCCACGAAAAGCAAAGTCTTTAACACCTGCCCCGAGGCTAAGCCGATGCCCGGAGCTTTGGAAGCCCTTCAGGCTGTTAAGGCAAAAGGCTTAAAGATTGTACTGGTTACAGGTAGCGCTCAAGCCTCTCTGTTAGAGAAGTTGGAACGCAGCTATCCAGGGTTCTTCCATCAGGATTTAATGGTTACAGGTTTTGATGTCAAACTGGGGAAGCCCTACCCCGAACCTTATCTGAAAGGCTTGCAGAAAGCTGGTATTAAACCAGAGGAAGGCATTGTAGTAGAGAATGCGCCTTTAGGCGTACAGGCTGGACATGCAGCAGGCATCTTTACCATAGCAGCCAATACGGGCCCGCTTGACGATGCTATATTAAAAAATGCCGGTGCAGATATTGTACTGCCCGGCATGATGGATGTAGCCAAGTTCTTTTCAGACTGACGTATCTTCTTCCTCTATATCAGGAGCCGTATCAGGTTCCAGTGTATAACTCCCATCAGGACCTATTGTAAGCACGAAGGGCGTCAACATATCGCTCTCTGGGAAACTTACACAAACGCCAAAGGTCAGCTTACCTTCTTTGGCCGACATGAAACGGAATCCGTCAAGAATACCGTTCTTACGGAAGTTGTCGTCCAGCTGTGAAGCAAAGGAGGCCTTCGTAAAACGACGGCGGAAGAAGTTCCCTCCGTCCCTTAGGATAGTCAGGTCATAGTAGTTATCCACAAACTTATCCCCATTCTCATCTACCACAACCTTCAGCGAGTCATCAGCCTCGCGGTGGATGGTATAAACAAACAGATGACTTCCCAGTGTAACACTGTCTGTAAGGTTATATTCCTTCATACGGTGTTCAGTTGCCTGTTGTTCAGCTGTTGCCGAATCCTTTCCGTCATTCTGTCCTTTATTCTCAACGCAAGAACAGAAGACAGATGCAAACAGGCAGACGTATAAGAAACTTCTTGATTTCATAACTTAACTTTTTTCTTTGCACCCTTAGACTCGTTTTGTACGTGGTCCAAGGCTGTTACTACGTAAACGTATGGCGAACTACCTCCCTGATAGGTAAGAGGAAGATTTGTATCACGTGTAATACAGAGGATATGAGAGGGATCCTCCAGGTTTATCTTCTCGCCCTTGATGAAACGGTACACAACATACTGAACAGCCTCATCCATAACGGTCTTGGCCTTAGGAGCAGTCCAGAAGAGGATTGGTCCGTCCTCTGTCCAGATAATAGCAGTCTTGCGGGGCTTGCCAGGTGCCTTGTTATCAATCCAGGGCATACGGGGCTGCAATGCAGGTGTGCTGTGATAAACCTGACTCAACATCGTTCCGTAGTTGCCGGGATTCTCGCACACAGCGGCAGCATACCACTGGCAACTACCAAAGATACCAGGCAGACTACGCTGTAGCATATACTTGCGAGGCATCTGATGAGAAGCAGGATTCTGAGGATCTGGAGCCTTTACCGTACGTAACACATCCTGTCCGATATAAAGAGGACGACGACCGGCATGGGCACTCCACCAGTTAATCAGCGTCTCGTAATCTGCAGCGCTGTGGCCAATTTCCCAGTACAACTGAGGAATATTGTAATCCACCCATCCGTTCTCTATCCACTTCAGTACATCGGCATAGAGGTCGTCATAGTTCTGCAAGCCGTTGGTAGCACTTCCGTTGGGGTCGTTCTTCTGGTTGCGATAGATACCAAAGGGAGAAACACCGAACTTCACCCAAGGCTTCACTTCCCTTATCTGACGGCACATCTGTTCCACGAACTGGTTTACATTCTGGCGACGCCACTCGGCACGATCCATTCCCTTACCATAGAGAGCATAGGAATTATCGTCAGGAATAGCCACACCAGCCACAGGATAAGGATAGAAGTAATCGTCGATATGAATACCATCCACATCATAGCGGCGCACGATGTCGCAAGCCACCTTACAGATGTAGTTACGGTTCTCGGGATAGCCCGGGTCGAAGAGCATCAGCCCGTCATAATCAAAGAAATGATTGGGATGGCGGAAGTACTCGTGTGTATTTGCCAATGCCATGGTTCCCTTGGTCTTGGCACGATAAGGATTTATCCATGCATGCAGCTCCATCTGGCGGGCATGACACTGCTCCACCATCCACTGCAAGGGATCCCAATAAGGATTTGGAGGTGTTCCCTGCTGCCCTGTCAGATAGCGGCTCCAAGGCTCCAACTCGCTTGGATACAAGGCATCGCCCTCGCATCTAACCTGGAAGAAGATAGCATTAATACCATCCTTTTGAAGTTCGTTCAGCTGACTTGTCAGTACCTGTTGCATACGGTCACGACCCATGCCCTGAAACTGACCATTAACACTCTGAATCCAAGCTCCTCTAAACTCCCTCTTGGGGTTTTGAGCTACTGCCGATACTGCTATAAAAAGCAGCAGAATAAACCATTTGTTCTTCATATCGGTACAAAAATACAAAAAAAATCTATACATTTCCTAATAATACACATTCTTTTTTATATAAATCCAATTGTTCTGCGCTCATTTCTGCGAAATTTTCGTACCTTTGCCATCATTTATTTTAAACATGAGTACTATTAAGACACATAGACCCAGCGTACTCCTCATTTATACAGGAGGAACCATAGGAATGAGGGAGAATGCTGAGACGGGAGCCTTAGAGAACTTCAACTTCAACCTTATCTTAGATGAAGTTCCTGAGCTGAAACGTTTTGACTACAAGATTCACGCCTTTACCTTCGACCCACCCATTGATTCCAGCGATATGGGATTAGAGCATTGGGGCAGTCTGGTAAAGATTATCGAGAGTAATTATAATTTATTTGACGGTTTCGTTATCCTGCACGGAACAGACACTATGGCTTATACCGCTTCTGCGCTGAGCTTCATGCTCGAGAATCTGGGAAAGCCAGTCATCCTTACAGGTTCACAGCTGCCCATAGGAACCCTTAGGACGGACGGCAAGGAAAACCTCATTACCGCCATAGAGATAGCTGCGGCCCAACACGAGGACGGCACGCCCATTGTACCTGAAGTCTGCATCTACTTCAAGGAGAAACTGATGCGAGGCAACCGCACGACCAAGATTAATGCCGAGCAGTTTAATGCCTTCCGCTCTTTCAACTATCCCGACCTGGCTACTGCTGGCATGCACATCAAATTCAATGAGGCAGCCATCCGTAAGCCCGACCCCACGAAGCCGTTCAAGCCACACTATCTGGTGGACCCCAATGTGGTGGTGCTGACCCTTTTCCCTGGCATACAGCGCAGTCTGGTTCATTCTGTTCTGAACATTCCTGGACTGAAAGCTGTCGTCATCCGCACCTTTGGCGCAGGAAACGCTCCTCAGCTGCAATGGTTCAAGGAGGAGCTGAAGGATGCCAATAACAGAGGACTCTTGTTGGTGAACATCACACAATGCCAGGCAGGATGTGTTCACATGGGTCTTTACGAAACCAGCCTTCCACTGATTGAGGCTGGCGTTGTAAGCGGTTATGACAGCACGCCCGAATGTGCCATCACCAAACTGATGTTCCTGTTGGGGCACAAGCTACCCAGAAAACGCATGCAGGAGATGATGGACAGCAATCTTTGCGGAGAAATAACCAGATAAGTTGAGAGTTGAGAGATTAGAGATTAGGTTCGAGATTTCGGAACATTGAGATTTCGAAACGGCCAGAAACTCAGTAAACGGTAAACAGTAAACAGTAAACAATGGAGAATTGCATAAAGATAAAAGGCGCCAGGGTTAACAACCTGAAGAATATAGACTTGGAAATCCCACGTGGCAAGCTTGTTGTCATAACAGGCTTAAGCGGTAGCGGTAAGAGCAGTCTTGCCTTTGATACACTTTATGCCGAGGGGCAGCGACGTTACGTCGAGAGTCTCTCCTCCTATGCCCGCCAGTTCCTGGGCAGGATGAACAAGCCCGAATGTGATTACATCAAGGGCATCCCACCTGCCATAGCCATAGAGCAGAAAGTCACCAGCCGCAATCCACGCAGTACGGTTGGCACCAGCACCGAGATTTACGAATACCTGCGTCTACTCTATGCCAGAATAGGACGCACCTTCAGTCCCATCAGCGGGAAGGAGGTCAGGAAGCATACCACAGAAGATGTGGTGCGCAGCATGCTCTCTCGCGAGGAAGGTACCAAGCTGATGGTGCTGTGCCGTACCAAAGCCAGCACAAACATACTGCAACAGCAGGGCTTTAGCCGACTTTTGGTAAACGGCGAAGTAGTGCGTATCGATGAATACCAGCCTCAGCCCCAGGACGATGTCTATCTGGTGGTTGACCGTTTGTCAGCCAAAAACGAGAAAGACACCATAGCCCGATTAGTGGATTCTACCGAGACAGCATTCTATGAGGGTGGCGGAGAGATGACGCTGCAATACCTTCCCACGGGAGAGACAGAGCATTTCTGTACCCGCTTCGAGGCTGATGGCATGACCTTCGAGGAGCCCTCCGACAATATGTTTGCCTTTAACTCTCCTGCCGGAGCCTGCCCCGAATGCGAGGGATTTGGCAAGATTATGGGCATCGACGAGCACCTCGTCATCCCCAACAGCGCCCTCAGCGTTTACGATGGTGCCGTTGTCTGTTGGCGAGGCGAAAAGATGGCAGAATGGAAGAATTGGTTCATCCGCTTCAACTCAGAACGAGGATTCCCCATATTCAAGCCCTACTTCGAACTGACACAGGACGAGAAAGACTGGCTCTGGCACGGAAGTCCTATTCAGCATGCACCTAAAGGCAAGGAAGGCATCAAGATTCCCGATGGATGGAAGCTTTCGCCCGAGGAGAAAGAATGGGGCATGCTCTGCATAGACGAGTTCTTCGAGATGCTCCGACAAGGACAATACAAGATTCAGAACCGCGTTATGCTGGCACGCTATAGGGGCAAAACCACGTGTCCCAAATGTCACGGCTCACGCTTGAAGCCAGAGGCCGGCTATGTTAAGATTTGCGGCAAGAGCATATCCGAACTGGTGGAAATGCCCGTCACAGAGTTGCTTCCTTGGATAGAGAACCTGCAGCTTACAGAACACGAGCAGCAGATTGCCAACCGCATACTAACGGAAATCAAGAACCGCCTGCACTTCCTCTTGGATGTAGGCTTGGGCTATCTGACTATGAACCGCCTTTCCAACTCACTCTCAGGTGGAGAGAGCCAGCGTATCAACCTGGCGACCTCGCTTGGCAGCAGTCTGGTAGGTAGCCTTTACATACTGGACGAGCCCAGCATTGGTCTTCATAGTCGGGATACCGACCGACTCATTCATGTACTGAAGGAGTTGCGCGACTTAGGCAATACCGTCATTGTGGTAGAGCACGACGAGGACATCATGCGTGCTGCCGACTGGATTATAGACATAGGTCCCGAGGCAGGACGCCTTGGCGGACAAGTTGTCTTCCAAGGCAAACCAACTCCCCTCCCTCCACGGGAGGGGCATGGGGGTGGGTCTTCCCACACCCTTGCTTTCCTGAGCGGAGAGGACCGCATAGAGGTGCCATCTTCTCGCAGACCTTGGAACAATTACATCGAGGTGAAAGGTGCACGAGCCAACAACCTGAAGGGTATCGACGTCCGCTTCCCCCTGAATGTGCTGACCTGCGTCACTGGTGTCAGCGGTAGCGGAAAGAGCTCCCTTGTGCGCGACATCTTCTATAATGCCATGAAGCGCCACATGGACGAGGTAGCTGAACGCCCAGGCGAGTTCCTGGAACTGAAGGGCGATATGAGGATGATTCGTCACGTCGAGTTCGTCGATCAGAATCCCATTGGCAAGAGCACACGTTCCAATCCCGTCACCTACGTCAAGGCTTGGGACGAGATTCGCAAGCTTTTTGCCAACCAGCCCCTTGCCCGTCAGATGGGCTATACCCCAGCCTATTTCAGTTTCAATACAGATGGCGGACGATGCGAGGAGTGTAAGGGAGAAGGAACCGTCACTGTCGAGATGCAGTTCATGGCGGACCTTGTCTTGGAATGCGAGAGCTGTCACGGTCAGCGCTTCAAACAAGATATCTTGGAGGTTCGCTACGAAGGAAAGAACGTTAACGATGTGTTGAATATGACCATCAACATGGCCATAGAGTTCTTTACGGAACACAAGCAGAAGAAGATTGTCTCTATGCTCAAGCCCCTGCAGGACGTAGGCTTGGGTTACATCAAGTTGGGTCAGTCCTCCTCTACCCTCTCAGGTGGTGAGAACCAGCGCGTCAAGTTGGCATACTATCTGGGCATGGAGAAGCAGCAGCCCACCATCTTCATCTTCGACGAGCCTACCACAGGTCTTCATTTCCACGATATCAAGAAGCTGCTCGCCTCTTTCGATGCGTTGATAGAGCGCGGACATACCATAATAATAATAGAGCACAACATGGATATTATCAAGTGTGCCGATTATGTTATAGACTTAGGTCCGGAAGGCGGAGAGGCAGGAGGCAACATCGTGGCATGCGGCACACCAGAGGAAATAGCAGAATGCAAGCAAAGCTATACGGGAAAATACCTAAAAAAAGAAAAAAAGTTAACATTGTGATAACAACGTATTCAGAAAAAACGTAACTTTGCATACCTGAAATGACCTGGAGTCGAGGAAAACATCATTTATACCAACGTTAAGGGAAAGAATAACTTTAAAATATATTTCGTCATGTATACAAAATTTCAAGAACATCTGAAGAAGGAACTGGCTGAAATTGAGGCAGCTGGTTTGTACAAGAACGAGCGCGTCATCGAGAGCCCTCAGGGTGCTGAGATTCTGGTTAAGGGTAAGAAGTGCCTTAACTTCTGCGCCAACAACTATCTGGGCCTTGCTGGTAACAAGGAACTGATTGAGGCCGCCAAGAAGGGTATGGATGCACGTGGCTTTGGTATGGCCAGTGTACGTTTTATCTGCGGATGTCAGGATCTTCATAAGAAGCTGGAGCAGAAGATTTCCGAGTTCTTCGGCACCGAGGATACCATCCTCTACGCAGCCTGCTTCGATGCTAACGGTGGTGTATTCGAGCCTCTGCTCACAGATCAGGATGCCATCATCTCTGATGCCCTGAACCACGCTTCTATCATCGACGGTGTTCGTCTCTGCAAGGCACAGCGTTACCGTTATGCCAATGCTGATATGGCCGACCTCGAGGAGCAGTTGAAGGCTGCCCAGAAGAACCGCTTCCGTGTTATCGTAACAGACGGCGTCTTCTCTATGGACGGTAATGTTTGCCCCTTGGACAAGATCTACGAGCTGGCTCAGAAGTACGATGCCATGGTAATGGTTGACGAAAGCCACAGTGCAGGCGTTGTTGGTAAGACCGGTCGTGGTGTAACAGAGCGTTACAACCTGCGTGGCAAGATCGAAATCCTGACAGGTACCCTGGGTAAGGCCTTCGGTGGTGCCATGGGTGGTTTCACAACAGGTAAGAAGGAGATTATCGACATGCTGCGTCAGCGTAGCCGTCCATACCTCTTCTCTAACTCTATGGCTCCCGGCTTGGTTGCAGCAGGCATCCGCATGTTTGAACTCATGAGCGAGAGCAGCGCCCTTCAGGACAAGCTGCACGAGAACACC
>DLBF01000003.1:8462-15987 GCA_002494215.1 Prevotellaceae bacterium UBA7028
CGCCGCATGAAGGAAGAAGGCTTCGACTGCAAGCCCTCAGAGAGCGCCATCTGTGCCGTTATGATCTACGATGCTGCCAAGAGTCAGCAGTATGCTGCCAAGATGCAGGAGGAAGGCATCTTCGTAACAGGTTTCTACTACCCCGTAGTACCCAAGGGTCAGGCACGTATCCGTGTACAGATTTCTGCTGCCCACGAGCGTGAGCACCTCGACAAGTGTATCGAGGCATTCAAGAAGGTAAGAAACGAGATAGAAAAATAAGCCAATAAACTATTAAGCTATTAAGCTATTAAGCAAATAAGCTATATTGATTTAAATCTATAATATGAAAAGAATTCTCATAGTAGGAGCTGGTGGTCAGATAGGTTCTGAGCTCACCCGCAACCTGCGTGATATTTACGGCGACGCCAATGTAGTCTGCTCAGACCTGCGTCCCCTCAAAGGCGAAATATACGAACGTGGCCCCATAGAGCGTATTGACTCTACCCAGATTATGCAGATTGCAGAGGCTGTCAAGAAGTATAACATCGACACCATCTACAACCTGGCAGCTATCCTTAGTGCTACTGCCGAGCTGAACCCCATGTTGGGTTGGAATGTAGGAATCGGTTCACTGGTCAACTGTCTGGAGGTTGCCCGCCTCTTCGGCTGTGCAGTCTTCACCCCCAGCTCCATCGGAGCCTTTGGTCCCAGCACACCACACGACAACACGCCTCAGGATACTATCCAGCGCCCCAACACCATCTATGGTGTAACCAAGGTTACTGGCGAGTTGCTTTCCGACTACTACTACACCCGCTTTGGTGTCGATACCCGTTCCGTACGTTTCCCCGGCCTTATCAGTCACCTAAGCCTTCCTGGCGGTGGTACCACAGACTATGCCGTAGAGATCTACTACGCCGCTGTCAAGGGCGAGACCTTCGTCTGCCCCCTCAAGCAGGGAACTTATATGGATATGATGTACATGCCAGATGCTCAGAAGGCAATGATAGACATCATGGAGGCAGACCCCAGCAAGCTGAAGCATCGTAACAGCTTCAACGTTACAGCCATGAGCTTCGACCCCGATATTATCTATCACGCCATCTGCAAGTACTATCCCAGCTTCAAGATGATTTATCAGCCCGAGCCCATCAAGCAGGCCATTGCCGATAGCTGGCCCAACAAGATGGACGACTCTTGCGCTCGCGAGGAATGGGGTTGGAAACCAGAGTACGACCTCGACCGCATGACGGAAGACATGATAAAGAACCTCAAGATTAAATTACTTGGAAAATAAAATCAAATCCCCCGAAAGCCCAACAAGGAACTTTCGGGGGATTTTTTGCATATTCACCTGTAATCCCTTTCTTTACGCTTATACCCTATCCTTCAGAAAACGCTTCAAATCACATTTTCGGAAAACACCAGTCACCTATCACCCTCATCCTTCCCATACTGCAGCCATACCCTACCCTTACCCGTGGAGGAGCTTAGGAGGAGCTTAGGAGGAGACAAGGAGGAGCCTAGGAGGAGGCTAGAGTGAAAAAACTGTTTTATTCCCCACTCATCAAAATCAAGCTAAAAGGAACACCACTATTACTACAATTACTAGCCACAATTTTACTCAACATTTCTGATAACTTGGAATTCTATAAAAAAATAATCTAAAGTTCCCCAATAAAATTGGCAAAAGACAACCAAAGTTCCCCAATAAAATTGGCAAAAGACAACCAAAGTTCCCCAATAAAATTGGCAAAAATGTTTGGAAACTCGTCAAAAAACGACTATATTTGCAGCGACAATCCGTTTTGGAAGTTTAAATCGGCATGAAAAGAAAGCTATACAATTCGCTAATAGAGTGGAAAAATGACCCAGACCACAAGCCGTTGGTACTTGAGGGAGCTCGTCAGGTGGGTAAAACCTGGCTGCTAAAAGAGTTTGGCAAGAACGAGTTCGACAACTTGGTTTATGTAAATTGCCATGATGACGAGCGCATGCAAAATCTGTTTCAGCAGGATCTTCATGTAGAGCGTATCATGCAGGCGCTCCAAGCTTTTACTCAGCAACCTATCAAGGCAGATAAAACGCTGATTTTCATAGACGAGATACAAGAGGCTCACAGAGGTCTTGATTGTCTAAAATATTTCTGCGAGAATGCTCGCGATCAGCATATTGTTGTTGCCGGGTCCTTACTGGGTGTAACCCATCGTCCTGGCGAGTCCTATCCTGTTGGAAAGGTCGATTTGCTTTATCTGTATCCCATGTCTTTCGAAGAATTCCTATGGGCTAAAGGAGAGGACATTTTAGCTGAGAAGATTGCTAACTGTGATTGGGATCTGATGAGTATCCTTGATACGAAGATACAGGAATTGTTAAGACAATATTACTATGTTGGCGGCATGCCCGAGGCTGTTCTGGATTACACCACTCATGGAGATGTAAATAAGGTAAGAAAAATACAAAAAGCTATCCTTAAAACATACGATAACGATTTTGCCAAGCATGCTGGCAACGAGACAGAACGCATACGACTAGTATGGAAGAGTATCCCAGCCCAACTGGCAAAAGAGAATAAAAAGTTTATATATGGAGCAGTGAAACCTGGGGGGCGCGCACGCGATCTGGAGTCTGCTATCCAATGGCTGGTAGATGCGAAACTCGCATTTAAAGTGCATCGTTGCACCAAGCCTACCATGCCATTAAGTTTCTACGAAGATTTCAATGCGTTCAAACTATTCACCCTCGACGTTGGCCTTTTAGGAGCGATGGCAAATGCCCCTGCCAGTTTGATGTTAACAAGCAATGATGTGTTTAAAGAGTTCAAGGGAGCTTTCTCTGAGAACTATGTTTTCGAGCAACTTAGGACATTTGACGATCTGAGCATCTACTACTTCAGCAAAGACAACTCTACCCAGGAGATAGATTTCCTTGTACAAACAGAAGAACGTATCGTCCCCATTGAAGTAAAGGCAGAGGAAAACCTAAGAAGCAAGTCACTTCGTGGCTTTGTTGTAGAAGATTATCCCAATGAACATTTCAAAGGTCTGCGTTGCTCCATGAAACCCTACATTGACCAAGACTGGATGGAGAACATCCCACTTTATGGGGTTCAGGGATATATCAATAGACAAATACAGAGCGAAAGGTAGATTCCCTGTATAGTGTCTTACGCCAGAAAAAGCCCAGGTACCTTTCACTCCCGCTCTTCCCATACTGCAGCCATACTCTAGCCTTACCCGCGGAGGAGCTTAGGAGGAGGCTAGAGCGAAAAATCTGTTTTATTCCCCAGTCAACAAAAATCAACTTGAAAAATAAATTATTTAACTTAATTCTTGTCCAAAATCAAGTTACTTTTTGCTCAAAAACAAGCTAAAAAGAATTCAGCCTCCAAACCCATCGTTTGCACGCTGAATTCGAGGAGTATTTAACGTGCAAACGATCCGTATTTGGGCTTCAAACTCTAATCATCCAATTCTTCGTCCCAATATGCCTGTTCATCTTCTTCTGTCCAAGCATTACCTCCTTTCTTCCCCGTATTATTCAATGCGCGAGCAAAAAGGAACATCACTATTACTGCTATTATTATCCACATCATTTTATTCAATACTTCTGTTCACATGGAATTCTGCGTACAAACCATCAGTATTTTCCCTTCATACATTTTATCAAATTCCCGTTTCATGTTTGCTTACGAAACTATCAAGTCGTTTCTTAATAGTCTCAAAATTAGTATTTAGGTCTAACGTACGTATATAAAGCGTATAGCCATCACGATGTGTTATTTGAGCATCGTCAAAATCAGTCTCCTTGGTCTTAGCATAGAGTAGCATACCGTCAACATTGTGAAGATGGCCTCTATCGTACTCATCCACGTATGTGCGAATTTGATAAAGATGATTATTCCTTAGTGTTTCTTTTCCATATTGTTCCTGCATAATTTTGGAATAATACTTGGTGTCAATAATCAACGTTCTCCCTCCTAATGACAAGAGCACATCAGACTGCATGATGGGCAGCACAGAAGTATCTGTAGCCTCTTCCACTATATTCCAACCTATCTGGGCCGCACTTGCTTTTGTCTCAGGATGATGCTTTTTGTAATATTCCAATACAAACTTTTCAAACAACCTGCACATGTGGTCATCAGAAAACTCTCGCATTTTGTACTTACCCTCTTCCGTAGTCATCAGCCATTCACTGACTATGAAATAGCAGAGGTATAACAGCATACGATAATTTCTATTATTACGATCAAATTTTAGCGTATTCCAACGGATGGCGTGAATATCTATAGGCTGCACTTGCAGAAAGAAAAGCATCAGTTTCTTTAGCTGCGATTTTCGTTCTTTTTTTACGTCAGAGTGTCTAATCAGAATAGATGCTGTTGTTACCAGAATCTGATTATAGATGTTGTTTTCAGACAACTCATCATAGTTGCAGACTATCTTCTGGCTATTACGCATTCTTTGGACAATGGTACCATTGATATCAATCTTACCCTTTACAGTCTGCATCGATTCATTTCGCGCAACATATTCGCGATATAGTCCCTGTTTCAGCTGATACGAAATGCCTCGTGCCAGAATTTCAGCAAACAAGTCATAGATGTCATCAAAGGATTCACCTTCTATCTCGACATAGTTATTCTGCCTAAGCTCTTGGAAAGCATAGGCCAACATGTAATAGATGTTGCGAATCAGTATGCCTTTGTCTTCTGTCATTTAATTGCAGTTCTCAGTTTTTGAGCTTCTTGGTTGAAAAGGTTGTCATTATCAAACCAATATTCCCTTAGCATCGGGATAATGTCATACTCAACAATGTTTTCTAACTCGTAATGATATCCTAAGTTGCAAAGATAGCTGTGTCCAATGCAGAAACCAGAGCCAAGAGAATCGTCGTTTTCAATTACTTTGTTCAATTCGACGATTGCCTTTACAAGATTATTAAGGTGAGGGTCATGCAATTTTCTTATTTCTTCCTCAAAAGCAACATTGTTGAAGCCAGGTTTCATCTCAAAGAATGAAAATCTTCTGCGTAGTGCATAGTCTATCATAGCCAAAGAGCGGTCTGCCGTATTCATCATACCTATGATATAGAGGTTAGATGGAACCGCAAACATCTCGTCTTTATATGCCAACTGAATTGGCTTGTCTCGATAGTCGTTTTCTATAAGCATCAACAGTTCGCCAAATATCTTGCTCAAATTACCACGATTAATCTCGTCAATAATGAAGAAGTATTTGTGTTCGCTGTCGGCAGCAGCACGCTTACAGAAACGGTAGAATACACCATTCTTCAGCTCAAAGCCACCCTCTTCGTTTGGCTTGTAACCCATCACGAAATCTTCATAGCTGTAATTTTGGTGGAACTGCACCTGCATCACTTTGCTATCATCTTTTTCACCCATTATAGCATAAGCGAGCCTTTTGGCGGCAAAAGTCTTACCTACGCCTGGCGCTCCTTGTAGTATCAGGTTCTTCTTTCTGAGTAGCAGATTTTCGAGCCTTTCATAATCGTGATAACTGACATAAACTTCATCAAGGAAATTCGACTTGGTGTATTTTTCTTTCTTTTCCTGTTTGGGGATAGGATTATCTCCACGTACCAATTCCATTATGATGTCGTATTCCTCAGCTGTAAGTTTGAAGAAAGAGCCTTGCTGATTCTTCATATACTCCATGTTTCCCAAACCTGGTGTTGTCCTCAATGTAGAATAATTGATAGGTTCAGGAAAGGTTTCTGTCTTCTTGAAGAATACCGATTTCCCATCATTGGCTTTGGATATTGTTAAGAGTCCAACTACCTGTTTTGTTGGTGTTGATTCATAGCCGATAACTATATCCCCCTCTTTTGCATTCAGGAAATGCTGGAATATTCTACGCTGATGGCCGTTCTCGTTGTAAAGGGTGTAGTCTTGTTCGTCACCGACCTTCATTTCTGAGATACTCCATATCTTAGGGCTAGCCACTAACCACCAATAATTTATATCAGACGATGGCGCTTCAATAGGTACTTCTACTTTATCTATCCTGTTAAACAATTGATTCAATTTCTCTACGTAATCAAGGTATGGCGTGATGTTGGTTAATGTCTTCATCGCATTTTTTCCGATAGCATCCCATTCACCAACATCCGTCCACCTTACCTTCCTAATATGCTTAAAGTCAGTAAGATTATCATCAAACATGTAGTCAGACTCGACAATCCCTCGACCAATGATTTTGCTCATTCCTCTTTTTGCAAAAACAACATCGCCAGGTTTCATCTCTTTCGCAAATTGCCATACTGCTAACGAATCATTTTTAGCAGAGCCTTCTGAAGGATAGTGAGTTTTTATCGTCCTCTGCATTTCATCGCGAGATGAATAATTAGCTAAATCACCCAATTCGTCCCAGCCTATACACATGAGACCTGCGCTAGTGCATAAAGTCCATTTTGATGCGCCCTCTCCTGGTGAATAAAGCCAATATGTTTTAGATACATCCTTAGGAGTCTCTCGTTTGCTTGCACCATCATTTTGGACATAAGCAAATTGAGAGAATTCTGCATAATTGGTACAGTCGACCTCGCCTAATTGCATTTTTGCATCAAGGCGTTCCATAATGCCCTTATACTCCTTGTATGGAACAAACCTATATCCTTTTAAGGTAGTAATTCCGAGTAATTTTAAATTGGCTCGATTGTTGCCATCTAAGGCAAGATATTTGTCAGGACGAACCCAAAACAAGCCCATTGTGATATTGTATTTGATAAGATACTGACCATTAAGTGCATCATAGGCATTCTCAATATCTTTATCAAGAACTGCGCACTCGAAAACATTCCATAGTCTTTCGATATCACCTTCCTTTCTATCCTTACCATAACCTATAAATGCACTTGAGAGGTTATTCATTTCAGGAACGCCAGAAAAATCTTCAGGTACAGGCGCGGATATATTAAAGAAAATCTTGTATTTAGCACAAATTTCTTTCTTTTTATCGTATGTTATTTTGCGGTTTATGACGGCAAAGATAGAAAATGGGTCTATGTCAGGAAGTCTTTCTTCATTTTCACCAACTTTCAAATGTTTGACATATCCATCCAAATTATCATATATCCAGTTAATTAACGGCTTTCTGTCGTTTCTGTAGTGCAAAAGTTTTTGAGCAAACTCTTTGTAAAATGGAATCCAAGTAAAAATCATATTATTGGGAATTAGTGTTAAATGTAAACTTCCGGCTGAGGATAATCGAGAGGGATATATCGCCAATTGAAAGGCAAATTCATAACATCAATTTCATCCAGACTCTTATCCATCAAACCATTTTCAATACTGTAGAGATAGATATTCTTCATATAATGTACCCACACATTGATGGGAGGCCACTCATTCCGAACGTCTTCATACCACTCAAACAAATCCATCTTACCCTTGGAAGAGTTACACGACTTACAAACCATAATGATATTATCCAAACAATCCTTCCCACCCTTTGCTCTTGGGAACACATGGTCTTTTGTAAGATGTAAAGGATCGATTTCCTTGCCACAATACCAGCAG
>DLBF01000174.1:0-15792 GCA_002494215.1 Prevotellaceae bacterium UBA7028
TGAGCCGGCTCAACTTTTTGGGGGTATTTCAAGAAAATTAGCCAAAATCCCTTAAAATATTTAGTACAGGGGGCTTTTTGTGGTTTGCAGACCACAAAGAGTTCAAGGTTCAACGGCCTTACGGCCAGTTCAAGAGTTCAAGGTTCAATATCGGAAGAGCAAGGAAATAATAATTTTCAACTTTCAATTCTCAATTCTCAATTTGATAACGGTTAGCGAAACTTGCAACTTGAACGCCGAAGGGGTCGCGAGCGAATAGCGAGAACAAAGTGGCAAACTTGAAACCATCTATTATCTATTATCTATCATCTATATCCTTATTCCAACGCCTTGTTTATTTGTGCTTCGATGTCCCTTAGAACTTCGTTGTTGAAGCCCGTTTTCTCCCATACTTTCTTGCCCTGGCGGTCATAGAGGTAGTACTGGGGGATGCCGCCGGGGATGGGAATCTCCGCCCATTTCTTTGAGGTCATGCGATAGTGAATGCCAGGAATCTTGAGCACGCTCTCTGTCCATTCATTCATGAAGCTGGACTCATCAGTCAGATAAACAAAGACAACATCCTTGCCTTTCAGATTCTCCTTCAATGGCTCCATAGCCTCGATACCCCTTCTGCAAGGTCCGCACCAAGTAGCCCAAAGGTCGAAGAACACAACCTTTCCAGGATGCTCGTCCACGATGGTCTGCAGCAGCTTATCGCCAGATACATCGGGCGTTGGCTTCATGCGGTCTTTTGCCTCTCGCTCTATGCGCTCCAACTGGACACGGTTACTGTCGTTGAACTCGCGTAGCACACGTTGGAAATAAGGATGAGCCTTCGCTATCTCACTCTCAGGCAGAACCTTTCCCTGTTTCATGACATCGCCTATCTTCTTTGCCTCTGCCATGGCCTTCGTCATCTTGTACGGTTCACTTTCTGTGAGTCCATTGGCCTCGAAATAAGGCAGCACTTCATCATGAAGAGGGAAGTAATAGCTCCGTCCGTCGCGGAAGAACTGCAACTCCCGGGCATGAGGGTCAACCAGCGTGTAGGTCTTCTTTATGTTAGCCAAAACACTATCTGGATTGGAAAGATTATACTTCCAAGCGAGGAAGCCCAGACAAAGGACGTTGCAACGCACATAGGCTCTGTCTATCAGCAGTGAGAAGAAATCCTTCTGCCTGCGAGTATAGTCTTTTCGCTCCGCCACTCCCCGACGCAAGGTATCAAGGTTCTGCCACAACTTCTCTCGCCACTCGGGGAAGTCCTTCACCTCGTCGTAGGATGGTATTTCCGACATCATATTGAGGAAATAATGCTTCTTATTATCCAACATGACTTCGTTGAGGTCCCCTATCGTTCCGCCCAAACGGTAGCCGTGATGAGAAGGTTTGCCTGCTGCGAAATCAAACATCCATGCATTGCAGGTAGCTTGATCGAAATCGACCGTCAGTGTCTCGCCTGGAATCAATATCATGTTATACTGGTCACCACCCCCCACATAGTCCAACCAGGGACCAGTGAAATGAGGTATTATGGCTGTATAAGCAGGTTGGGAATATCGGCAAACAGGTCCATCGTCAATGCCCTTCACATTGTATTCGCTTGTTACAGGGTCGCGACTATAGTCCCCGAACCAACCAAAATTATTAGTGGTATCCCCAAGTAGGGTAAAGGTGGCTGTAGCCGTTCCATACTTCAGGGTCAGCGGTTCGAGTGGCTTCCCGTCGTCCTTTCTTGGTTGATAGGCAGGCAGTAGCTCTGGATAAAGTTTGTTATCAGTCCTAATGCCACAGAATTTCCACATATCATAATCATCGTCCTCTATATAATCGAAGGTTTTTGTTCCTTTGGGTAGTGGGTCGAAGTAGAGAATAACGGAATCCTTTCGGGCATCCTTCTCATATTCTTTCTCAAATTCGAACGTCTCGTCGGCAAGAATTTTCCCGCCTTCCCGAGTAATGATACGCCCCTTCTGACAGGCAAATATCTTCCCGTCAGCTTGCAACCGGGCACCAACCATCCTCCAACTTCTCCAACTGGCACATTCCATGCGGAAGTGCACGATGGTAGCGTTTTTCGTCAGTTCAACTCTCATGGGAAAGATTTGAACAGATGTTGAAGATTTGAATGCAGGACGTTCAATGACCTTGTCCCCTGCGTTGGCTGCCAAACATAGGGCAGCAAACAGCACAATGATTAGTTGTTTCATAACTATTTGCTTTTAGGTTTCTTGTCGAATCGATAAACGACGTGAAGGAGGGCATAGCGAGGCAGCACGTTGGTGTATGTCTCTGTACGCCCCTGAGCGTTGATGGTGCGTGTAACGTTAGAAAGCTGGCCTAAGATGTCGAACCCATCAACCACCACCAGCCACTTACCCTTGAGGAAGGGGCGTGCAAGACGGGCATTCCAGACAACATCCTTGGTGTTAAGTTCCGGATCGGCATAACCTGTACGGCCATAAAGGGTGAGAGCCGTGGTGAGGTCGAACTTCCAGGGCAGATGAATCGTGGCATCCGCTCCAACGCGATACTGCCAGGCAGAGAGGCCTTCCTCTCCAAAGGAAGAGAGAGTAGCGCGGTCGCTGGTGTAACGGTCCCAAGAGATATTGGAAGAGAAGTTCAGGAAGTGCTTACCCAGCGAAAGGCTGAGCTTGGGAGCAAAGGAGAGCGTCAGGTTACGGACGATACTCTTATCAGTGGCAACCTCTTGCCCACTGTTCCCTGTTCCTTGCTCTTCGCTCATCAAGTCCACACTATTGCGATAACTGAACTGCGTGACCATGCTGGCGCTGTGTTTCCTGCCATCGCCAAAGCTATAGTTAATGGTATGCCTTGCATAAGCATCCCAGTTGCCATTGACATTCACAGGCCGATAGGTGCGAATACCTGTCTGGCGGTTGTATGTCTGCCCCATTCCTATGGCATTATGGACAAAGCCATAGTTGAGGTCGATACGGTTGTGCATGTTTTTATTCAACGAATACAGGTTGCCATCGAGATTTGTTCTCATACGGAAAGCGTAGCGTAGGTCTGGGTTGCCGATATGGATGTTCATAGGATCCGTGTCGTCAACGATGGCCGCCTCGTTCATGAGGTCGGGCGCTTCGTTGTTGAATTTTACTTCGAGCCCAGCATGATGTCCGTCTTTTGTCCTAATCCATGGTTTAACAGAGAATTCAAAGGTAGGAGTGAAGCGATGAAGAACAGTATCGATGGCGCCACGTTCGTAATCATTGCGCTGATGGTTAAGAGTCCCCGAGAAATCGACATCAAGACACAGCATTCCCCACTCCCCTTGCTGAAGGGTGTGTTTAAGTTCTATCCACGGACAATGTTTATTCTCGATATAATGGCTCAGGCTGCTGTTTGTGCAGTCGAAGACCTGCTGATATTCGCTCACACTGGGTAGCAAGTCGATGGGACGAGCAAAGGAAGAGTCGGCACCTGCCAACTGGTCGAGACGATAGACACTCTCCTGCTCGCGCAAGTTGCGATATCTAAATCGATAGCCAACGATAAGTCTGCGGTATCCCTCCCCCAGTGAGAATGTATAAGACATAAAGGGGGATATTTCGAACTTGCTGCGAGGGGGCGTGTTGATGAATTGGTGACGGAAGAGAGGAGACTGTTGAGAATCGGCGTAATTAGAGCTCTGTCTGGAGAACTGTCGTCGGGCATTCTCGCGGTATTCACCATCCAAACCGAAGTTAACCACATCGTTGGTACCCTTTACCTTCAGGGTGCTATAGACCCCTGCCGATGTCTCGAAGTCGTGCCCTATGCCAAGGTGCTCGCGAAGCTGTCGGTTGATAAGTGTATCACGCAAGCTGGGACGAGGAGACGTCGGGGAGAAAAGGTTGTCGAGCAACTGACGGCTAACATCCGCAACAGGCGCAGAAAATAAGCCCGACGTACTGCCCGATGTATTATTGAAATGGCTGTAGTACATACTTAGGGTGCCCTGTAGCCTCACCTGCTTGCCGCTATAGGTGTACATGTTTTACATGTTTGCCATCCATTCATTGTCTTTTGCGCGACTAAAGCTATAGTCATAGGTATCGCCATTGGGCAGGAAGGTCTGCGACGTTGTGCGTTGATCTTGCCGTGTTGTAGAATGCGACACATAAATGGAGCCATAGTATTCCCTCGTTTTTTCTTTGTTTTCTGTTTCGACTTTTACGATGCCTATCTCGTTGCTTCGCAGGAGATTTCCCGAACCAGGCTCCCAACCACCCTCACTTCGCAAGTCGAAGCCATCATCGCTCAGATTGTTTGCCTTACCAAAAACACACAAACTCGATTGCTCGGTTTTGCGAAAGGCAAAGAGACGTGCCAAATAGGGCATCTCGTCCTGACGGATACCAGTTCCTGCCTCCACGTTCGCTATCCAGGTCGCCTTGTACTCCTTTTTCAGGCGCACGTCTATGACATGATGCTGCGTACTTTCGTCCTTACGGCCCAGCCACTCGTTCTCTTTGGACTGCTTGTCGTAAACCGCAATGCTCTTTACCGTATAAGCCGGCAGGTTCTCGAGCATCAACTTTCTGTCACCCATGAAGAGATCCTTACCATCGAGCAGAAGGTCATCCACAAACTGGCCATTGTGATAGATGCGACCATCTTCCCTGAGCTCCATACCTGGCACCTGCTTTAGCAAGGCATCCAACATGGAACCGTCCGCAAGTTTGAACTCATCGGCATTATAGACAATGGTATCGCCCTTGTAATAGAAGCGGACACGCGATGCTGTGACAGTAACCTCTTGCAACATAGTCTTCTCCTTATGCAAGTAGAACGGCGACACAATCCGCGATGTCTCCCTGCGGCCAACACTGTTCATTGTATAATTAAGGTAGATAGTCCGATAGCCATCATACGAGACGCGGAAAATATAATCCCGCGGGAGGGCTGGCACCTCGAAACTAAAGAATCCAGCATAATAACCATTCTCCCTTCCATTAACATAATTATACCGGTACTGTCTGGCACTGACAGAGTCTAAGAGCACGCTGTCTCTTCCCAACAGTTCCACTTTGGCTCCAACCAGAAACTCACGTGTACGGGCATCGAAGACACTTCCATGCAACTTTATGGTACGCGGTTTATAGTCCCTATCGTACTGGACGAATATCTGCTTACCTTTTATCTTTACCTTCACAGGCTGTCCCTGGCAGAGACGTTTGACGGCAGCCGTCATGGAGAGTCCGTTGAGGCTGGCATATACAGGCAGATGGTCGAGGTCGTTCACAATGAAATTGACGGTGTACTCCGTATTCATGTCGCGCAAGGTTGCGAGAGCCGTTGCCAGAGACTCACCACGGAACGTCAGGTCGCGTGCCGAAAGATTAAGGCTGGCACTTATATATATAAGAAGGAGTAAGACAATCTTTTTCATCTCACTTCCTCCTTCTTCTTTTCTGGATTAACAAACAGGGTATCGAAATCCTGTCTAATCTTAATGCCATCGAACATGTTCATCATATCTAGTAAATTTATTAAGTGTTTGCGCCGTATTTCGGGTCATGATTACAGAAAAAACTAACCTTAAGTGCGTTTTTTCACTCCAAATATACTATTTTCTAATTACAGAGGAATAAATAAAGACACTTATTAACAATCCGAGAGAATGATTTAATACTTATTTGCACATACAGAAAAAACCTCCCCAGAATCTGGAGAGGCTCCTCAACTATTAACAACACAAACTATGCAACTATACGCTTGATGTAGCGTGCAGACGTTTTATTGGCATCGTAGCTAACTATCACTTCGCGAGTGCGTGCATTCCAATGTGCATCCTTTACACCGCTGATGCGACGAGCTTTAGCTTCAATTTTCTTGGGATTGTCACGATGACCTACCCTGATGCTGCAGGTCTTCATGTCTGGACGGTAAGCATGCTTCTTGTCAACATGGCCCGGTTTGTGGTCCTTCTTGTCGAAATGAGCATCCTTCCTGTGGTTATCTACTACAACAACATGATTTCTTCTGCCGCTGTTTACTACGTGATTTCTATTATCAGCCTTTGCAGGCATTGCGAATGCGATTGCCATCATCATCATGGCTGCCATCGCTTTGTTCATTATCTTCTTCATAACCTTAAACTTTAAATGGTTCAACATTTTGTTTCTTGATTTCAATGGCAAAGGTAAGGCCTTTACGTTAGGTACAGAAATGAAATCCCCCATACCTTAGGGAAAGTTTTCCTAAAGTATGGGGGAGATTTCCTCAGCAAGAAATATGCCAGTTCTATTCTTTCTCTCTTGGGAAGGCCGAGATACGTAGTCGGGCAGCACCCATAGGAACAAGGGTAATGGGTGTGGTCTCGGCAGCACGAGGCGCAAACTTGGTAGGAAGAAGGTCGGTCATACCCGTAGCATCAAAGCCCCAAGAAGGTATCTGACGTCCCACTGCCGTAAACTCGATAGGTACGTTATCGAGGGTGAAGGGCTGTTCGTTCTCGGGATAGGCCTTGCGTATAACCTTGAAGCTTACAGGCAGGTTCTGTTCATCTACCACCAAACCAAAGTTCCAGTCGCTCTTGGCACGCAGCACATAACAGGGCCAGAGGGAGGCGTCCACGCCTTCCTGCCAATGAGAGTCGTCCTGAACAAATTCCGGATCACGGCTGTCATGTGCCTCGAACTCCTCATCAATTTTCAGGGAGAGGGTCAATGGGCCATAGTCAACGCTGACACTGGACTTGTTCTGCTGCCATACCGTAGAACGCAAGGTCATAGGCAGACGCAGCGAAACAGTGTCTCCCTCCTTCCACTGACGAGAGATACGGACATAACGGCCTGCAGCATCTCCCTCCACCTGTTGCATCTCGTTATTGATGCTTACTTCTGAACCCTTAGCCCAGGCAGGAATACGCAGGTAGAGCGGGAATTCCACATCACGCTCGGGGTGAAGAATCAGCGTAATAGTTTCGTCGAAGGGATAGTGCGTAACCTCCTCCATCCTCAGCGAAACACCATCAGCCACCATTGCCGTTGTCTCGTTGGCAGCATAGAGCATGGTAGCAAGACCATTGTCGGCTGTTGCCATTACCAGATGCTCAGTAAAATAGGGCCATCCCATACCGTGGTTATGCTGGCAGCAACGCGAACTGAAAGGACTCATAGAGAGCATTCCGCGCAAGCTGTTATCGATGCTGGGTGCATGATTCTTCTCATCGCTAATAGCCATATTAGCAGAAGTGATGTAACGCAATGCCCGCATATCGGGGGTGAGGGCTGCTGGGAATGAATTGAAGGCAACATTCTCGCAGTGGTCTGCCCAGAAGACATCGCCTGTGATACCCATAAGAATCTCATCGCTTGCCATCTGCTCCACCAAGGCACAGGTCTCGGCACCATTTCGAGGGTCGTAGTAACCGGCACGGGCATTCTCGTCGGCAGCATACATACCGCCTGGCATCTGTCCATAACGGCGGCGCATCTCGTTATGCGCATTATAGGTGGCCTGCAGCATCTCCGTGTCGCCGGTATATATATAATAGGTAGCGGGCTCGCGGAAGCCCTGTGCCACATTCACACCGTGATAGTTGGGAAGGTCGCCCTTCATGGTCCAGTCAGAGGTAGCGTTGTGCAGCTTATCGATGAGCGGAAGGATGGTCTGATCGCCATTCCTATTGTAAAGCCAAAGCACGCTCCACAGGTTGTCACCTCCGCGCTTTTCCTGCCAGAGGCCTTTCAGGAACTTATTATCGGGGATGGACATTTCCCACTTGAAGTAGCGATTCATGGCTGTCAGCACACGCTGGGAGCCGGTAGCCTCGTAATAGGTCTGCAGCGCCCACAGCATTGGCATCTTAGCCCAGATATCCGGACTGTTGCCATCATAGCCGTCAGGACCAAGACGTCCGTTGGAAGCCTGATTGTTCAGCACAGCCTGTATCCATGTTTTCGTCTCGGCCTTCATAGCCTCATCATCCAGGATATATGCCAGACTGCAGTATCCCCTTATCCAATAGGGAACTTCCTCCCATCCATGATCGCCTTGGTTAGAGAGCCACTGGTTATTATTCTTATCGAGCCAGGCACTAACAGTACCCAGTTGTCCATTGAGTCCGTCGCGCTGCAGCTCCAGATATTTCCGGAGCCAGCCCTTTGGCTGCACCTTTCCCACGGGTAGTTTCAGCAACGGAGCCTGTTGCAGGGGTGCACGGAAGTTGGTATAGTTGACGCTGGTTGCCTCGCGGTTAGGGGTTTCCACAACCGTAACGGTATTGTCTGCCCTGACAGCCGCAATAGGAGCCAGAAGCAGAACAGCAAATAATGTATGCAGATGTTTCATCAGTTAATAAACAGTTAATGGTTTTGAATAATCTTTTTCCCTTTTATAATAATGACACCCCGACAGTCTTCAGGACGGGATACCCGCTGCCCGGTGAGGCTGTAAGCCTCAACATCCTCATCGGACGCGGCATCCGGGGACAGGATGCCGTCAAGCTGAGAATCGAACTTCGAGGGATCGTACTTTACGCTCAGACCATAGTCGATATGACCGCCCCCGTCTCCCTGCAATAGGGACACGCAAAGCACATTGTCGCCCTCCACAAGGTAATTCTTGCGGGCTGCGGAGAAGTTGACGGCGGCATAGTTATCATCGTTCCATCCCGTGGCGGAAGTCAGTTGCTTTCCGTTCAGCCAGACCTTCGGATTCTCATCGTAGCTGTATGTGAAGGTGACCGTACCGATCTGTATCTTTACCAGATCCTCGGCCGTTAAGGTGAAGTGACGACGGATAAGAATGGGGTGAACGGTACTCTGCCATTGTGTAACAAGGAACTTATTCTTGTCGATGCTGAACGGACCGAAGCCTTCGCGCCAATAGCTCTCGTCCTCGTCGAGGGCATACCATTTGGCTCTTTCAGCACGGGGAAGGTCGGTATTGTAGTTCAGCTCATAGAAAAGACAGGGCCAGGAGCCCTCACCGCTGTCCACGGTGTCCAGAATGTATTCCGTCACCAAATCGGCAGCTCTCACCGAGGTGATAGCAAGAAAGACTGGTAATAGTAAATAAAGTTTCTTAGGCATAATTAGTTCTCAATAAAGAAAGAAGAGATTTCCTCCCCTTCTTACGGGAAAGAAATCTCTTTGGGAAAGGCAAGTTTATTTCTTACCCTTTTTAGCTTTTACAGGTGCTGCGGGAGCGGGGTTAACCTTATCCATCAGCACGCGGAACCAGTAGCCACCGATAACTGAGCGAGCCTTGAAACCAGTCATGCTGCCGGTCTTGGTATCGCTCCAGTCAGAGATGGGCACACGGCTGGGAGTCTCGTTGATGTACTTGTAGATGGGGCTGACAAACTTCTTGAACGTATCTGCGTCGGGAGCCATGGCAGCGGTCCACATAATCCAGTCGGTCTTGGTGTAGTCCTTACGGCAGTCCAGAGGCAGACCGTACTTGTTCTGCTTGGTCAGGTAGTACTTGATTTCTGTCTGCATGGCATCGTTGGGGATAATGCCTGTGTTCCACAGCTTGTCCCATACCATATTATATTTCTGGCTCCAAGTATCCTTGCCAGCACCGTATGCCAGCTCGTAGTGATCGCCCACCTTGGTTTCCTTTTCCCAGGCGGCAGCCATCTCCTTAGCCTTGGCATTGTACTTCTGATATACATCCTCCTGACCCTTCATCTTAGCCATTTCGGCATAGCCGGCAATACCCATGATAGCCTTGATAGCCAAGTTGCAGTTACCTGCCCAGTGACCAGCAAAGTCATCGGTACAAAGCTGGTTGGCAGGATGTAAACCGTTCTCAACCAGATAATCCACCCAAATGGTCATCATATCCCAATAAGGATCTACGTAAGCAGTATTGCCATCCAGTTTACAAATCTCAGCTGCCAAGGTAAGCATGTTACCAGACTCCTCGAGAGGCATGTCACCACCATATACCTGCTTGTTAGCCAAAGGATACTGACCCAGGTCGTGAGCAGCGAAGGGCTTGGTCCAGCGACCACTCTTGCTATAGTCGAAGATAGAAGTCATCATGGCCTTCTGCAAGTTGGGATTGTAGCAGAGAACCAGCGGAGCCTCGGGATAGGTAAGGTCAACGGTGTTGACGCAACCGTTGGAGTTATTCTCCTTAGAGAACCACAGCAGGTTGCCATCCTTATCCTGGAAGAGCTTATGAGCAGCCATTACATGACGGTAAGAGCCAGAGAGAATCTCGGCATACTCCTTGCCACCTGACTTGAAGCCATCATCATAAATCATCTTATCGAAAGCACGACAGCGCTGCATGATGTTAGCGTAGCCGTTCTGCATATTCTTGAAAGCATCAAAGATGGTCACACTACCACCATGAGCCCAGTAGCCCTTGTAGCGGTTGTAGAAGTACTCGATGTCCTCGATTTCGTCGTAACCCATCATCATAAAACTGCTGGCAGTCTCAACGCTTCCGAAGTCATGGGTATAAGCCAAAACAGGCATCTCAGCGGGCTTGGTGGCGCGCCACTTGCGGGGCCAAGAACCATCAACCTGAACCAGTACGCGACCTTTTGCAAAGTTATTCTGAGTCTGAGAAGCATCACCCATCTGAACACGACCGTTGATGGCGGGAATATAGAAGTAACCCCAGTCGATGCAGATACCATCGCCCGACTTAGCCAAGATGGGCTGCTCGATGGTACCTGTGCGCACATAGCGAACGCCCTTCTCTTCACCCATAGTAGTGATAGTGGGCTGTGTATCCTTGTTTACAGCCTGCAAGGGGTTGGCGCTGATGTACACCTGAACATCGTGCTTCTTGCCGTCGGTAGAGCGTACCTGATAAGAGATGTAGTTGATAGGCATAGAGATAAGGTCGTAATCGTCAATCAGCATGGGAGCGGTGAAGACTACGTCCAATTCAACAGGACCGCAGGCAAAGGTATAATAGGTATTGGTAGCCAATACGTCAACACTCTTCTGCTCTGCCACCTGGATATCAGCACCCTTAGGCTTGATGTTCTTGAAGAGGCCGAAGTCGGCATACGCACCACCAGTAGTGTTGTGGCAGTGAGCAGCGATGATGTTCTTGCCGGCGTGCAGGAGATTCTTCAGGTCGCCATCCAAGTGCAGCACAACACCATTCACCCAGGTCTCGCCCGTGTCAGCCACCTTGGTGCCATTGATATAAAGCTCGAAGACATCATCGTGTGAATACTTCACGTACAGGTCCTCCTGCAACTGCTGGGCGGTCAGTTCCACCTCGCGACGGATATAGATATCGCTACCCTCGCGCCCCCAGCGACTGCTGATGTTCTCGCCTTCGCTACCCCAGGCAGCCTTCTCCTTCTTCCACTCAGCATCGTTGAAGCCCTCCTTCTGCCAACCGTCGGCAGGTGTCTGGCGGGTTACCTTACCTTCCCAGCGCTCCTCGTCGGACATGGGAGCTATGGAAGAGAGCACGTAGTTCTGCTCGGCACCCATAAAACGATAGGTAGTGCCATCAACGCGCAGAAGACCCAGCAGAGGCTTCTCGTCGTTGGTCCAGTGGCGGGTAGTACCATCCGTCAGTTTGTCGTAAGGCGACCAAATAGAAAAATAGGGATCATTCACTACCAAGGGTACAGAAGGCAGACGCAGGTCTGTACTGGCATAAGGCTTAAAAAACTCTGCTGTCTGTGCACAAGCCATGATAGCAACAAACAGGAATGCAGATAAGATTTTCTTTCTCATTGGGTTGTTAATTTTATATTTCTGATTATTCTGAGTTATATCTGAACAGGTAATAAGAGGTATTTTCGTGCAGCCTGAGCAGGGCTAATAAAAGCTGCTGAAAAAACTGAAAACAGTGTCAAAAACCTCATTATACGGTTAAAAATTATCATTTTGCGGCCCAAAGATATACATTTTTGCCCATTCCTGCAAGACATCTGTCTTTTATTTAACGGAACAGCCGCGCTCGTTTATGAGTGCGGCTGTTTTTAGACTGTAGGCCTTAGAGTATTTTTATCAGCCCTCCCCTTGGATAGGGAGAGGGGCTATTACCTGATGACCTTTTTGGCGTTCTGAATAACAACGCCTCGATAAGTGCGGGTTACAGGCTGACCACTCGTGTTATAGAGTTGAGAGTTCGAAGTTGAGAGTTGAGAGTTGACGTTACCTATAGCGTTAGGATCATCGTCGCTACTGGTAGTGAAGGTTACCCTGTAGTTATCTTCGCCATTCCTGTAATGCATAGGAGTTCCAGACTCATCTTCTGCATAAATGAAGAACTCGAAGGTCTTGGTCTTGCCCTTTCCTATCCACTCAGAGTCTACGAGCTCCTGACCTTCACCCATGTCGATGACCCAGGTTCCGTCGTCTTGCTTTACAAAGTCAACAGTGCGCCAAGCAGAGTCATCGTGCTGCCAACCATCTTCTGTGTTGAACATGGTAGCAACGAAGCCAACATACTTCATAGGGATACCGACCTCAACTTCTGCCTTCAAAATCTTAATGGAAGTAGTAGATCCTTCTATCACGATATTCTGCCAATCAGAAGCGGGGAACGACTCCGTGAACACTTCGCCGTCATGGTTAATGGTCAGTTTGAAGCTCTTGACCTTTTCGACATTTCCAGCTTCCTCGAAGCTAATCAGATTAAGTCGGTTGCTCAGCTCACCTTCCTTATATTCCAGAGAACCCATTCCTTCCAAGGTGTATTCCTTGCCAGCCGTCAGCGCTGCTACATTAACACCCCACTGATTGAATACGAGGAATTCCTTCTTATCAACCATGAAGGTAAGTTTCTTCTGGTTCTGCTTGTCGGCGCCAACGAAGACTGCCCTTTCGATTCTCAGGAACTCGCTCACGTTGGACTGGTTAAGCTCATCGACTGAGATGGTCTTAGGCTCGACAGTATTACCGCTGGACTTGACAACAAACTCGGCGTCAGCCTTCTTAGCCACAACCAATTCCAACAGGCCGTTGTAAGACTTCAGTGTACCATAGATTCCGCCATAGCCCTTATCATTGCCTAAGTCGCCAGAGATGATATCACCCTTCTTGAAGCCTAAGCCACCGCCATAAAGCAAGAGAGAGCCATAATCATCTCTAATATAAACGTAGGCACCGTTGACATAGGTAACCAAAGCGTCCTTACCCTTGGGCGCTCCACCCTCTGGCATATCCACCTGCCAGTAAGAAGCCTGGTAGCCCTTGCTCCATTCAGCCTCCTTGGTTGCCCAAGAACCGCCACCCACTTCGGGGAATTGCTCCAGGACATCCTGAATGTTCATGTAGCCCTTATAGACCTTGAGGGTGTAGCTCTTGCTGCCAGCCTCGTAAGTGGCGTCACCAGCATATCTGGCAGTCAGGATAAGATCGCCATAACTGTGTTGGGGGATATATACCTTACCATCGCCGATACTGGGCTCTTCCTCGCCCATTGCCCAGTTGTCGCCCATCTTCAGCGACCACGTAACGGTAGCACCTTCTATCACTGCATCGCCGCCCTTCACAGTAGCAGCGGGTAACGAAGCCTCATCGCCATCCTTACCTGTAGTGAAGCGTGTCTGATAACCCTCGGCCAGTTCTACAGTAGCAGCAGGCTTAACACTGGCGAAACCAGTCAAATAAAGCTGGTTGGTAAGCGCTCCGCTCTTATAATATATGCAGCCCATTCCTTCGAGAGTATATTCTACGCCCGGCTCCAAGGTTGTAACGTCTATGTTCCACTGGTTATGAACGGACAGCGTCTCATCGCCCACCTTGAAGGTCAGCTTCTTCTTGTCTTTATCATCAACACCTACGAACACGGCATTCTCAATTCTCAGATACTCGTTCATGTTGACCTGGTTGAGTTCTTTTAGAGTGATGGTCTTAGGTGCGACTGCATTGCCACTGGACTTTACGACGAACTCCACATCATCCTTATTAACCACCATCTCCAGCAAACCATTATATGCCTTCAGCGTACCATAGATAGCGCCAATCTTGCCTTCGCCCAAATCGCCGGAGATAATGTCGCCCTGCTTGAAGCCCAATCCGCTTCCATAGAGCAGAAGGGTGCCATAGTCGTCCTTGATATAAGTGTAAGAACCGCTGACATAGGTAACCAAGGCTTCCTTGCCCTTGGGCTGTCCGCCTTCCGGAATATCCACCTGCCAGTAGGAAGCCTGATAGCCCCTGCTCCAGTCGGCCTCCTTGGTCACCCAGGAATCACCGCCCACTGTGGGAAACTGCTCCAAGACATCCTTGATGTTCTGATAACCCTTATAGACCTTCAGGGTATAGCTCTTGCTGCTGGCCTCGTAGGTGTCATTGCCTGCATACTTTGCTGTCAGGACAAGGTCGCCATGACTGCCTTCGGGGATATATATCATACCATTGCCGATACTGGGCTCTTCCTCTCCTATCACCCAGTTATCGCCCATCCCCAAAGACCATTTTGCCTCAGCACCTTCAACTGTTGCAGAACCTGACTTTACGGTAGCCGTGGGCAACGGTGTCTCGTCGCCGTCCTTGCCCGTAGTGAAGCGGGTAATATAGTCACCGGAAAGCTCGACATTCGTAAGAGCCTTTACCTCACCACCGCCGGCAGTGTATTCAATCACGACATCTTTTATTCTTACCTGCGTATTACCTGTGTTGGCATTGCCCAGGATAAATGATGAGTTGTTGATTGTATAAACACCTTCGTTGGCGTCAACCTTGCTGCCGTCAACGGTTACAGAAACATTGTTATAAGAGGTCCCTGTAAAAGTGAGCTTAATAGTTTTGACGAGCTTGCCGGTCAGTGAAGAAACCGTTACAGTACTACTGCCATTAGCATTATAATACAAACGGAAATCTCCAGCCTGATTAAGACCGGGGAAATTGGTTCCCCCGCCCTTGCTTCCTACAACAGACCATGCCGTTGCATCGAGTCCGAACAGAGCGGCATCATTATTTCCCGTCATGTTAGATGTAGTAGTACCCGTGTACTTCATCGTAACTTCTTCTGCACTTGCGAATCCTGCGAATGTAGCCAAAAGGGCTACAAACAAATAGCGTAAAAGTTTGTTCATAGGTGTTGTTGTTTATTTGTTTTTGGTATTGTTCTGCCACAAAGATACAAACATTTTACGGAAAGAAACAAAATTTTCGGGCTGTTTTTTCTACGAAAATAAAGAAGGAAAAACACCTTGTCAAGAATTCTCTTGACTTTTAGCGACGCAACATCTGCACCATCTGCTGAGCAGCACGCTTGGGGGCACCTGGTTCGCCAAGTCTCTGAGCCATAAGCTCATAGCCACACAACTGCTGTTCGCGAGCCTCTCCGTCTGGCAAAATAGACAAAAGGTGCCTGCGCACATTCCCGACTGTCATCTGATGAGCCACAAGCTCGGGAACCACTTCCTTACCAGCGATAAGATTTACCAGCGATATGTAAGGAATTTTTAAAATTAACTTGCGAATAAAAGATGCCAGATACCTGGCTTTCATAAAGTAACAGACCACCTGGGGAGTGCGGAAAAGGGCCGCCTCGAGCGTTGCCGTACCACTGGTAACAAGTGCTGCCGTAGCATAACGCAGAATATGATAGGTCTGATTCCTCAGAACAATAACATCACTTCCTTGCAACCATTTGGCGTAATAATCATCTTCGATGCCAGGGGCAGCTGCCAAAACCAACTGATAATCCTTGCCAACAGTAGCGGCAGCCTCTATCATTCGGGGCAGGTTATCACGGATCTCCTGCTTACGGCTTCCTGCCAGCAAGGCTATAACAGGACGACCGTCCAACCCTGCCGACCTTCTGAATCCCTCGGCATCATCAGGGTTCTCCCTCAGGAACGCATCTACCTCATCAACAGTAGGATTGCCTACGTAATGGATGGGATAA
>DLBF01000174.1:15852-15975 GCA_002494215.1 Prevotellaceae bacterium UBA7028
ATGGATGGGATAATGGTGCTTCTTTTCATAGAAATCCACCTCGAAAGGAAGAATACTGAAGAGCTCTGTCACATTCCTGCGGATATCCTTTATGCGGTGCTCTTTCCAAGCCCATATCTTAGG
>DLBF01000200.1:0-16735 GCA_002494215.1 Prevotellaceae bacterium UBA7028
AACCGCATCAACGAACTGCAGGACCGTCTGGAGCAACAGGGATTCAAGACCATCAAAAACATCAACGTAGGAGGTGGCCTGGGCATCGACTATGACAATCCCGACGAGAATCCCATCCCCGACTTCAAGGCATACTTCGATACCTACGCCAAGCACCTGAAGCTGCGTCCCGGACAGCAGTTGCACTTCGAGTTAGGACGTGCCGTTGTGGCTCAGTGCGGTTCGCTGATTACAAAGTGTCTTTACGTTAAGAAAGCCACAGCAAAGCAGTTTGTTATTGTGGATGCAGGTATGACGGACCTTATACGTCCAGCCCTTTACCATGCCTCGCACAAGATAGAGAACCTTACCAGCAATGCTGCAAACGAGACTTATGACATCGTAGGTCCCATCTGCGAGAGCAGCGATGTGTTTGCAAAGGGTTACTCTATAAATGCAACCAAGCGCGGCGACTTACTGGCATTGCGCTCTGCTGGTGCCTACGGACAGATTATGGCCAGCCAGTACAACTGCCGTGCCCTGCCCGAAGGATACACAACGGAGGATTTAAAATAAATAATGTTAGGAACGGCAACCATAGTACTTTGTGCAAATATCGTATTGTGGGTTCTTACCATAATACTAATGATTCACTATACTCGCCTGGGAAAAATGAGCAGGCAGAGTATGGTGAATATTAGTAATCCTACCCTTCCAAGCGTTGCCATAGTTATCGTGGCACAGGAGGAAGCCGATAAATTGCGCAAGCACCTCCCTGCCTTCCTGAATCAGAAATATCCAACAGAGTATCAGGTAATTGTTGTTGACATACATAGTACTGACGATACACTAAAACTGCTGGAGCAGTATGAGGAACAATACCCTCACCTCACCCATTCGTCGATACCTGCATCTGCCAGGGATATCAGCAAACAGCGACTGGCTATGATGTTAGGCATGAAGACCTCATGTTCGGAATGGGTTATCTTTACGCAGGCAGACTGCTGTCCGGAAAGTGATGAATGGTTAGCCAGCTTCATGCACGCCGGCACGAACGGCACGAACGCCATTATAGGACTGACGAAATATGCGCCAAGCAACAATTGGCTGATGCGTAAACGCCAGTTCCTGCGTCTATGGCAACAGATGCAATGGATTCCGTTTGCCGTGGATCACCATCCCTACTGGGCAGACAACACATTATTGGCATACAGGAAGGAATACTTTTTTGAACACCACGGATTTGAATCGGACTCAAAACTGCTGGTTGGAGCAGCACAGCTCCTTGTCAACAAGAACATCTCGAACAGCCAGTGCGGTATCTCCGTCAATAGGAATACCATTCTGATACAGGACAATCCCCTGCCCCACACATGGCTTCAGGAACGTGTCTATTCAATAGTAATAGGCAAGAACGCCAGGAACAAATACCTCTACAACTATTGGTATGCAGTAAGGACGTTGCTGCCAATCCTCTATACATTAACCACCATAGCATCCTGCATCCTGTGGATAAGCTATCCTTTTGTTGTAGGAGCATTGATAATCATGTGGCTAAGCACGCATATTGTCGAGGACATCACCTTTAACCGCACAGCCAAGCAATTCGATATTAAGGCATATCATATAATGCTTCCATTCCTGTGTTTCGCCATTCCCGTATGGGACATTCAGGCATGGATAAGATGGCGTTTCACAAACAAAAGAGCATTCAGAAAGAAATTTGTATAAAATAACAATATGGAGAGCATACCTTTCATAGCATGGTGTCTGGAGCACCTTAATTATTGGGTTATCACACTGCTGATGGCAATAGAGAGTAGTTTCATTCCCTTCCCCAGCGAAGTGGTAGTACCACCCGCAGCATATCTTGCAGCTACTAATGGCGAGATGAATGTTGTGCTGGTCGTTGTCTGTGCCACCATTGGAGCACTGATAGGTGCACTCATCAACTATGCCTTGGCATACACACTGGGACGCCCCTTGGTGTATAAGTTTGCCAACAGCAGACTGGGAAACATGTGTCTGATAGATCAGGCTAAGGTGGAGAAAGCCGAGAAGTACTTCAACGACCACGGAGCAATAGGCACGCTGGTAGGCCGTCTGGTTCCTGCTGTAAGACAGCTAATCAGTATTCCTGCTGGTCTGGCAAAGATGAAACTAAGCAAATTCGTCCTATACACTTCACTTGGTGCTGCTGCATGGAACAGCATCCTGGCAGCCTTAGGTTATTATATGGCCAGCGTCGTACCCTACGACCAATTAGATGCCAAGGTGGCCGAATACAGCGGAGAAGTTAAGATTGCCATGATAGCCTTAGGCGCATTTGTCGTAATCTACCTGGCTTATAAAGGACTGAAACATTCTAATTCATAATTCATAATTCTCAATTCATAATTTTCGAAATATCGAGATATCGGACCCTCGATATAACGAAATCTCGAAACATCGAAATCTCGAAAATAACTTTCAATTTTCAACTTTCAATGAAGAGGGTTACTCTAATCATATATACGCTAACGTTTGTGTGCCACAACATGATGGCACAAAACATGTGGGACGATATAGCAACATCGGAGTACCACATAGATTCGACAGACATAAAGGCGCTGCAAGTAGAAGTTGATAACCTTAGCTTCTTCCATGATAACGAATACACAGGAAATCTGTCACAAGGATACTCTTTGCCTGGATTGTGGGTTCAGGCAAAACTGACATACAACCCCATCAAGCAGATTGGACTGGAGGCTGGTCTGCATGCACTAATCTTTAACGGAGCCAACAAATATCCATGCTATGCCTATCACGACATTGGCACGTGGAAAGGCAATCAGTACCAATCCGGCGCACATCTTCTTCCTTGGTTCAGAGCAAAGGCACAATTCAAATACCTGACAATTGTTTTGGGTAATATCTACGGAGCGCAGAATCACAAGTTGATAGAGCCACTGTTTAACCCAGAACTCAACTTGTCGCAAGACCCCGAAACAGGATTCCAGCTACTTTGGGACAGGCCCCATGTTCATGCTGACCTCTGGTTGAACTGGCAAAGCTATATCTTCAAGATGGATACACACCAGGAGGCCTTCACAGTGGGTATGAATTGGATTGTTAAGTATAACAAGCCTGAAAACGAGATAAACTGGACAAGCCCAGTACAACTTGTCATACAACACCGAGGTGGAGAGCAGAATATCGCACAACGTGGCGTTCAGACCATATGCAATGCCAGCGCTGGCGTGAACATGAAATGGAATGCCAATCGCAAGGCTTTAAAGCAACTAAGCACAGAAATCAACTTGTTGGCAGCCTACCAGCAAAGCGGCAACCTATGGCCTTTCAAGACAGGCTTTGCCGGACATGCAGGAGTAAATCTCAACCTCTGGGACTACCTGGGTGTAAAAGCAGGATACGTCTGCACGCCCAAACACTTTGTCAGTCTATACGGCAATCCGCTCTTTAATACCGTCAGTCAGATTGACCAGACCAGCTACAAGGGAAACAACACGGTATACCTAGGGGTAAGCTACCACCGTGTAATAGCCCAACACTATGTGATAGGTGCTCAGGCACAGGCTTTACAAACGTGGCTACCCGGAAATCAGAATCTTAACTTCAACTTTGGATTATACCTCAGAGTCAATCCCAGCTTCTTAATTAAGAAGTGGTGATTAGAACTCTAACACCAAGCCATCATAGGCCAGATGAACATTCTCTGGCAACAAGGCATCCTCTTGGGCATGAAGGCCAAGATGGTGGCTCATGTGAATGATATAGGTAGGAAGGTTAGGTGCCAGGCTTCGAGAAAATTCCACTGCTGCTTCAACCGTTTGGTGGGTAGCATGAGGCTCGTGACGTAACCCATTTACCACCAGCAGTTTTATTCCCTTCAGCAGTTCGCGGCTCTTATCCGTAATGTCAGTCATGTCGGTGATATAGGCCAAATCTCCAACCCTGAAACCCAGAATAGGCAACTTGCCATGAATCACTTGCAAAGCTGTCACGGGGATATCTCCCAACTTGATGGTATCTCCCTCTGCCATCTCGTTTAATTTCAAAGAGGGAACACCTGGGTATTTATTCTCCACAAAACAATACGGAAGACGCTCGCGCAAATGCTTGCATGAATAGGCATCGGCATAGATGGGCATGTCATGTACATAGCTATAAGGACGCAAATCATCTATACCTCCTACATGATCATAATGTTCGTGGGTGATAAATACGGCATCCAGTCTGTCGCAGAAATCCATACGCAACATCTGCTCACGAAAGTCAGGGCCACAGTCCAAGAGCACATTCGTCTTGCCATCCTGCACCAAAGCAGAACAGCGCAGCCTCTTATCCTTAGGATCAGAACTTGTACATACCGTACAATGGCATCCCATCTGAGGAACACCACAACTGGTTCCGGTACCAAGAAACGTTATCTTCATGACTCGCCAATAAAGTTTACTTCGGGTGACAACTGTATGCCGAACTGACGAAGGACAGCCTCCTGTACAGCTCTGCACAAAGTCAGGATATCTTTTCCTTTTGCACCGCCCTTGTTCACAAGAACAAGTGCCTGTTTGTCATGTACGGCAGCTGGACCTAACGACTTACCCTTCCATCCGCATTGTTCAATAAGCCAGCCTGCAGGAACCTTTACTCGTTCAGCATCGACCTCGTAATATGGGACGTTTGCAAATTGTTCCTGTAACCTATGTAGTACCTCAACCTTAACAATGGGATTCATGAAGAAACTTCCCGCATTACCCGTTATCTTGGGATCTGGCAGTTTATGCTGGCGAGTTTCAATGATGATATCACGCAACATCATAGCAGTAAGTCCCTCCTCAGGAATCTGTTTCTGCTGCAAGGAAGCCTTCAAACCGCCATAATTCAGGCAAGGTGTGAAGTGCTTCTTCAGACGGAACACAACATGGCATACAGCATACTTGCCTCTAACAGAGGCCTCCTTGAAGATGCTATGACGATAGGAATAAGACAGTTCATCATGATTCCAAACACGTTCTGTTCCGTCCTCTAATGATATGGTGCAAACCTGCTGTATCAAGTCACCAGCTTCGACGCCATAAGCTCCGATATTCTGTACGGCAGAAGCTCCAACCTGACCAGGGATAAGGGAAAGATTCTCCAATCCATACCAACCCTTACTGATGGAATACAATACAAAATCATCATGAGTAACACCTGCTCCTACACTAACCAGTACAGAATCTTCGTCCTCAGAAAGCAAGGTGATATCCTTAATCTCGGAGAATAGAACTATGCCAGGATAATCAGCCAGAAAGAGAAGATTGCTGCCTCCGCCTATATGCAAGAGAGGAAGCTGGTTGTTCTCCTGATGATATTGGCGCAGGAAATCTGTCAATTCAGCCTCGCTATTGTACTTCACCATCAGATGAGCTGTCGCATCAATGCCGAAGGTGTTATATTCCTTTAATGAACAATTCTTCTGGATATCCATACTCTTTAATTTTCATAGGCAGTCAGGCGCCACTCATCATCTTCCTTGGTAAAGAAAAACAACTCCTGCAAGCCATTAGACGAACCTGACTTCTGCATAATCATCTGCTTGGGCCTATACCTGTGCTCGCCATAACGGATATTGGATATTATTCCGTGGGGAACATCAGGGCAGAAAGACCTCCATTGCTCGGCATTTATGGTTCCTTCGATATAGGCATCATCTTCCTCTGGATCGAGAACCATCACCCTAAGGGGCTGTTCCACATGAGCCTGCTGATACAAAGAATCAGAACTAAAGCGTGCATAGAAGGTAAGGAAGTCGTAAATGTCGCTCTCATGGAAAACCACATCGCGCATTGATGTCAACTTCCACTTCCTCGAAATCAACTTAAACTCATAAGCCCTAAGTTTCTCCTCCAGCAAATCAATTCGTTCAACAACTACCAACGAATCATCGGTAGCAAGTTTCTGCTCTTCTATCTGTTTCCTGTCGGCATACATAACAGTAAAGAAATCACCCTTCAGGAAACGAAATTCAGAACTGGCGTTCAAAGAGGTTATCTTCCTGACATCGCCATCAGCATTTGTGAAGGAAAGTGGCCATTCTATGCGCTTGCTCTGTAAACGGTCACTATGAGTGAACGCAAACAGAAAATCGTCAAACGACATATCCAGACGGTCGGCCTCGTCAGCCTCCTCAATCTCTTCTTCCACCTCGGTCAACGTGTCTGTATCAAGGCACGCCTCTGTCTCTGTCGAATCCACATCCGTTGCAGATTCTGCAGTTCTTCCGTTATGGCAAGAGAAGAGCAGAAGCACCATAACTGAAGGTAATAATACCTTGACTATTCTGTACATCTTAAAGACCCATGTCTAAAAATCGCACAAAAGTACACTTATTTTTTCACATTACGTTCACTTTTTCCATAATAAATGATTACCTTTGCATGGAAATTTCAGAAAAGAACAAAATTATGCTTGAAAAGATAGAAAAATTGATGTCGGAGATAGCAACATTAGCAGCCAAAAATGCTGATGAGGCAGAAGCTCTGAGAATCAAATATCTTGGTAAGAAGGGAGAAATTACAGCCCTTATGAATGACTTCCGCAATGTTCCCGCAGAACAGAAGCGCGAGATTGGTCAGAAGTTGAATGTACTGAAGACTGCTGTTCAGGATAAGATTAACGAATTGAAAGAAGCTGCCGAGGTTCAGAAGAATGCCGGTTCATCTGTTGACCTTACCAGAACACCCTACCCCATCTCATTAGGTTCACGCCATCCGCTAACCATTGTTAAGAATGAGATTGTGGATATCTTCAGCCGTTTGGGCTTTACCTTGGCCGAAGGACCTGAGGTAGAAGACGACTGGCACGTATATAGCAGCCTGAACTTTGCTGATGATCATCCAGCACGTGATATGCAGGATACGTTCTTCGTGGAGTCTCACCCTGATATCATCCTGAGAAGCCACACCAGTAGCGTACAGTCACGTGTTATGGAGAACACACAGCCTCCTATCCGTATTCTCTGCCCTGGACGCGTATATCGTAATGAGGCCGTAAGTGCACGTGCACACTGTTTCTTCCATCAGGTGGAGGGCTTGTACATCGACAAGAACGTTAGTTTCACAGACCTGAAGCAGGTACTTCTGCTCTTTGCTCAGGAACTTTTCGGGCCGGACACTAAGATTCGACTTCGCCCCAGCTATTTCCCCTTTACAGAGCCTTCGGCCGAGATGGATGTAAGCTGTACAATCTGCGGCGGTAAAGGTTGCTCCATGTGCAAGGGGGCCGGTTGGCTTGAAATTCTGGGCTGCGGTATGGTCGATCCGGCAGTTCTTGAGGCCAACGGCATTGACAGCAGCGTTTACACTGGCTATGCCTTCGGTATGGGTATAGAGCGTATCGCCAATCTGAAGTATCAAGTTAAGGATTTGCGTATGTTCAGTGAGAATGATATTAGATTCCTTGACGAGTTTACAAGCGCAAACTAAAGAATTTTTTGATACACCATAGCATCCTGCCACTCTTCTCCGTTGCGAAGCCAATGCTGAAGAGTGGCAGTTTTATTATACCCAGCCTTAGAGAATAAAGCCTGAGCTGCAGTATTGCCACAGGATACAAATGCATAGAGCTGATGAATATACAGATGATTGTATGCATACTCCTCAAGAATCTGCAAGACTTCATTTCCCAAGCCCTGACGCTGCCACTCGGGCATGATAACAATACCGACCTCAGCCCTACGATGGCGCAGGTCGTAATTCTGTAAATCAACAAAACCTATGGCATTACGATTGCTGCTTAGGGCTATGACCAGTCGAACCTGACCGTCAGTATTAATGTCGTTACTTGTCTGTTCTATGAACTGACGAAGGGCAAATCTGGAATAAGGAACATTCGTATTACCAAATTCCCACAGAGCAGTATCGTTCTCAACCAGATACATCAGATCCAAATCCTCTGGCTCTGCAGCACGCAGCATTATCCTTTTTCCTCTAAGCATAAACCGTATTTCATTTTTCCGACATGGGAATGACCTCGCTATGACGAATCAGCATAGTGCCATCGTAAGACACTATCTCCGCCTCAGACAACCTCTCGCCCTTACCGACCTTCTGATTGCGAAGGACAGAAAGCATCTCTGTAACAGATGTCTCTCGTAAGTCGAAACGCAGATAGGAAGCTGAACGCTGATTATTCTCGGGTAGAATCTTGTTGAGAAGTCTGATAAGCATATCTATTATTGCCCGTACAATAACAGCCAAGCGGACAAGTAAAGCAATAAACAGATATTTTTTACCGAAATGCTTGTTGAAGAAGATAAGCATGGCATTATAGAAAACATGTACATATCGGAAACTGCTCTTCTCCGTACTCTCGCCTTTATAGTGTAAAATATAATAAGGTAAGTAATAGTTCTGCCACCCTCCCATCAACATACGGTAGCTCAGATCTATATCCTCACCATACATAAAGAAATCCTCGTCGAGCAGACCAATAACATCCAATGCCTTACGTCTGAGCATATTAAAGGCCCCTGAGATAACTTCAATGGGATTAGCCTCTTCCTCGTTAAGATACCTCATGTAATACTTTCCGAAGACACGACTCTTGGGAAACAGACTGGCAAGTCCCGTCATCTTACAGAAACTGGTGAAGGGCGTAGGCAGACCTCGTCTGCTCTCTGGGGCAAAGGTGCCATCAGCAGTCAACATACGAACGCCTGTTGCTCCCACCTCGGGGTGAGCGTCCAGAAAGTCTATACACCCTTTCAACGTATCTTCTGCTACGATGGTATCCGGATTCAGCATTAGGACATACTCGCCACAACTCTGTCGGATAGCCTGATTATTTGCACGTGAGAAACCTACGTTTTCCGTATTACTGATAATATGGATATCAGAAAACTTGGCCTGTAAGTATTCCACGCTACCATCCGTAGAAGCGTTATCCACCACCCATATATCGGTCTCCAATCCCTCAGAAGCCTTCTTTACACTTCTGATGCATTGTTCCAGATGGTACTTTACATTATAGCTGACTATGACAACGCTTAGTTTCATGCTTAATAATTTAATCTTCTGTGGCAGGCCAGGTGAACATATATGCTATGGCAAGAACAGCCAACAAGTATATCAGATTGGTATCGAAAAAGAAATAATAGTCCAACAAGACCATATTCACGCCGCTCATCACAAGCGCCATCCTAAGAATAGGATTCAACTGCTTCTTTCTAATGGCAAGATATGCTGCCACAATAACAGTCAGGACAGTTGCCATGCCAAAAATATACTGAGCCTGAGCCAAGTTGTCTATTCCTCCCAGCAAAGGCCCCCTATTGTCAGTCAGGAACTCCAAGCCCAATGCTAAAAGCAGCTCAATGACAATAAATAGAAAAAAGCAAATCTTCTTCTTGTTCATATTATATTCAGTATCAATTACATCTTAAACGGTATTCTTCCTGCAAGAGCTCTTCCCAGGGTCACCTCGTCTGTATATTGCAGTTCATCGTTCTGGGCCACGCCTCTTGCTATTACCGTAATCTTCACACCCAAATCTTGCAACTTCCTGTATATAAAGAAATTGGTGGTATCTCCCTCCATCGTAGGACTCAATGCCAGAATCACTTCATCTATACCACCTTGCCTTACACGCTCAACTAACGAGTCTATCTCCAAGTCGGCAGGGCCTATACCATCCATGGGGCTGATAATACCTCCCAGAACATGGTAAACACCCTTATATTGCAAGGTTCCTTCAATGGCCATCACATCACGCACATTCTCAACCACGCAGATGGTTGCCTTGTCGCGTGAAGCATTGCCACAGATTTCGCATACATCCGTATCGCTTATATTATGGCAAACCTTGCAATACCCAATATAATGGCGTAGTTCCTTAATGCTATCAGCCAAGGCATCAACCTCCACCACATCCTGCTTAAGCAGATGAAGAGCCAAACGCAATGCAGTCTTGGAGCCAATGCCAGGAAGACGGCTGATTTCCGTAACAGCCTTCTGCAATAGTGTGGATGGATACTGACTTTGGTTCATGCCCAATTTTCAATTTTTAAAGATCAATCGCAGCCTTCAGTTCTCAATTCTCAATTCTCAATTCTCAATTCTCAATTAAAGAACCCCTTTGCTGGAGGGAAGATAGAAATGAGTTACATCCCGTCTTACCGCCATGCGGATACTACGGGCAAGTGCCTTGAAGATGCCCTCTATCTTGTGATGCTCATTCTCGCCCTCTGCTTTGATATTCAGATTCATGCGGGCACTATCAGAAAGGCTCTTGAAGAAATGCAGGAACATCTCCGTTGGCATCTCTCCTACCTTCTCGCGCTTGAATTCAGCATCCCATACCAACCAAGGACGACCGCCGAAGTCGAGGGCTACCTGGCATAGACAATCATCCATGGGCAGACAATAACCGTAACGCTCTATGCCACGCTTATCGCCCAAGGCTTTCAGGATACACTCTCCCAAAGCCAAGGCCGTATCCTCTATGGTGTGATGTTCATCAACCTCCAAATCCCCCTTACAACGGATATACAGGTCAACCATACCGTGCTTAGCTATCTGTTCCAACATGTGGTCAAAGAAGCCCAGTCCCGTCTGGATATCGCTCTTTCCGTTGCCGTCCAGATTCACGCGAATGGTGATATCCGTTTCCTTGGTGGTACGTACTATCTCTGCGGTACGTTCGCCAGCGAAGAGGAGCTCTGTAATCTTCTGCCAGTCCATATCCTCGCCAAGGATGAGGCTCTTACAACCCAGATTCTCAGCCAATTTGGCATCTGTCTGACGGTCACCAATCACCCATGAGGCAGAAAGGTCATAGTCACCTTTCATATATTCTGTAAGCATACCTGTGCCTGGTTTGCGTGTAGGCAGATTGTCTGCAGGGAAGCTTCTGTCGATGTGTATAGCATCAAACTCAACGCCTTCGCCCTTCAGAATATCCAGCATCAGATTCTGAGTGGGCCAGAAATCCTTCTCGGGATAACTGTCCGTTCCCAAACCATCCTGGTTGCTCACCATTATAAACTCATAATCTGTATGCTGACGCAAGAACTTCAGAGCACTGATGACACCAGGCACAAACTGAAACTTCTCGTAGCTATCTATCTGTTCGTCGGCGGGCTCCACCAATATGGTGCCGTCACGATCTATGAATAATGCTCTTTTCATACTTATCAAACTCTAATGTCTAGCGTCTAATATCTTACTTAAACTGACGTAATGCGCTTAACAGTTCGTTGTTCTCAACCTGAGTACCAATGGTGATACGCAAGCAATTTCCGCAGAGTTGAACCTTGTTTCTATTACGAACAACTATGCCCTTATGTATCAAGTAATTGTAGATAGCGGTTGCATCTGTTACTTGAACCAACACGAAGTTAGCATCGCTGGGGTGAATCTTCTTGCAAATAGGCAGTTCGCTGAGGGCTGGCATCATGTGTTCGCGCTCACGCTTTATCTGACGTACCCACTGGTCAACCTTTACCCAATCATCCATCATCTGAATGGCTTTGTCCTGAGTCAGTTTGTTTACGTTGTAAGGATACTTCACCTTATTGAACAAGCCGATAATCTCCTCGCTGGCAAAAGCCATACCCAAACGAATACTAGCACATCCCCAGGCCTTACTGAAAGTATTCAGTACGATCATGTTGGGGAAACGGTCCATAAAATGACGGAAGGGCTGCAAGCCAGAGAAGTCGGAATATGCCTCGTCTATGACAACAATGCCAGGGAACTCCAACAGGATACGCTGCATCTCCTTCTTGTCCAATTCATTACCCGTTGGGTTATTGGGAGAACACAACCAGATAACCTTGGTATTGGCATCCGTAGCATCCAGCACTTTCTGAGCCTGTAGCTGATAATTCTCATCCAGAAGGACAGAACGATAAGCCACATTGTTAATGTCGGCACATACCTTATACATACCATAGGTGGGAGCAATAGCTACAACATTATCCTTACCTGGTTCGCAGAAGATTCTGTAAACAAGGTCTATAGCTTCATCGCTACCATTACCTAAGAATATCTGTGATGGTCTGACCTGCTTTATGGGCGAAAGCTTCTTCTTCACCTCTTCCTGCAAAGGATCTGGATAACGATTGATAGGTTCGTTATACGGACTCTCATTAGCATCCAGGAAAACGTGTGCATCCATCCCCTTGAACTCATCGCGTGCGCAACTGTAGGGTTCCAATGCCCATATATTAGGTCTTACCAGTTTTTCTAATTCAAAAGTCATAATTTAGTTTATGAGTTTATAAGTTTGTGAGTTTTTGAGTTGGAAATATTTGTTTACCGTTTTTTAATTAAGAATTAAAAGAGAAAAGAGAAAAATTAATTTTCAATTTTCAATTTTCAATTTGAAAAACTCTTCATTTTCTCATTCTCACCGTCATCGCATTCTTATGTGCATCCAATCCTTCTGCCTCAGCCATCAACTCAACGGTACGGCCAATGCTTTGGATACCCTCTTCCGTAATATGCTGGAAGGTTATCTTACGATTGTAGCTATCCAGATTGACGCCATTATAAGCCACAGCATAGCCGTTCGTAGGCAACGTGTGATTGGTTCCACTGGCATAATCGCCTGCACTCTCGGGTGTAAGACTGCCCAGGAAAACGCTTCCTGCATTAATCACCTTCTCAGAGAGTTCCATATAGTTCTTGGTTTCTATGATAAGATGCTCAGGAGCATACTGATTGGTAACATCCATCATCTCCTCATCATCACGAACCAGAATAATCTTACTGTACTCCAAGGACTGAGCAGCAATCTCATTACGAGGCAAAAGAGCTAATTGGCGCTCTACTTCCTGCTGAACCTTCTCTATGATCTGCTCGTTCTTGGTAACAAGCAAAACCTGACTGTCCACGCCATGCTCGGCCTGACTCAGCAAGTCGGCTGCTACGAAGACAGGATTAGAGCTATCGTCGGCCAGCACCTCCACTTCGCTGGGACCAGCGGGCATGTCTATAGCCACATCATGCAGACTAACCTGCTGCTTGGCACACATCACGAACTGATTACCAGGACCAAATATCTTGTACACCTTAGGCACAGACTCTGTTCCATAGGCCATAGCGCCGATTGCCTGCACACCGCCAATCTTGAAGATTTTGCTCACGCCAGCAATACGGGCAGCCACCAAAATAGCAGGATTAACCTTGCCGTCACGAGCGGGAGGTGTACACAGAACAATCTCCTCACAGCCCGCAATCTTGGCAGGAGTAGCCAACATCAACACCGTGCTGAACAAGGGTGCTGTGCCACCAGGGATATACAGACCCACCTTCTGAATGGGCACTGACTTCTGCCAGCACTCCACACCATCGGTAACCTGAACATGCTCTGCCTGGAACTTCTGTGAGGCATGGAACTTCTCTATATTCTGATGAGCCAGCACAAGGGCCTGCTTCAAATCGTTGCTTACCAACTGCTCGGCCTCCTGCATCTCAGCCTCTGTAACAGCCAAGTCCTGCAGACTTACATGGTCGAACTTCTCCTCGTACTCCTTTACTGCAGCATCGCCTTTAGTCTTTATGTCTGCCAGTACAGCAGCAACAGTAGCATTCAGCTGACCGGCATCACGCACAGGACGCTTTAGCAGTTCTTTCAGTTCCTCACGAGTGGGATACTTATATATTTTCATTGAAAGTTGAAAATTGAAAGTTGAAACTTACAGAATCATCTTCTCGATGGGAACAACCAGGATACCTTGTGCACCCAGGTCCTTCAACTGACGGATAATCTCCCAGAAACGCTTCTCGTCAATAACAGTATGAACGCTGCTCCATCCTTCTGTTGCAAGAGGCATCACTGTGGGGCTCTTGGCACCGGGCAGGATATTAACAACCTCTTTCACCTTATCGGTTGGGACGTTCATCAGCACGTATTTCTTGTCCTCAGCATTCTTTACAGCCTCTATACGGAAAAGCAGCTCGTCCAGCACAGCCTTCTTCTCATCGCTCATATTCTTGTTACCGATGAGCAAAGCCTCGCTCTTCATTACCACTTCAACCTCTGCCAAGTTGTTGCTGACAAGGGTGCTGCCGCTACTTACGATATCAAAGATAGCATCAGCCAAGCCAATACCCGGACTAATCTCAACAGAACCTGTTATAACATGGATATCGGCAGCAATATGGTTTTTCTGCATAAAACGACGCAGGATACCAGGATAGGACGTAGCAATTTTCTTACCCTCAAACCATTTCAGGCCTGTATAATTAACAGCCTTGGGGATAGCCAGGGACAGACGACACTTACTGAAGCCCAAAGGACGGATAACCTCTGCATCCTCCTGACGCTCCTCAAACTCGTTCTGACCAACAATACCCAGGTCGGCAACACCTGTTGCCACGCTCTGTGGAATATCATCATCGCGAAGATAAAGAATCTCTACGGGGAAGTTACTGCTCTGCACCAGCAAAGTACGTTTGCTGCTGCTAACCTTAATGCCTGCCTCTGCCAGCAGCGCCATTGTATCCTCAAATAATCTGCCTTTCGACTGTACTGCTATTCTTAACATTTTCTCTTAATATTTGAACCTTTCTACCTTATATATTTATTTTGGGGTACAAAGGTACGAAAAAGCGAGCGAAAAGCGAAATAAAAGTTTATTTTTATTTCCTTTTCCGAGCGAGAGTACCTTCGAGACGCAGTCTCAAAGTTACGAATAAGTGAGCGAAAAGCAAAAGAAAAGCTTGTTTTTCTTTTCTTTTCCGAACGAGAGTACCTTCGAGACGCAGTCTCAAAGGTACGAATAAGTGAGGGGAATACAAAAAGCAATGGAGGCGAAATCACCTCCATTGCTTGTAATTTTATGCCTCGCTGAATTCATCTTTACCAACGCCGCAAAGTGGACAAACCCAATCTTCTGGCAGATCTTCGAAAGCCGTACCTGCTGGAATGTTGTTCTCAGGGTCTCCAACTTCAGGGTCATACTCATAACCGCAGACATCACAAACATACTTTTTCATGTTCTTTTTGTTTTTGAGGTTTAACATCTAGTGGATACTCTTACGATGCAAAGATAACGTCTTTGTCCGAAACCACCAAATTTTAATGTAACCTTTTTGTGCGAAGTTGACATGAGAGGGGGTTATACAATACCCTGAGCCATCATAGCCCTGGCAACCTTCATAAAGCCAGCCACGTTGGCACCCTTGACGTAATTGATGTAGCCGTCAGACTGAGTACCATATTTACAACATTGTTTGTGGATGCCATGCATAATCTCGTGCAGGCGCTTGTCAACATCCTCAGCACTCCATGACAGGTGCATGGCATTCTGGCTCATCTCCAATCCGCTGGTAGCTACACCACCTGCATTGACAGCCTTGCCAGGAGCGTACAAAATCTTATTACGCAGGAACAAGTCTATTGCGTCTGGCGTACAACCCATATTACTAATCTCGCCAACACAGAGCACATTGTTGGCAATCAATTGCTCAGCATCTTCTGCATTCAATTCGTTTTGGGTAGCACAAGGCAGGGCAATGTCAACCTTTACCTCCCAAGGTTTCTTGCCAGGATAGAAGGTGGCGCTGGGGAACTCATCAGCATAAGGTGCCACGATATCGTTACCGCTGGCACGAAGTTCCAGCATATAATCAATCTTGCTGCCTTCGATACCGTCAGGATCATAGACATAACCATCTGGACCACTGATGGTAACCACCTTGGCACCCAACTCCGAAGCCTTAGTGGCAGCGCCCCAAGCAACATTACCGAAACCGCTGATGGCAACCGTCTTGCCCTTTATGTCGTGACCAGCTGTCTGCAACATCTCGTTAACGAAGTAAAGACCTCCAAAACCTGTTGCCTCCGGACGAATCAAGGAACCGCCATAGTCGAGTCCTTTGCCCGTGAGGACGCCACTGAAGTCGCGTGTCAGCTTCTTATATTGGCCAAAGAGGTAGCCAATCTCGCGGGCACCAACGCCTATATCGCCAGCAGGAACATCAACCTCAGGACCTATATAACGATACAGCTCGCTCATAAAAGCTTGGCAGAAGCGCTCAATTTCGCCATCGCTCTTACCACGTGGAGAGAAGTCAGAACCACCCTTTCCACCACCCATAGGCAATGTTGTAAGGGCATTCTTGAAGGTTTGCTCAAAACCAAGGAACTTAAGGATACTCAGGTTTACAGATGCATGGAAACGCAAACCGCCCTTGTAGGGACCAATGGCACTATTGAACTGTACGCGATAGCCCAGATTAACCTGAACCTGCCCCTTGTCATCAACCCAAGGAACGCGGAAGGTAATGATACGTTCGGGTTCTACCAATCGCTCCAAAAGGGCTTTACGTTCAAATTCCGGATGCTGGTCGTACACATCTTTTATAAAGACCAACACCTCGCGAACAGCCTGCAAATATTCTCTCTCGCCTGGATGACGCTTCTCCAGCTTCTGCATGAAATCATTAATGTCTAACATAATATCTTATTAGTTTAAGTTGTTTAATTAGTTTAAAAGTATAACACAAAATTACTAAACTAAATCTTCATGTCAAACATTATACGGATAAAAATTATGCACATACCTATCATTTTGTAAAGTACAAATTGTCAAAAACGCCAACACAAGGGCAAATTTCGTAACATTTTATCACAACAACAAGCATTTACTGATTCGTGATTAGTGCTTGCAAGAATGCGTAGACACAAAAAAAAGAAGCCGTTGTGGCTTCTTCTTGGTTGCGGGGGTCCGACTCGAACGGGCGACCTCCAGGTTATGAGCCTG
>DLBF01000200.1:16802-18476 GCA_002494215.1 Prevotellaceae bacterium UBA7028
CGAGCTACCAACTGCTCCACCCCGCGATGTTTCTTGTTTGCGAGTGCAAAGGTACGTCGATTTCTTGGATTGTCCAAATGTTTTACCAGAAAAATGCTTTTCAACATATAAAATAAAACCATTATCGGCACAAAGTGTTAAATATGTGCAAAAAAGCGGTAAGTTTTTGCACACTTTCAAAGAATTGTGCTAACTTTGCAAAAGTTATGGCAGTAGTTAAGACAAGAAAGAAACTGGTGGATGTAGCCAGACAACTCTTTGCCAAGAACGGTCTGGAGAATACTACAATGAACGACATAGCCCAAGCCTCTGGCAAGGGAAGGCGTACATTATATACCTACTTTAAAAGTAAGGAGGACATCTATTGGGCCGTAATTGAGGAGGAATTGGACATCATGTCGGAACGCATGAATGCCGTAGCAAGCCAAAAGATGGAGCCGGAAGACAAACTGGTAGAGCTCATCTACACACATCTTGACTGCATTAAGGAGGCCGTGCAACGCAATGGCAACCTGAGGGCGGAGTTTTTCCGTAACATCATCATGGTGTCTAAGGTTAGAAAGAATTTTGACCGTAACGAACGCAACCTGTTCTCCAGCATCATGATGGAGGGCGTACAGAGCGGGCGCTTTGTTGTGGAAAGCATCCCCCTGGTGGTGGACATCCTACACTATTGCATAAAGGGTCTGGAAATACCTTATATATATGACCGCTTGTCAAAGGGACTTCCCAGCGGTGTCAGTCGTGGTATTGTACAGAAAATCCTGCACAAAGCACTGGCAAGGAACGAGAGACATGTAAATTATTACTTGTAACCCTTTATCATAATTCATAATTCATAATTCATAATTCATAATTAGGAAATACATATTAATTCAAAATAAATAAAATGGGATTATTACAAGGAAAGACTGCAATTGTAACTGGTGCAGCACGTGGTATTGGTAAGGCAATTGCTTTGAAGTTTGCTCAGGAAGGTGCTAACATCGCTTTTACTGATTTGGTGTTGAACGATGAGATGGCTGCCGGCATGGAAGCCACCCGCAAAGAGATAGAGGCTGTTGGCGTAAAATGTCTGGCTTATGCAGGCAACGCTGCTGACTTCGCCGAGACTGAGGAAGTGGTAAAGAAGATCAAGGAAGACTTCGGCACCATCGATATTTTGGTTAACAATGCAGGTATCACCAAGGATGGTCTGATGCTGCGCATGAGCGAGCAGCAGTGGGATGCCGTCATCAATGTAAACCTGAAGAGTGCATTCAACTTCATTCATGCATGTGTACCCATCATGATGCGTCAGAAGAATGGTTCTATCATCAATATGGCCAGTGTTGTAGGTGTTCACGGCAACGCAGGACAGTCTAATTACGCTGCTTCTAAGGCAGGTCTGATTGCTTTGGCTAAGAGTATCGGACAGGAGATGGGTCCCAAGGGTATCCGTGCCAATGCTATCGCCCCTGGTTTCATCGAGACAGCCATGACAGCCGCTCTGCCCGAGGAGGTTCGTCAGGAATGGGCTAAGAAGATTCCTCTGCGTCGTGCCGGTCAGGTAGAGGATATTGCCAATACTGCTTTGTATCTGGCCAGCGACCTGTCAAGCTATGTCAGCGGTCAGGTTATTCAGGTTGATGGTGGTATGAACATGTAAAATAATTCATAATTCTTAATTCACAA
>DLBF01000122.1:0-9550 GCA_002494215.1 Prevotellaceae bacterium UBA7028
TAGATGAGAGATGAGAGATGATAGATGATTTTGAAATAATTTGACAATGGGAAAATTGCCCTCACCCTTCTCATAACGCTATAAGCCATAAGTATTTGTTCCCACGTTAGGAAAAATAATTTCCCTAGTGAGGCAGTAAATTTTCTCTAACTGGGCAGTAAAACAGGGGCGAAAAGGCGTTCAGAAAATTGTTTACAATGGAATCGGTTAGTGGTTAGTGGTTAGCGGTTAGCGACTTGAAACTATCTATCATCTATCATCTCTTATCTATAATCTATAACAACTTTTCTCTTTTCATTTTTCTCTTTTATCTCTTATTTATGTATTTTTGTAGCCAGAAAGTGATTGATAATAATTCACAATTCATAATTCATAATTAAGAGAGAAAAAATGACTCATAATTCATAATTGTGTTGGCCGCACTCGTTATTTCGATATATCATTATAACGTTGTTACGACAATTATTGCGGCCCATGTTCAATATTCAATATTCAACGTTCAATGTCATGAAACATACACTTCTTATTATAGCTTGCCTGCTTACGGCGGGTTTCTGTAACGCTCGAACAGAACGAGTGATTATTCAGGGGGACCACGGCAAGTTGGTGGCCGACCTGCAAACACCGGACGTGATGCCCAAGCATTGCCCCATAGTGATTCTATGCCATGGTTTCACCAGCAACAGAAACGGCGGACTGGAGCAGGGCATAGCTCATGAGCTGGAGGCCCAGGGCATTGCCAGCATCCGATTCGACTTCAACGGACACGGCGAGAGCGAAGGAGACTTTGTGCAGATGACCGTCCCCAACGAGATAGAGGATGCACACCATGTATATAACTGGGTGAAAGAAGACGGACGCTTTGGCAAGATAGGCATAGCAGGACACTCGCAAGGTGGTGTTGTTACCGCCATGCTGGCAGGAAAGATGGGCAAGAAAGCTTTCAAGGGCGGCGTGGTGCTGCTGGCTCCAGCGGGTGTGATACGCGATGATGCCATCCGCGGAACAGTAGCGGGGCAACCTGTAAGCGAGGGCGACCCATTAGACCCTCCTGAATACGTTGAGGTTTGGGGCCATCACTTGGGACGTGACTACATCAAGTCGGCCTTCTGGCTACCCATCTACGAGACGGCAGCAGGCTACAAGGGTCCTGCCTGCATCATACATGGAACAGCCGATCGCACGGTTCCCTACACATACGGTCTGCGCTTCCACCAACAATGGGAGAAGAGTGAATGGCATCTGCTGGACCGCTATGACCACGGCTTCGGTCCGCACCCCGAAGAGGCCATAAAAATAGCTGTTTCCTTCTTCAGAAAACAGCTAGAATAAGGGGGATCGGAGGCTTAGAAATAGAATCCAAGACCAATCTTGAGTCCTACTTTTGTTCCATCAGAGAACTTATTGAGGCAAGGCTCGAAATAGATGGCAGGCTCGATGCTGACATGCTGGTTCAGATAGTAGCAATAGCCAACCTCCAAGGGCAACTGCAAGAAATCATTTTGAGCGACAGAATGACGATACTGCAAGCCTGCGCCCAAGAAAATACCATTAGACTGGAAATAATAACGGGCGCCGGCACCCAAGACAACTTCGTTAAAATCTGGTCCATCCTGCCACTTGTGATCATAGCCTAAAATACCATGAATCATCCATGAATCTTCAATAAAATAACCACCGTTTGCAGAAAATCCCAAGCCGAACTTTTCGCCTGTGCTATAAGAGATGTTCAAACCCGTGAGAGATGCACCCACATACTTGGTTCCTTTTTCGAACTGTGCAAAAGAACTCATAGAAACCACTGCAAATAACAACAGCAAAAGACTCTTTCTCATAATAGTAATAAGACCTCCTTTAACTCTGCTACGAGAGAACTGCTTTAAGGCCTTCGGCAGTTTAGGTTATATTGACTTTTATATTTGCTCTTCCAGATAAAGAATCCAATTGTACAGCACACCATCATCACGAAACCTGCTATCAGTCCCCACTTATAGGGTAAGCTAAAGCCCTCGGGAGCGACTGTGATGTAAGAGGTACAAACCACCGTCATGAACATGGCAGGCAAGAGGCAGATACAATACGCCTTTTGCTTGCGAGCCAGCCAAACCGTTGCTGCCCACAAGGTGATGCATGCCAGCGTCTGATTGAACCACGCAAAGTAACGCCACAGGACATTGAAGTCCATAAACATCAGGGAGGTGGCAATAGCAAAGAGGGGCAGACAGAGAGCCAACCTCGTCCAAACATTCTTCTGACCCATATGCAGGAAGTCGGCAGCAATCAGGCGGGCACTACGGAAAGCTGTGTCGCCACTGGTAATAGGAGCAGCCACCACGCCAAGAACGGCCAGAATGGCACCTATTGTACCCATCCAACCCACACTCACCTCGTTCACCACAACAGCAGGATTACCCATAGAGGCCAATTTCTCGTAAGCCGTAGCACCAGCCTCGCCTGGCAACATACTGGCAAACTTGATAGTGGCAGCAGCCCATATAAGAGCCACAATACCCTCGGATATCATAGAGCCGTAGAAGATGGGGCGGCCGTATTTCTCGCTGGTAAGACAACGTGCCATGAGCGGGCTCTGTGTACCATGGAATCCGCTGATAGCTCCACAGGCTATGGTAATGCACAGCATGGGGAAGATGGGCAGGCCCTTGGGGTGATGAGAAACAAAAGGCTGGTCGGTAAGTTCAGGCAGCCATCCTTGTGCCGTATAAATATGCCATCCTATACCTATTGCCATTATCAGCAGGGCCAAACCGAACAAGGGGTAAATCTTGCCAATCAGTTTGTCTATGGGCAGGAATGTTGCTATCAGGTAATAGAGCAGTATTATCACAATCCAGAACCAATTGCTCCAAAGCCACCCTTGATCTGCAATCATATTATCGAGCAAAGCGGCTGGAGTGGTGATGAAGACGGTTCCCACCAATACCAAAAGGATCAGGGAACACAGACGCATCAGAATACGCATTCCCATACCCAGTTCGTCACCTATCAGCTCAGGCAAGGATACACCGCCCTTGCGGACGCATATCATACCACACATATAGTCGTGAACAGCTCCGGCAAAGATACAACCAAAAACTATCCACAAGTAGGCGGCAGGGCCGAAGAGGATACCCAGAATGGCTCCGAAGATAGGGCCCGTGCCGGCTATATTCAGAAACTGGATAAGGAAAACCTTCCAAGGGGAAATGGGCAGATAATCCACACCATCGCACTTGGCATAACAAGGCATGGAGGAAGTGTAATCCTTTGGGGAGAAAACTTTGTCAACAATGGCTCCGTAAATAAGGTATCCCAGGAGCAATGCAATCAGGGCAAAAGTAAAGGTTACCATAATTCTGTGTGTTATTCAATCTTTTTATTATCGTACCATACAAACAAAACAGTGAATACCGTTGTTATCACTGCAGCTATTATCTCGCTGGTTTCAACAGGAAGGCCAAAGCCATTGCCCTTGTCAACCAAGATGAACTCGCTGCTAACACTCAGCATAAATACGGCAGGAAGGAAAGCTATGCACCAACTCCAACGTGGCAGGATGCCCTTGCCGTCTTTTCTGTGATGTAGATAATGCGTAATAGTGAAGAAGGTGAAGGTGGCCAGTACCTGATTGAACCAGCTGACGTAGAGCCAAAGAACCTTGAAGCTGCTGACATTGAGCATAAGGATGGCAATCAGGAACAGAGGCGCAGCCAGGAGAACGCGGCGCAGAACCGTCTTCTGACCGAATCCACTGAAGTCGGCACATATCAGACGGGCAGCGCGGAAGGCTGAACCACCAGTACTCATGGGAGCAGCCACAATACCTAGAACAGCCAGCACAAGACCCGTACGTCCGAGCCAGTCATTACAGAGCATATTCACCAAAAGCGAGGGATCCATCTTGACCTCGGCAACCTGACCGTCGCGCACCACATGGGTCATGGTGTAATACAACTTCTCGTACGCATTACTGAAAGTATCTGTTATTCCGTAGAAAGAATTTACGTCCAAAGCATCTACAAACTTGATGGATGCGGCAGCCCAAATCAAAGCCACAACACCCTCTGTTACCATAGCGCCATAGAAACAGCGCAGGCCATATTTCTCGTTCTTGATGCAACGTGCCATCATAGGACTCTGCGTAGCATGGAAACCACTGACGGCTCCACAGGCTATGGTAATGAAGAGGCCTGGGAAAAGTGGCGTGGCACCCTCTACAGGATACCAGTCTGTGAACGAATCGGCAAAGGATGGGATGCTTCCCTCGGGATGTGAAAAGATACCTATGCCCACCAACACAGCCATCAGCAAAAGAGCGGCTCCGAAGATGGGATAGACGTTACCCACAATCTTGTCGATAGAGAAAACGGTAACAGCCAGATAGAAAAGGAAGATAAGCACCGTCCAGATAAGGCGTGTATCTGCAATGCCCACCAGCTGCACAGTCAGTTGGTCCATAAGGCCTGCAGGAATCATCACAAACGAGGCACCTACACAAATCATAAGCACCAGCGTTACCACACGCATCACCAGACGACAGGTACCGCCCAGCTCATCGCCAATAATCTCGGGCAGAGAAGCGCCGTCTCGACGAATACTAATCATTCCCGACATATAATCATGCATGGCACCGCCCAGCAAACAGCCCAAGACTATCCATAGGAATGCGGCAGGGCCATACAGAATACCCATCAAGGCACCAAAGATGGGACCTGTACCAGCAATATTCAGGAATTGTACGGTATAAACCTTCCACGTGGGCATGGGAATGTAATCTGTTCCATCAGGACGAGTGTAGCAAGGTGTCTTGCGGTCGGGATCTAACCCGAAAACCTTCTCTACAAACGTTCCGTAGAGAAAATATCCCAGCACTAGACAAGCCAATGCAATACAAAATGTAATCATACTTATTTTACCTTATTTTCTTTCTAATCCACCGCAAAGATACAATTTAATTTATAAATTGGCAATTTACCAATTATTTTTTTACAAATTACCCGTTTATTTTCATTAAGTCTCACAAGCATAGCTTGTTTTAGCGACAAGACGCGAAGACTTTAATTAAACATTATCGAAATATCGAAATTACGAAATATCGCCAACTCGATTACAAACAGTAAACAAACTTATAAACTCAATCTTTTCTTTTTTATCTCATAATTTATTATCTTTGTCGCATGAAAAAATATAAACGCCTCTTTTTTGCTGCCATTCTGCTTGCAATGGCTCAGTTTTCAATAGCTCAGGAATTGTTCTCGCCAGCCTACCCCGCACCCAAATATGAGGTAAGAGGTGTTTGGCTTACAACACTAGGCGGACTGGACTGGCCCAGAATTAAAGCCACATCGGCAACAAAACGCGAACAACAGAAGCAGGAACTCTGCCAGATACTGGACCAACTGAAAGCTGCCAAGATAAACACCGTGTTTATGCAGACACGCATCAGGGGCGCTGTTATCTACCCCAGCAAGATAGAACCATGGGACGTTTGTCTGACAGGGCAGTACGACAAGGACCCTGGCTACGACCCACTGGCATTTGCCATAGAAGAGACACATAAGCGCGGCATGGAACTGCACGCCTGGGTGGTGACGGTTCCCAGCTTTAAGATTAAAGATGCTGCCAAACTGGGCTCCAAGAGTCTGCTGAAGACACACCCCGAATTACTGAAGAAACATAACGATATGTATTACCTGGATCCGGGTCTACCTGGCTCCGACGACTATCTGGTAGGCATCTGCAAGGAGATTGTAAGCCGTTATGATGTGGACGGCATCCACTTCGACTACATCCGCTACCCCGAAAATGCCGAAGGCTTCCCCGATGGCGCAACCTACAAGAAATATGGCGGCAAGCAGTCAAAAGCCAATTGGAGGCGTGACAACATCACCCGCATGGTACGCAAATCGCATGCAGCCATCAAAGCTATAAAGCCCTGGGTAAGACTCAGTTGCTCGCCCGTGGGCAAGTTTAAGGATATGCGCCGTTTCTCCTCACGCGGATGGGACGCCTATGCGGCTGTCTATCAGAATGCACAGGGATGGCTACGCGACGGCATCATGGATATGCTCTGCCCCATGATGTACTTCCAAGGCGACCACTTCTATCCCTTTGCCGCCGATTGGCAGGAGAACAGCTATGGACGCACCATTGTCCCAGGTTTGGGCATTTACTTCCTTTCGCCCAGAGAGAAAGATTGGGACCTTGGCGTTATCCAGCGTGAGCTTTGCTACATTCGCGAACAGGGATTGCAAGGAGAGGCTTACTTCCGCAGCCAGTTCCTGACAGAGAACACGAAAGGACTTTATGATTATGTAAAGACTGCCTATTATCCCTACCCTGCCCTGCTTCCACCTATGACATGGGAAAGTAGCAAACGACCTGAGGCTCCAGAGGTTAAGGAGGAGCGTACAGGCCCTACAACTGGCTGCCTTAGATGGAAACCTGTTGATGGCTGTCGCTACGTAATCTATGCCAGCAAACAACTGCCTGTTGACACAACCAATCCTGCCAACATCGTTACAGTAACCTCACAAAGCGAATACCCATACAATCTGCTCTCCTCCACTCTCTTAGGACTGCACTTTAAGGTCACCGCCTTAGACAGATACGGCAACGAGAGCGAATAGTTTCCTTTATATATAATAAGGTAAGATAGCGGTTAGCGCCCCTACGCAGGTGTGAAAAATCCGCTTTTTTTCACATCTATTTCTTGTTTTTGTACGAAAAGGAATGTTTTTGTACAAAAAGGAATGTTCTATTCTATAGATTACTAGTATCTTTGACCGCTTTTAGGGTATATTCATATACCCAAAGCGGCAAAAAGAATGATTATTTGCGGCATTTAGGTAGAAATTTCAATTAACACAATTAATAATTTCACGGTATTAGAATTATGAAAAAAACACCTACTGAGAGTTCATGGAGACCGTGGTGGCAAGTGCCACTGCACAACTCTCCTAATGGCAGGCGGCTACATGCTACTGTCGTGTTATTAATGGCATTGTTGCTTTTGATGCCGCAAAGGGCAGGTGCCGTACTAGGTTCCGATATAAGCGGAACAGGCTTCTGGTACAGGTTCCTAATGCGCAATTACACTTACAACTCAAACAATAACGGTAACAAGCCATACGTAGATTTCTCAATCCCCTACTGCTATGATTATACGAGTTATACCGAGGGATTCATGGCAGCTCAGGGCGGTCTGAACATCTTGGTCAGTCCAGACGACGGAAAGAATTGGGTAAAGATTATCAACGTTAAGACCGATGCTAACCACAACTTCAACACCTCAGAGAAAATTGAGGGTTGTGACAAGTCTGGTACCCCCTACGCATGGAGCGACGGAACCATAGGAACCACTTACCATCATTATGTGCGTTGGTACCTCCCCCTAGCGTGGCGTAACTGTAAACTCATATTCAAGTTTCAGGGTAAATGGTGTGACAAAGACGGCGTAAATAATGTTCACGAGATTTTTACAAATGACAACCGCACCCTTTTCGAGAAATACACCGCATACAAATTCCAAGTGCGTACAATATCTTGGAATGGCAACTTCAAGATTGCACCTGACGGTACAATTACCATCCCCTACAAGTTTGGTTCAGCCTGCAACACCGATGGCAACACACGTATCTGGACATTTATTGATGGTAGCTGGGAGAGTAGAATACCCGCTAAGGAATTGGGGAACAACTACAATGCAGGCACCTACTCCTTCAAATTGAAGGATATTGGTAAGGATTTTCGTTGCAAAGAATTTAAAATTCAGCCCCTACATGAGTTCAGGCATGATTGGGACATGGATAGCAACGACAAGGACAAGAAGAAAAAGTACACTGATCAATTTGCCGAAACCAAGGCCTTCGCACCATTTCCAATAGCTGTCATCGAGAAGACTGAGTTTGATCAGGATAGCAATCGAGTGACAATAACGTGGAAGGGCGACAACTCGTCGTATTCGATAGGCAAATGGGGCACTTCATGGGCCATCTACCGCAACGGTGAATACGTAGGTACAGTACTTCAACAATTGAACGATTCTGAATATACAAATCCCAATTACGACAAGAAGGCAAATTCATACTTCTTTGTTGACAAAGACTTCCCCAACGAAACCAATCTGGAATACGAAATCTATTATGTATGGAGAGATTGGGACGTAAAAGAGAAGGTGAAAGAACTGAAGTCAACCAACAAGACGGAAAATTGCAATAAGGTAAGCACCACCCGTACGGTGCCCGTCAAGGATGCACAAGCAATCTGTTATGACGATCGCATCGAGTTCTCATGGACATCCGACATACATTCCTTGGACTATGGTCATGAGTTCCGCATCTATGTTGACAATGAGAAATCCCCCATCTACACTATCACACCTACGGACAGCACTGGAGTATTCAAGTGGATACACCGTACCACCGACCTACACTCAGACCGTCAGGAAGACATAGACGAGAATGGTATCCCATACGTAGAGGAGCCACTGAACGCCTGTGCGCCCCACACATACCGCATACAGGGCGTTATCAAAGGCAAGGAATTGGAGAACGATAAAGTGATATTTACCAACCGTGCCATCGGCAACGGTACCCTATTCTATTCCTTGGATGCCACGAAAGGTGTCTATCCAGGCAAGGTGAATCTATCATGGCGCGTCAATAAGCAAGGCTCTTACGAAGCCAAGACTTACATTGTAGAACGCCGTACTGCCGAGAACAATGACGAAGAATGGACTCAACTCACCCGCATGTCGAGTGCAGATGATAACCTGACCTATTCCGACGACACGCCGCTGCCAGGTGTATTCTACGACTACCGCGTAACGGTGATTGACAAATGTTCCGAGGGAACAGAAATCACCAACGACAAGACTGACATTGGTTTTGCCCAGACTACAGGTACATTGAGCGGCCGCATTACCTTTGGCTCGGCAGGTACTTCAGTGGTAGGCGTTGACGTGGAGGCAAAAAAGACAGGCACATCGGCCGAGAATGGGAATCAGTACCACTCTATGCGCTTTACCAATAACGCAGGTGCCGTAAAGTGGACGTACCCCAACAAGACCTATGCCGCCAAGAAGTTCGCCAACAACGACTTCAGTATCCAGCTGTGGCTGAGTCCCGACGAGCTGAACGAAGCCAAGATGATACGTCTGAACAACGAGACCTGTTACATTGGTATGAACAGCAATGGTAAGCTGACACTGGTTAACGGAGAGGATTCCGTGACCTTCAACAACCTCCAGCTGGCTGCCAAGCAGTATAACCACGTGGCACTGACCCGCAAGGCAGGCACATTAATCGGTTACCTGATAACCACAGATGATGAGGGTATTGCTAAGGCTACGAAGGACACCCTGACCATTGAAGGAAGTCTGGACCTCGATAGCGCTGTACAGTTCTCATTGGGCTACTATCAAGGTTATGCCGACGAGTTCCGTCTGTGGACGAAGTGCCTAACCGAGGCTGAGATTCTGGAGAACTACGACCACCTGCTGGTGGGCAACGAGGCAGGATTGGAGACCTACTGGACCTTCGACGAGGGTCTG
>DLBF01000122.1:9609-13141 GCA_002494215.1 Prevotellaceae bacterium UBA7028
CTGGACCTTCGACGAGGGTCTGAAGCATAAGTTCTTCGACTACTCACGTGCCCTCACTGTCTTTCACCAGCACCATGGCGAGTTAGGCAATAACACAGAGTCGGCATTGTTCACACCTGAGCAACTGAAACTGAAAGCAAAGACCGACAAGGATGGCAACTTCATCATCCAAGGCGTTCCCTTCAGCGGCGAAGGTACCACTTATGCCATCATTCCTAAGTTGAACACCCACGAATTCACCCCCACGCAGCAGCTACGCTTCGTGAGCAACAATTCATTGGTACATAACGGCACCGACTTCACCGACGTTTCGTCGTTCCCCGTTAGCGGTACTGTTCTCTACTCAGGCACCACCTATCCCGTTGAAGGTGTCAACTTCTATGTGGACGGGGTAGCTTGCACAAGGGACGGAAAGATGGTCGCCACAAACTCCGACGGCGAGTTCGAAATCAGCGTACCTATTGGCGAGCACTACATTCAGGCCGTGTTGAACGGTCACGTGTTTGTGAACAACGGACGCTATCCCGCTGACCCTGAAGGCTTAGGAGAAAAAGTAAAGGCCAACTTCGACCGTAAGATAACTGGTCTGGAGTTCCGCGATACTACACTGGTTAACTTTACCGGCCGCGTTGTGGGTGGTGACATCGAGAACGCCTACCCCGTAGGCTTCGGTTTGAGCCAGAACAACATCGGTATCACACGCCTTACCCTTAATCCTGTGAACACCAGCCCCTACATCAATGCGGTGAAAGAAAAAATTTCAGATACCAGTTTCGAATACAAATATAACACTGAGACTGTTTCTGTGCCTTCTGCCACAGACGAGATCAATAGCAAGTCATGGCGTGGCGGAGGCAGCGTACCTGAAGCCCGAACAATATATATCGAGACAGACTCAGTGACAGGTGAGTTCTCTGCCCTGCTGCCACCGTTGGAGTATGCTCTTGGCAACATGATGGTAAGAAATACAGGTACCATCGTGGGTAATGGAGTGACTATCGACCTCACACAACCAATGATTGAAAACAGCGATACGCTCACCCTCGAAGACGGCTCTTACCAGGTTTACACCTACAACACCAAACTGACACAGGCCTACCACAGCGAGCCACAGTTAGTTGTAACGCAGGAAGGTCATAATGACGGTTCGTTCGGTATCAAGAGTTACAAATTCCAGGATGAAATCAACACCATCATTGATAACATCTATGAGATAGATGCCGATGGCAACGTGAAATACAACTATGGTGTTTCTGGCCATGAAGCTCCGCTGTTCCTGGGCGGACAATCCTACACCTTCAATTTGGAAGGATTCGAGGAATACAAGAACTATGACGGCGACCCCAATCACGAAAAAGCAGTGGTGAAGAAGGTGCCACTAAGGAATGTAGAAGTAACCATCGGAAATGCCCTCTCCGACGGCCAGTCTGTGTGGATCAATACGGGTAAGGTGACCTTGGATAGTGACGGTCAGACCTACGATGCCGTAGCTGGACAAGTATTCAACCTGAAGAACAACAAGTTACTGTTAGACGAAGACGGTAAGGCCATATACCAATGGACGGCGGGTATCCCCAATGTGTCGGAACCCTACACACGTACCATCAGCATGACCTACGACATTAACGGACGGAAATACCAGTGGAGCGGCAGCGGACTGGAAGGTATCATCTTGGGCGATATGCCCACTGGCAACAACTTCGTAACCGCCGGTCCCGACCATCTGACCATGATTCTGCGTGACCCACCAGGAACAGGTTCATCAGCTGAGTGGAGCACTGGATCCACCACCACTACGACCACACTTAGGAACAACACATGGTCAGACAGCGAAGAAACAGGCTTCACTAGCCACTTGGGAAAAAGTAATGATGTCATGACCGGTACTGCCAGTGGAGTTCCTGGTGCACAGGCAGTAACTTTAGCAGTAACAAAAATAGACGCAAAAGATGACCTGACAACTCATGTGGTATCAGAAAGTGAGGGTGAAAGCGGAGAGACAATAGAGGAGACAACCACAATTACCAAGGCTGTGGCTACCTCCGGAGAATCTGACTTTGTCGGATCAGACGGTGACATATTCATCGGACGATCTACCAACATCATTTTCGGAGATGCCCGTCGTATAGGCTTTAAGAGAGAAAACTCGGATTTCTCCATCGGTTTGCGCAACGTAATATCGACTTCCCTGAACCCTGACAGCACCACCTTCATGTACACACAGAGCTACATCAAGAATACATTGCTGCCCAACTTCAAGAAGATACGCCAGAGCATGCTTAAATGGGCAACTCCGGCAGAAATCAGCCAGTACAATCCCGTAAATAAAATCGGTACACATAACAAAGGCAAGAATGCAGGTAACCTTTACCTCACCAATCTCACACCCGACGATGAAAATTATGGCGAGGAAGGCACCTATACGTTGGTTGTCCCCAACCCCTACGAGGCAATGCCTGATTCTGTAAAGAAAACCAAAGAGCAACTGCTCACGTGGCTTATTACAGAAGGATACGCCACCGCCGATAGCGTAGAATGGATTAACAACCAGATTAAGACCTGGGAGAATAACCTGAAGCTGAACGAGGAGGAGAAGGTACTTGCCTACGAACTGCACAAGAAGAATGATCCTTCCGTACAGTTTGAGAACTACTCGTTTGACGGAGGTTCCAGCTACACCTATACGGTAGAAAATGACTCCACACATACCTCTACGTGGGAGCAGAACGTCAAGGCTGGCATAAAAGTAGCCAACCGGCTCGGTTTTGAAATAAACAATACAGGTGTTGACTGGGACCTGGAGATATCTGCCAGTGGCGGTCTTCATGAATCCACGGAAACGGCTAATGGAACAAATACCTCTTTCTCATACACTCTGGCAGAGGAAGGTAGCGATGCCATCACGGTAGATGTATATCAGTACGGTGCCTTCGGCCCCATCTTCCGCACACGCGCCGGACAGACCTGCAATCCGTATGAGGACGAGGATACGACAAGCTACTACAATCCCGGAACCGTTATCATGGAGAAGACCATGCAGATAGAAGTTCCGCAGATAAGTGTTGACAAGTTTGAGATAAGCGACGTACCTACCGGATCGGCAGCCAACTACACGCTACACCTGTCGAATGCATCAGAAATAGGCGAGGACGTTGCTTACAGACTATTCTTCCTTGATGAAACAAATCCCAATGGTGCACAACTGAGCATTGACGGTAGTGTACTCACTTCCGAAGGACGACTCTTCAAGGTTCCCGGTAGCCAGACATTGGACAAGGCACTGCAGATACGACAGACTGATATTGGTGTGCTTGACTATGACTCTATCGCTGTGGTCTTCGCTTCTGATTCACAGCCTGACGAAATCTATGGTATTGTCTATCTCTCGACACACTTCACACCATCATCATCACCTGTGACGCTGGCTATGTCAACCCGTACAATGAACATCCTGAGCGGAACAGACCTTGTGCTTACCATCAAGGACTTCGATCGCAACTACAAAAACCTGAAGGCCTTCCGCCTGCAGTAC
>DLBF01000092.1 GCA_002494215.1 Prevotellaceae bacterium UBA7028
TTCGAGCCCGATATTCTCCACAAAAACAAGAGTAAGAGGTTTGTCTTTCAGAATAAGATGAATCTCTTATTTTTTGATTAAAGAATATTTGAATAAAGAACAAAGAAAAACAAAATTCAAAATTTCGCTAACCGCTAAGGCTGCGATTAAGCGAGAGCAATGCCAAACATGTTTGAGCATTGCCGAGTGTGAGCAGGCTCGACCGTAGGTCAACCGCTAACCGCTAACCGCTAAAACATAATACACTATGAGCGAGAACATTAAAGACACATTGGCAGAAAACGCCTTCAGAGAACTGAAAGAAGGTGAGGAATACACCCCTCTGATGACTAAGGAATCCAATCCGTGCGAGGTTACAGTATGGTCTGTCTGCTGGGGCATCCTTATGGCTGTCATATTCAGTGCTGCGGCAGCCTACCTCGGACTTAAGGTCGGCCAAGTCTTCGAGGCCGCCATACCCATAGCCATCATTGCCGTAGGACTCAGTAGTGCTACCAAGCGCAAAAATGCCCTTGGCGAGAACGTGATGATTCAGAGCATTGGCGCCTGTTCGGGCGTTATAGTGGCAGGAGCCATATTTACCCTACCCGCCCTATATATTCTGCAAGCCAAATACCCAGAGATGACAGTCAACTTCATGGAGGTCTTTCTGGCTAGCCTTTTGGGTGGTATTCTGGGCATTCTGTTCCTGATACCTTTCCGCAAGTATTTTGTCAAGGATATGCACGGGAAGTACCCCTTCCCCGAGGCAACAGCCAGCACACAGGTATTGGTAAGCGGTGCCAAAGGCGGAGAGCAGGCCAAGCCTCTGCTGATAGCTGGATTATTAGGCGGACTCTACGACTTTGTTGTTGCTACCTTCGGACTCTGGAACGAGAACTTTACCAGCCGTGCCCTGATATGGGGCGATACCATAGCAGAAAAAACGAAACTTGTTTTCAAATGCAATACCGGAGCTGCTGTTTTAGGTCTGGGATACATAGTCGGACTCAAGTATGCCTTCATTATCTGCTGTGGCAGTATGCTGGTATGGTGGATTATTGTACCTGGCATTGCCTTTTTCTTCCCTGACATCCAAGTACAGGAAGGCATTACGGCTGCCACAGCCAGTGCCGAAGAGCTTTTCAAGTATGCCAAGAGCATCGGCATTGGTGGTATAGCCATGGCAGGTATCATTGGCATTGTCAAAAGCCGCAAACTCATCACAGGAGCCCTTTCACTGGCAGCCAAAGAGATGGGCGGGAAGAAGGTCGAAAAAAACTCCGAAGAGCGTACCCAGAAAGACCTGTCCATGGTCTTCATCTCGATTGTAGCCGCCATAACTATCCTTGCCGTTGGCCTTTTCTTTTATTGGGATGTAATGAACGGAGTTGCCAAGTTCGCCATCGTTGCCCTCATGGTAACAGTCCTCATCACCTTCCTCTTTACCACCGTGGCCGCTAATGCAATAGCCATTGTAGGTACCAATCCCGTTAGCGGAATGACCCTGATGACACTTATCCTTGCGTCCGTTATTATGGTTGCGGTAGGTCTGAACGGCACAGAGGGAATGGTGGCCGCTCTTATCATGGGTGGAGTGGTATGTACAGCACTCAGCATGGCTGGCGGCTTTATCACAGACCTGAAGATAGGATATTGGTTAGGATCAACCCCACGCAAGCAGGAGACTTGGAAGTTCCTTGGCACTTTGGTAAGCGCAGCTACCGTAGCAGGTGTCATTATGATTCTAAACAAGACATACGGCTTTACCAGCGGACAATTGTCAGCCCCACAGGCCAACGCCATGGCTGCCGTCATAGAACCCTTAATGCAAGGCAACGATGTACCTTGGACATTATACGGAATTGGCGCCATCTTGGCACTGATTCTCAATGCCTTAGGCATTCCTGCCTTAGCTTTTGCTTTGGGTATGTTCATTCCCTTGGAACTGAACCTTCCCTTATTGGTTGGCGGAGCAGTCAATTGGTTTGTAACTACCCGAAGCCAACAGAAAGAAGTCAACACTGCCCGTGGCGAGCGCGGCACTCTTTTGGCCAGCGGATTTATCGCCGGCGGAGCTTTGATGGGGGTTGTCAGTGTAGCCCTCCGATTTAGCGGAATTGAGTTCCACTATGATGAGTGGTGGAGCAACTATCTGAGTGAAATACTGTCACTTGGCATGTATTGCATCCTAATAGTTTACTTTATTAAGGCCAGTATGAAGGCAAAATATACATTATAAATAAAAAAAGTTGGAGGTTTTGCATCCCAATCCATATAAATGTTGTACATTTGCGCGCCGTTACGAGTTGACGGCATATTTCAAACCTATAAATAAAGTTTAATTAAAATTATGGCAACAAAAATTAGATTGCAGCGTCACGGTCGTAAAGGCTATGCCTTCTACAGCATCGTAATCGCTGATGTAAGAGCTCCACGCGATGGTAAGTTTACAGAGAAGATTGGTACCTACAATCCAAACACCAATCCTGCCACTGTAGATTTGAAATTCGACCGTGCCCTCTATTGGGTAGAGTGTGGTGCACAACCCACTGACACGGTTCGTAACATTCTATCTGGCGAGGGTGTTTATCTCATGAAGCACCTACGCGGTGGTGTTAAGAAGGGTGCTTTTGACGAGGCTACCTGTGAGGCAAAATTTGCAGCATGGAAGGCTGACAAGCAGAAGGG
>DLBF01000023.1 GCA_002494215.1 Prevotellaceae bacterium UBA7028
CTGGCATTATAAACTTACCGTCATTGACTTCTACTGCCTCATTTGAAGTATAAGTTATTACGGAGTAAGACACCAGCTTGTAACCAGCATCGGGGGTAGCGGTAATGGTGACTTCTTCACCCGCTGCAGCGGTAACCTTGTCAACCTCGATTGTGCCGTTCTTGATACCTTCTGATATGCCTACGTTAAACGTCTCGGCATCATCTGCTTTCTGCAGACCTTTCGTTGCAGCGAATGCGAAGATTGCAATCACCATCAATGATAAGAAAGAAAGTAATATCTTTTTCATAAGTGATTTGATTTGATTTATTAATATTGTTTATAAATGTAGTTATTGTTTTCAGTTCATTAGTTATGTAGGAAATATCATTGCTACACATAGCAAAGGATAAATATTTCGGGGCAAAGTTAATATTAAATTAGGAAAAAACAACACCCTATCCAAGATATTTAACGTTTTTTTGCTAATTATACATGGCTAACCTAGGAAAACCTGTTTTTTGCCTGCATTTTAATGAGTACAAGCAAGGGGATAACAGGTCTTTTAAAATAAAGAACAAACGCGTTTAAACTAATTTATGAAAAAATTTATTATTTCTTTCGTGTCGTTGCTGGGCATGGCAACGACATCATTTGCACAGTATCCTGACCTCACTGACGAGGCCAAGAAACTAATTGGAGAACAGAAAGAACAATGGAAGGCACACAGCGATTCTGCATGGGCTATAGCCTTCCCCATCGTGATTGAAGAAGCTAAGGCTGGTCGTCCCTACGTACCCTGGGCATCTCGTCCCTACGACCTGCGCCAGGCTAATATACCTGCTTTCCCAGGTGCTGAGGGCGGTGGCATGTTTACCTTCGGCGGTCGTGGCGGCAAAGTGCTGACCGTGACAAACCTGAATGATGACGGTCCCGGCTCTTTCCGCTGGGCTTGCGAACAGGGCGGCGCCCGCATCGTGGTGTTTAACGTCAGCGGTATCATTCGCCTGAAATCCCCCATCTACGTCCGTGCTCCATATATCACCATTGCTGGACAGACTGCTCCAGGCGACGGTGTAATCATTGCAGGAGAGTCTTTCCAGGTAGACACCCACGATGTCATAGTACGCCACATGCGTTTCCGTCGTGGTGAAACACTTGTAACTAACCGTGAAGATTCCTTCGGAGGTAACCCCGTGGGTAATATCATGATTGACCACTGCTCTTGTGAGTGGGGACTCGACGAGAACATCTCCTTCTACCGTCACATGTTTGACATGCACGATGGAAAACCAAACCGCAAGGAACCTACAGTTAATGTGACCATCCAAAACACCATCAGTGCGAAAGCACTTGACACCTGGAACCACGCTTTCGGTTCAACAATCGGAGGCGAGAACACTACGTTCATGCGTAACCTCTGGGCTGACAATACCGGTCGTAACCCAAGTATTGGCTGGGGAGGTGTATTCAACTATATAAATAATGTAGTATATAACTGGGTACACCGTACGGCAGACGGTGGCGAATTCAGCACCATGTCAAACTTCATCAATAACTACTACAAACCAGGTCCGCTGACTCCAAAGGACACACCTGTAGGACACCGTATCATCAAGAGTGAGAGCCGTTCAGAGGGTCTCTTTCCCTTCAAGCAGTTCGGTCGTATCTATGCCGAAGGCAATATCATGGAGGGATATCCAGAGATCACGAAGGACAACTGGAACGGTGGTATTCAGACTGCCGACAAAGACGGAGAGATGGATCCAACGGAGAAAGCACTCATGCGTTCCAACGAGCCATTCGCCATGCCATACATAAAGGTGATGGGTGCAGAACAGGCTTTTGAATGGGTACTTGCTAATGCTGGTGCTACAATTCCCTGCCGTGATATCGTTGACGAGCGCATCTGCGAGGAGGTTCGCACAGGTCAGGCTTACTATGTGAAGGACTACGAGAAGGAATTGGCTAAGATTGAGAAAAAGACTGGTGTTAAACAAAATCCTTATGGTGACATGTGGGGGCTACACAAGAAGTCACAGAACGAGCAAGGCTACTTCAAGTATCGTCGTCTGGCACAAGATTCTTACAAGCAAGGTATTATCACCGATCCACGACAGATGGGCGGCTATCCAGAGTACAAGTCTTGGGAACCATATATCGATACCGATGCTGACGGTATGCCCGACGAGTGGGAGAAACAGTATGGTCTGAATCCCAACGACCCCTCCGATGCCGTGAAAGACTGCAATGGTGATGGCTATACAAATATCGAGAAGTACATCAATGGCATCAATCCCCAGACCAAGACGGATTGGCGTAACCTGAACAACAATTATGACACACTTGCAGCTAAAGGAAAACTGATGTAAGTATATTTGAAGCAGAGCAAGTTTTACTCGCGAAAGTTGAGTAATGAAAATATTAATTCTAAATATAATGAGAAATGCAGCCTTATTCAGGCTGCATTTCTCATTTTATTTTTATGTAACAAGGAAGTTACTCCAGAGGGATTATTCCACGATGATTTTCTTTCCTTTCTGAATATACACACCACTCTTCGTGGGTTGCTCTACCTTACGTCCTTGAAGGTCGTACAATGGAGCTACATCAGAGGATTTATCAGCGAAATTGACTGTTTGGATTCCTGTTGCTGTGCCTGTCACGGCAACGCCAAAGCGCTGACTCCATGTTGTTTCTCCATCGTTCACTGTAACATTAATATTACCATATCCTACATTTTGCTGACTCACTACTGTTACTGTAGAACCATTAACACTGGCAGTAAAGAGCCCATCTTCAGAGCTTACACTATAGGTAGGCGTCACTTTGCCGTAAGCACTATTCTGACCATAGAATCCGGCAAAGTAAGGCTTCACGTCTATAGTGCTTGTCTCTCCAGACTTTACCATCAAATAAGGGTGCGCCATGAAGTCGAGATAGTCTTCTAACAGTGTCCAGCCGTCACCGTTAGGATCATCGTTTTGGTTAGCAACGTTTGCATTGCTGCCAATCATCTGCTCCCACCAGTCTGGCATACCGTCCTGGTCTGTATCCCAGTCGGCAGTACGATGTTCCTCTGGATATTCCTCCCAGCCACTACCCGCAGCATGCTCTGTGATATCGGCCTCGTTGTCTATTTCACCTTTGATACCAGACTTGGAGCCTGTATAAGTATGCGTACCGTTGAGTGTTTCCTTCACTATTCTCAGATGCTGCTCATCACGCTGAGGCATTGTAGCACCTGCATAACTGGTTACAATCTTCATAGCATCATTAGCCGAATGGATTTCAGCATAGGATGAGAACAGTGGCTTATTGACCAGATAGTCATAGTCAGTAGGAACATAGCCAGTTGCCTTATAAGTATCGCCTTTCGTGTCGGTGGTTTGGGTATGATTCTTATTTTCGCGAATGTTGCCACTGACATATCCTGTATTAGTACGGTTGTCAGCTACGTCGGTAGCCAGTTCAAAATCCATGATAAAGAGCTCTGTGCGCTTGGTGTCCGCTCCCATTTTATAATAGTTATTCACGAAGTTCACAGCGTGGCAGTTACCATCTGTGGTACGCGCGTTCCAGTTGTAGCATACGTTATTGAAGAGGTCCAGTCCACCGATTGGGCGGTTCTGAGCATCCATACCGCCACCCATTGACCAGTTACGTCCTGCGCAGTTGGCCAACAAGTTGTGGTGCCATGACCCGATGTTTCCGTCAATAGTGGCAGCATAGCCATGGTTGGTGCCATCTGTATAGTTCTTATGGCCTGCTATACCCAGAGCCTCGAAGATTCCACTATACTGGAACGAGATATTCTGTGCGCCACGTCCAGAAACTGTTTCGTCTGTACCCCAAGTGGCTGTGCAATGGTCTACGATAGCGTGGTTGGCACCACTCATACCCATAGCGTTACCTGTATTCTCGCCATAGACACCCAATCCGCGCTTGAAACGGATATGGCGGGCAATGACGTCAGAGCCTATGTTGATATTTGAGGCCTTGATACAGATGCCCTTACCTGGTGCTGTCTGACCAGCAATATAGGCGTATGGCTTGACGAAATATGACTCAAAGTCGAGTTCGATGGTACCACTGACATCGAAAACGATATAGCGTGGCTGATTTACATTAACCAATCCATAAAGTAATGAACCCTCTGTGTTGACGTCACCGCTGAGGTTGGTAACATGATATACTATACCGCCACGTCCGCCTTGTGCAAATCGTCCATAGCCTTCAGCCTCAGGAAATGCCAACTGACGTGGACGGAACGACCATACATTGCCTTTGAACACACGATCTGTGGCATCTACCTCGTCTACTCGCCAGTAGTAGGTATTCGAGCTGTTCAGATTGCTCAGTGTGTATGTCGTCTCGGTGCCTTCGTATTGATATGCGGTAGCATTCTCCACTTCCGATGCATCTGTTCCATAGAACAGTCGATGCTTCACAGCTACCGTGCTGCCAGCCCATTCCAGGGTATATGAGCCGTTGTCAGCATCGATATGATAGTCCATGTTGCTGGGCACAGGGTCCATGGCAATAAGTGGTGAACGGTCTATCAGCAATCCGTTGAGCATCACGCAGGTAGTCTGATACTCTTTGCCTTCCTCCACCTCTGTAGTATAGGTAAGAGTCACAGGCTGTCCTTCTTGCACTATCTCAAACTCAACATAGGAGAAGGTGCAGTCAGCCATCTTGAGAGCACCCTTAGTGTTGATTACGTTAACGTATGGCACACCTGTCTGTCCAGGCAAGGTGGTTTTCTTTTCCGTGCGTTCGATTACCTCCTCATCGCCAACTACCTTTGAAGTCTCCTCATAGTCTGTGCGCTCTATGTCAACCTTGATGGTAGGCATGTTGCCCGTCTTAGGATCCTTCCAGATGTGATAAGCAGCTACGGAATGTAGTCCAACTGATAGTCCTTTGATGGTCACTGCGATACTGGTAGGTATGGTGGTCTGATTAGGTGTATTATTGTCATCATCAGCGATAAACGCCACCGCACCGTCGCCAAACAGGCGGTTACCAGTCAGATTGTCTTGTTGGCCCCACTGACAGGTATTCTTGTGCCACTGGTCTCGTAATATGTCCGCATTGCCCGTTGCAGCAATGGTCACATTTAGTCCGTTGTCAAGAGTCATCGAACTGCTGGCAGCTTGAGGAACATTCCATGCCACATAGCCAGGTTCGCACTTCATTGCGTCCTGTGCATTGGTGAAGTTAAAGTCGATGCTCTGTGCCCCAGCCATTGCGGTCATACAGAGCATTGTTGCTATTGAAAAAGTTTTCTTCGTCATGTCGTTTAATTTAGTCTGTAAACGGAACATACCTTTCCGGTATGCTCCGTTTCATTATTGTAGTGTAAAAAAATATTACAGAAGCATCTTCTTGCCGTTCTGGATTTTCAATTCTTCAATTCTTTAATTCTTTTACTTC
>DLBF01000169.1 GCA_002494215.1 Prevotellaceae bacterium UBA7028
ACGCAGGAAAGTACTCTTGCCCGTTCCCGAAGGACCGATGATAGAAATGACCTCTCCACGATGCACTTCGGTAGTGATGTCGCGCAAGACGTCAAGACTGCCGAAGCTCTTTCTCAAATGAGAAATCTTAAGTGAAGAATGAAGAGTGAAGAATGAAGAATTTGCTACCGCAGTCCTGGTTACACGTTTGCGACGGCCATAGAGCAACAATACACCACCTATTATTATAATAAGGAGAACTACAACCCACCAAAGGTATCCAATCCCCTCTCTACAAGGGAGGGGCTGGGGGCGGGTCTGTTGGGGGTGGGTTTCTGTAAGTATGCCGCTTTCCCCTTTCCGTGTTGCCAACACAATGTGCGAATCTATATATCCCTCGGAAAAGAGCACCTGCTTCTGTCGTTCTTCGGTCATGCTGATAGCTCCCATGGCCATGTCCACCTTGTTTGTCTGCACGGCAGGAATCTGTGAGGCGAAGTCCATGGCCAGAAACTCCAGTTGCCAGTTACGCCGGTTGGCCCACTCCGTCAGGATGTCAATTTCCAAGCCGGAGGGCTTGCCTGAACAGATGAAGCTGAATGGAGGCAGGGCGGGGAAGATGGCCACGTGCAGCGTCTGTCCTGTGCCACGCTGTTGAGGTATGGGTACTGCTGCAGGGTCTTCGGCATTGCGCCAGCGGCTGTAGATCTGCTGGTAGGTGCCGTCCTGACGGATATCGCTCAGAAAGCTGTCGAAGTCCTGCTTCAGCTGGGTATTGTCCAAACGGAAACAGGCGCCTATGGGAATGGGCGGTATTCCTGCATTCACCGTGTCCACCTTGGCCGCAAGTTCCTTGTTGAATGTCACCGAGAGATTCTCTTCGCCAATCACATCCACCTTGCCGCTCTCCAGGGATGCCAGCAAGTCAGTTTCGCTGGTCACACGCAGGATATTGGCATCGGGCGCCATGCCGGTGACGGCAATGTCCTGAATACTGCCAATAATCACTGCCACGTTTTTGCCCTTGAGGGCGTTTGACAGTTGGGAGTTGCTAGTTGACAGTTGAGAGTTGACAGGTGATGGGTTGACAGGTGACAGTTGAGAGGTGAGAGTTGGTACGTAGCATAACAATCCGGATATTATCAGCACCACAGCCGCAGCGATAGCCTTCACGCGCTTGTGCTGAACAAGGCTCTGAAGCAACAGTCCGATGAGCCATGCCATCAGGAAGTAAATGATGGCCGTCACGATGAGGGGGAAGAAGGCATCGAACGTGCGCGAGCGTATCAGGTCCGAGGCGCGCGTTATGTCAGCCACAGCTATGTAGCCCACGATGCTCGTGCCCTTCAACAGACTGATTACTTCGCCCTGATAGACGGGCATAACCGCCTTGACTACCTGAGGCAGCACAATCTTGAATAACGTCTGCCGGGGTGTGAAGCCCAAAGCCAGTCCAGCCTCCGTCTGGCCGCGGTCAATGCCTTGGATAGTAGTGCGCAGCATCTCACTGATGTAGGCTGCCGTGTTCATGGCAAAGGTGACGATAGCCACCACAATGCCCGTAGCATCCAGCGGTGCCATCACCACATAGTACATCAGCATCAGCAACACCAGCACAGGCGTGCCGCGCATCAGATCTATATACACCTTGGCTGTTTGCTGCAGCCACCGACGGCGGCTCATGCGCATCCAGCATACCAGTCCGCCCAGCAGTGTGCCCAGCAGGACGGCGCAGAACGTGATAAGCAGCGTCACCTGCAGACCGTCGAGAATCATCCTATAGCGTTCCTCCGCTATCAGGTTGTTGTAAAAACTATCGAACAAACTGTTTATCATGGAACTTTTTCGTTGTTTTGGCGTTTATGCTAAAGAAATTTTTTCAAAGATAGGTAAATTTCTCAAATAACCTTACTCTCTGAGCTGTTTTTTTCTGTTTCTTATTCTTTCTTTTTTTAGTTTAATAATCGGCAGAAGAAAATGGGGTAGGTTGCCGGCTTTTTATTCCCACGTTTGGAATAATTGATTAGCCGTGTGGGCTTAGTTAGCTTCTAATTCGTTTGTTTTGCGGACATGTATGGTTTTCTTTACAGTTTAAATTTGTAACCGACAGTCAGCGTAAACACGCTGTTCCTGCTGTTCTTCACGCCGTCGTAGGTCAGTTTGTTCAACCTTGTAAGACCAATCTGATAGCGGGCGTCAATAGTGATAGGCACTTTGAACTGGTAAGAAATACCAACAGGAATAGAGAAATCGAATCTCTTATACTGATCCATTACATCAACAGTACCGTAAAGGTCCACATCTCTTATAACGCCATCTCCTAAAATGTCCATTTCGGCTGTTCCATGTGCACAGAACTTAGATCTGACCATGTAACCGAACTGAACGCCGGCCTTCACTGCAAATCCTTTGAAAATGTAGTAGTTGGCTACGATGGGAATTTTAATGTAGCCCAGATTATCTCTCTGGTTCTTAATCTTGACTCTGACTCCGTCCTCCCAATAACTGAAGTCATCCCATCCGCACCCCTGAGTGGTGTAGTTAAGACCGGCAGCAACGCTGAACTTTTTGGCAAACTGATATTCTGCCTCACCTCCGATGATATAACCAACGGCCATTTTTTTCTTCAGTTCCGTACCATCGTCAAGGTCATAAGAACCTACGTTTGTTATTGATGAAACAACACCACCGACATATGGCTGTAAAGACCATTTACCCTTTTCGAACTGTGCGTATGCACTGCTTGTAGCCATAAAGGCGGCTACTGCCATCATCATAATTTTCTTCATAATAGTTACTTTTTATGGTTTATTTTTTGTTTAAGTCCATATTTCTCATGCAATTTACGGAGGGTGCCGTCGGTTTTCATCTGGGCGATGACGGCGTTGACAAGTGTGAGGAGATCATCCTGCCCTTTGCGCATCAGCACACCGATTTCGCCGTGGGTGAAAGGTTTCTCGATGAGCGGGGCAGCGAGACGCGGGTCATTTTGCACGTACCACGGGGCCTCAGTGATTTCGGTAATCATTACGTCGGCATTGCCCTTGGCCACCTGATTAGGGATTTCCTCGTTCTTCTGATAGACGATGATGGTGGCATGCGTCAGGTTCTCATTGGCGAACTTCTCGTTCAGCCCGCCAGGGTTCACCATCACGCGCACCTCCGGCTTGTCAATGTCGGCCAGCGACTGGAAGCGATCAGCATCGGCGGCGCGGCAAAGGATGGTCTTTCCGTTGCATAGATAGCCGTCACTCATCAGCATCGTCTCCCGTCGGGTGTCGGTAATGGTGATGCCACCGATGGCGAGGTCAAAAGTCTGCGGCTCTGCCTGAACGTCGGCGGTCAGCGTAGGCCACGAGGTCTGCACGAATGCGATGCCTACATCAATACGTTCGGCTATCTTCTCTGCCATCTCTATGCCGAAGCCCCAGTAGTTGCCGTCGGCCTCGCGGTACGACAGCGGCCGGTAGTCGCCCGTGGTTCCCACCAGCAACGTACCACGCTCAGTAATGCATTGTATGGTAGGCCGTTGTGTCTCAATAACAGGATTGTCGTCATTGTTGTTGCAACAAGTCGTTATACAAGCGCCGCAGATGACGAGGAAGGCGGCCAGTATCCATAGTTTTGCTTGCTGTATCATCGTTAATATTTACTTTGTTTATATTATGTTGTGGATCGTCTGATTACCACGATAGCCACAAAGACACAGAGAATGATGATCTCGGCAATCGCCCAAGGAGAAATCTTTTTCATGGTAATAAATCGATAATGTTATTTCAGTGGTATCTCCGGATGCTGCACAGCCAAGGGCAGACCCTCCTGCGAGAGGTAGAACATATAGAGAATGGCGGTCTTGGTACCTCGGTTCTCACCGTGGTGGACGGTGTTCACCATCTCTACTACTGGCTCACCCTCATGCACCACCTTCTCCTTGCCGTCCAACCCGATGATGGTCAGTTCGCCCTGCACCAGTACACCGTAGTTCATCACGGGGTGGTGGTGCCATCCTAGTTTGTGTCCAGCGGGGAACTCGTACTTCACTGCCACCAGTTCAGGTCGACCCTGCAGGTAGTCAGGCAACTCCATACCGTCCCAGCTCTGGCTGGTGCGTATTAGTTCGGTGTGTTTTACCTGCTGGGCAGGATTGTCCTCTTGTGCTTTTACTTTGTCACAATCTCTTAATATAACTACTATGCCGATGAATAACATGATAGCAATCAGCAGTAGAATAATCTTCTGTCTCATATTTAAACTTCTTAAACTGATTCTACATTCTACACTTTGATGCTTCGCATCGAGCCTGCTCACGCAGCCTTCAACTATCAACTATCACTCTCCCCTCGGGGAGTAGTAGGGGGCTTTATTTCGTTCCACCGCCCAGGGCAATGTAGAGGGCTATGAGGGCCTGCGTGCCATTGTACATGTTCATGGCCTCGCTAAGCTGGGCGGAGAGCAGAGATTCCTGGGCGGTGAGTACCTCCAGATAGCTGGCCTTTCCGTTGTCCATCAGCTTATGGGTACCGTTGAAGGCATCATGGAGCGTAAGCACCTGACGATGGTAGTACTCGTGCTTCTCGGCAGTAGCCTGGATGTCAGCAAGGGCCTCATTGACCTGATTACCGGCATCTATGACAGTCTGCACGTATTTGTTGCGCATATCCTCTTGTGTCAGCTTCGCAATCTTCAGGCCAGCCTTCAGCTTGCCGCGTGTGAAGATAGGTTGCGTTAGTTGGCCCATGACGTTGAGCAGCAGCTTGCCGGGGTCAACGATGGCAGCACCACTATTATTGGTCCAGCCGATGGTACCCGAGAGCGTGAGGGTGGGGAAGAAGGCGGCACGTGCCGTCTGTGTGTTGTAATAGGCCTCCTCTATCATGTGGTCTGCCAAACGAATGTCGGGGCGGTTGCGGAGCATCTCGGCAGATAGACCACCAAGAGCAATGGATGGGCTCAGCGCATGCTCTCCCCATTTGTTACGTGCGATATGCTGTGGCGTGATGGCCAACAGTTTGCAGAGCGAATTCTCTGTGCTGCGGATGCTACGGCGAGTATCCACGATCTGCGTCTTCACGTTCAACCACGAGGACTCCATCTGGTTAACGGCCGTTGAATATGCCTTGCCATTCTCCCACAACGACTTCTGCGTTTGCAGAGAGGCACCCCAGAGGCTGTCTGTTTGCGTGAGGATATCCAATTGGCAGTCCAGAATCTGTAACATACTATAATGTTGAGCCACGGCACTGACGATATTGGAGCGTACAGCCTCCTCGCCGCACTGTGCCTGCAGGAAGACCGCCTTGGCAGCTCGTTTCTTGCTGGTGATACTACCAAACAGCTCCACATCCCAACTCATCTGCAATGGCAGGCTGTAGGTCTTGGTGACGGGACTGAGGTCGAAACTTGACAGTGCACCCTGAGGGGCGAGGCTGAATGCAGGAAGGTAGCCGAGGCGGGTAGCCTTTAGTGATGCTGCACTCTGCTCTACGGCTATGCGTGCAGAGGCAAGATTGGTGTTGTTGGCCAGTGCCTGCTCGATGAGTTGCTGTAGGAGCGGATCGGTGAAGAACTGACGCCAGCTGACAGGCATCTCCCCCTCGCCCGCAGGAGAAGGGTTGGTGCTTCCAATAACATCTGCGGGCACTTCCGCTTTCGACTCGTATTTCTTATAGAGGCCGCAGCTTGTGAGCGCAAGACTCACAAGGGCAACGGTAGTGATATTCTTATAGTTCATAATCTTTCGATTTTTTCGATACTTCGGGATTCTGTTATTCACTTTTCAACATTCACTTCTTTCCCTTGGAACTTCTCGTGCAGATGCTGGAACACGATGAAGAAGGCAGGAACGACGAAGAGTAGGGCGATGGTGCCGATGCTCATACCACCTATAACTCCAAGGGCAAGGGCACGGTTACCGTTGGCTCCTGCGCCACCCTCTATCACCAGTGGTATCATACCGATAATCATGGTCAGAACCGTCATCAGAATAGGACGCAGACGCTCCTTGCAGGCCTCGAAGGCAGCCTCAGTGATGCTCAGACCCTGGGCACGCCGTTCAGAAGCAAATTCGGTAATCAGAATGGCCGTCTTGGCCAACAGACCGATCAGCATAATGACACCCGTCTGCAG
>DLBF01000045.1 GCA_002494215.1 Prevotellaceae bacterium UBA7028
TTGCCCAGGTCTTCCAGACCGGCACCAATAGCCAGACCACCCTCAGAGAAGGCACTCTGTGTACGTCCGTAGACAATCTGCAGGCACAGCTCGCGCATAGCGGTGTTGATGGCATCGCATACGAGGTCGGTGTTCAGGGCCTCGAGCAGAGTCTTGCCAGGCAGGATTTCGCTGGCCATGGCTGCCTAGTGAGTCATACCCGAGCAACCGATGGTCTCGACGAGAGCTTCCTCGATGATGCCTTCCTTGACGTTCAGTGTCAGCTTGCAAGCACCCTGCTGGGGAGCACACCAACCGATACCGTGTGTCAGACCGCTGATGTCCTTAATCTCCTTTGCCTGAACCCACTTGCCCTCTTCGGGAATGGGAGCAGGACCATGGTTGGGGCCTTTAGCCACGCAACACATGTTTTGTACTTCGTGTGAATAAACCATGTTTACTTAAATTATTAATTATAATTTGATGTTTTTTATCACTAAAAATCATGCAAAAGTAGTAAAAAAAGCGCTTAATTCAAAAAAAGGAAAGCGATTTTTCGCAACAGCTACCTAATTATCATTATTTTTGATACCTTTGCATTACAAATAATAGCAACATATCATGCAAGTTAAGATTAAAGAAACAGAGATTATTCAAGCTGCTCAGCAGGGAATGGACGCCTTTGTTGATGTTTTTTATAAGCACATCCTAGACAGTATTGGAGGTGAACTGAACACCGAAGGCATGCAAAAACTGCAGGCCGACCAGATAACCCTCTTGGCCTACATGATCTTCCGCGAGGAGGTAATGGACGGTGGCTTTGTACAACTTATCTACAATGGATACGGACCGTTTATCTTCTTGAATCCTTTTGCAAAAGCCATGCGTCTGTGGGGGGCCAAGGATTTCTGTAACCTAATATATAAAGGAAGGAAACTATTTGAGCTATACGGAGACGAGATAACAAAGGAATGCTCCGACGAGGAATTCATGGCACTTTTTGAGAAGTACCCTGACTTTGACGAACTGGACGATGCTTTTATAGAGATGGAAGAAGAGGTGACGGAAACGATAGCACGTTATATCGACGACCATTTGGAACAGTTTGCCATAATAGAGAAATAAAACATATAAACAAAGAAGGGGACCCAACATGAGTTCCCTTCTTTTCTATCTTACTTTCTGAAAGACTTCTTTATCTTATTTGGTCGTACACCTTCGAAGGTCATCTTTACTGGTCGAATGGTGCCGTCGTCATTGAATTCCAACTTATCTATGCAGGTAACGCGATGATTACCATCCGTCTCTTCCAAAGGACGACGGTGGTAGATAATGTAATAGTCATCTTTACCAGGGACCTTGATAACAGAATGATGTCCTGCACCACGAGCTATGCTCTCGTCGCGTTCAAGGATTTTGCCAATACGTTTGAAAGGACCGAAGGGACTATCAGCTATAGCATAAGCTACGCAATAATCAGGACCTGTCCATCCACCTTCACTCCACATAAAGTAGTATTTTCCATTACGCTTGAGCATAAAAGGACCTTCCACATATGTCTGGCTGGGTGTAATCTCGTGGAACTTCTGCCCATCCTCCCATGGAACAATACTGAGTAAATCGGGACTGAGCTTGCACACATTACAATGACGCCAACCACCATAGAACATATAGAACTGACCATCGTCATCACGGAACACAAACTGATCAATGGGTTGAGCACCATTTACAATCTCATTTATAAGAGGCTTTCCCAAGGCATCTACATAAGGGCCCTCTGGTTTATCAGCAACAGCCACACCGATACCTCCTACTTCACCCTCATGTACATCGTTACCGCCAAAGAACAGGTAGAACTTATTATTAGCCTCGATGATAGAAGGAGCCCAAAGTGCCATGTGCAGCCAGGGAACATTCTTCTGTTCCAAGACACGCTCGTGCTTAGTCCAATTAACCAAATCAGTACTACTGAAAGCATCAAAATGCAGCTGCTGCTTGTAGGGAGCGCTATAAGTAGGGAAAATCCAATACTTGCCGCCAAGGACAGCACCTTCCGGATCAGCATACCATCCTTCTGCTATAGGATTACCACTAGTCTTTTTCTTCTTGGCTTCTGCCATGTTTGAGCCAAGGCAAAGTATTGCAAGTGCAAGGATAAAGAATCTTTTCATGTGGAATATGAATTACAAATTGAAAATTGAAAGTTGAAAATTACGAACTAATAAAGGTTCCTCCAATCCACTCCGTCGTAGCTTCTTCCTGACGAAGCTGATGATATGAGAGGAAGGTTCCATCCTCTTCCATCTCCACCACCAAAGGACCTTCTACCATCTGGCCGTCGGCGGTTTGAATTCTATGGTAGGCACGTTTAATTATCATAACTGGTAGCGACGTCTTACTCTTCTATTGCCTTGATTACGCCTTACAGGTTGAGTAGGCTTCTCCTTTACCACATTAATCTTCTTCTGATGTGGCTGCTTATCCCTGATTTCCAAAGGAGAAAGACGTTTGCCCGAAGGAGCGGACATCGTGTCGTGCTGCAAAGAATCCATAAGTGTAGAATCAACAGCAACAGTATCTTTCTTCTCTGGATGCATTCGAATCATGGAAAGATCCTGTAGAAGAAGGACTGTCAGGTTGTTCTCGTTTTTCTGCATCGTGGGCATAAACACAAAACCATTGATTTTGCGTAATGGTACAGTATCAAGCGGCGCACGGGGAGAGAATCTGACATCGAAGTTATTATTTCCCCTGACATATTGCGTGACACCAACCACAGAGTCATTCTCATACTGCAAGGTTAAAACAGCATAAGCCTCACGATCTAAACCCTGCGTGATATACTGTGTATGGAAATGCCAGATAAACGAGTCACCTGTCTGATAGGTACTATCAGCCATTAAGACAAACTGATAGACATTCTGCAGTTTATTCGGAATAATACAGGCATTACTATGGTCGGTCCAGATATTGGCAGTATCACCCTGACTAGTCAGATGACTATACTGATTCTGAGTAGCCCTGGCATCAACACCAAATTTCTCTGCCTGAGCCTGAACACGCTGACTTACATTCTTGTATATATCATTGAACTTCTCGGAATTTTCGAAATAGTAAACCAAAGAAGAATCAAAGACGGCCTCCGTGATATGGTGTTTCTTGAAGACAGCTTGGATATATCTGTAACGTGCTGCCTCAACATCTCCGTCTGCCTGCTCAGCCATTCCCTGTGCCAGATGGTAGTCAACCATAACATTCTCCATCTTGCTTTCCGATAGGATTCCGCTTGGCCGCTTGGGTTTACACCCAACCAACACACAAGATGCAAAAGTCAGACAACAGAAAACAAAAGCATTACTCCTCATTACGTAACACCTTTTTATTAAAGAAGAGGAGCAATGCTATAACGCCGCAAGATATGCAAGCGTCAGCAAAGTTAAAGATGGGGCTGAAGAATATGAAATGCTCACCACCCCATAGAGGAAGCCACGATGGCCAATCCCACTCTACCAAAGGGAAATAGAACATGTCCACCACCCGACCATGGAGCAGACTTTCGTATCCTGTTCCCCAAGGTACGAATTCGGCAATCATGGGAGCTGGAGGATTATTGAATATCATGCCATAAAAGACGCAGTCGAAGATATTTCCTGCAGCTCCTGCCATTATCAAGATTAGGCAAGTCAGATACCCCCATCCAATTCCTCTCTTTATCTGCTTAGCAATATAATATATAAGGAATGAGACGGCAATAATACGGAACGAGGTAAGGAACAACTTGTCAAAGAGCTCCATACCAAAGGCCATTCCACGATTTTCGGTAAAGAGAATCTGGAACCAGTCCGTTACGTGAATACTCTGGTGAAGGTACATACCCGTCTTCACAGCTATCTTAATAAGCTGATCCGTACAGAGTATGCACACCGAGAGTATTACACCGAAGAGTGTCTGCTTTTGCCTGCGACTCATAGATTACTTACGTTTGTCGCGTGCGTTCTTAGCCTCTACACTAAGCGTAGCGTGAGGTACCAGACGAAGACGCTCCTTAGGTATCAGTTTGCCAGTCTCACGGCAGATACCGTAGGTCTTGTTATCTATACGTACCAAAGCCTGCTCAAGTCCCTTAATGAACTTCTGGGTACGGACAGCCATATTCATAAGCGTCTCCTTAGACAAAGCTTCTGAGCCCTCCTCCAATTGATGATAAGTTGGAGCTGTGTCGTCAGCGCCATTGTCGTTACGGCGGGTAAGCTGATCCATGTAGGCTTCATAGTCCCTACGGTTTACAGCCAACTTGTCCAGGATAATCTGGCGGAACTCTTCCAGTTCCTCGTCAGAATAACGTTTCTTTTCTTCTTCCATATTATTAACTTTTTTGTATTGTTAGTTCATTGCTTAAAGAAATATTGTCAGCCAAGACCTGCGATGCAATATACTCGCCGTATGTCTTGACACATGCTTCGTTATCTTCGTTTTTAGGAATAGTAACCTTGATGCGGTCTGTTATCTCGAGGCCGGTATCCTTACGCATCTGCTGGATGCTACGCACCAGTTCGCGTGCAACACCTTCGAGACGCAATTCAGGAGTAATGGTGATATCCAGGGCAACAGTCAACACGCCCTCGCTGGTAACACTCCATCCAGGCATATCCTGAGCGGAAATCTCCACATCGTCACGAGTCAGTTCATAATCCGTACCCTCGACATTAATGGTGATAGCGCCATTTTCCAACTGGGCAATCTGCTCCTGAGAAAGAGCAGTAACAACAGCAGCGGCAGCCTTCATCTGCTTACCGAACTTCTTACCCATAACACGGAAGTTGGGCTTCACGTTCTTCTCAACCATCTGACCCTCGATAAACTCAATATCCTTGATATTCAGTTCTTCCAGGATGATATGCTTCAGGAACACGATGCCTTCCTTAATACTATTATCTGTAACGGGAATAGCTATACGCTGCAGAGGCTGACGAACACCAATTTTCTCTTTCTTACGCAGAGACAATGCCATTGAACAGATCTTCTGAACAATATCCATATTGCTCTCCAACGTCTTGTCTATGATGCTCTCGTTGACAACAGGATAGCTGTCGAGATGCACGCTTGTCTTGGCTTCGCCAAAAGTCAGGTCGCGATACAGACGGTCGGCAAAGAAAGGAGAAATGGGGGCTATCAGCTTACTAACGGTAAGCAGACATTCGTAAAGAGTCTGGTAGCATGCCAGCTTATCTTGTGACAAGCCCTCACCCCATAGACGCTTCTTAGCCAGACGGACATACCAGTTACTGAGGTTGTCAACAACAAAAGTCTGAATTGCACGACCTGCGCGAGTAGGCTCGTAGTCATCGAATGCCTCTGTTACATCCTTTACAAGGGTGTTCAACTGGCTCAGAATCCAGCGGTCAAAGAGCGCACGCTCTGAATAAGGTACCTGAGGCTGGCTGTTATTCCATCCGTCAACATTGGCATACATAGCCAAAAGTCCATAGGTCTGGTGTAACTTCACAAAGAAGCTACCGCTAACCTCCTTCACGCCATCGGGGTCGAAACTGAGGTTATCCCAAGGAGCGGAGTTAGTAACCATATACCAACGAACGGGGTCAACGCCATAGGTCTCGATACAATCAAAGGGATTAATTACGTTACCCAGACGCTTTGACATCTTAATGCCATTCTTATCCAGTACCAGACCGTTGCTGATAACAGCCTTGTATGCCACGCTGTCGAAGACCATTGTTGCAATTGCATGCAAGGTAAAGAACCATCCACGTGTCTGGTCAACACCTTCGGCAATAAAGTCGGCAGGATAGCAAACACGGCTGTCCAATGCTTCCTTATTCTCGAAGGGGTAATGAATCTGGGCATAAGGCATAGCGCCTGAATCGAACCATACATCAATAAGGTCAAGTTCGCGTGTCAGCACATCGCCGTTCTTACCCACCAACTTGATATCATCCACATAGGGACGATGCAGGTCGATCTTATCATAGTTTTCCTGACTCATATCGCCAGGAACAAAACCCTTATCCTTCAAGGGGTTGCTTGACATAACGCCAGCAGCAACAGCCTTTTCTATCTCGTTATAGAGCTCCTCTACACTACCAATGCAGATTTCCTCCTTGGTATCGCGGTTGCGCCAGATGGGCAATGGTGTACCCCAGTAACGGGAACGAGAGAGATTCCAGTCGTTCAGATTCTCCAGCCACTTTCCGAAGCGTCCTGTACCTGTTGCCTCAGGCTTCCACTTAATAGTCTTATTAAGTTCTACCATGCGGTCCTTGCAGGCGGTAGAGCGGATAAACCATGAATCCAAGGGATAGTAAAGTACAGGCTTGTCCGTACGCCAGCAATGAGGATAGTTGTGAACATGCTTCTCAATCTTGAATGCACTACCCTCTTCTTTCATCTCCAGACATAGTACCACGTTCAGGTCCATATCCTTTGTAGCAGCCTTCTCGTCGTACTTGCCATCTACGTTATATTTGGGATCGTAGGCATTCTTCACATAGTTGCCGCTGTGCTTCCAGTATGATTCGTTGACACATGTAGCGACAAAATCAGGATTCATATCTTCCTTTACGAAATACTTACCCTGGAAATCAACCATGGGACGGGTATCCCCAGCCTTGTCTATAACAAACAGAGAAGGAATGCCGGCATCCTTAGCTACTTTGGCATCATCGGCACCAAAGGTAGGAGCAATATGAACAATACCCGTACCATCCTCGGTTGTTACGTAATCGCCAGGAATAACACGGAAGGCGTCTGCACTCTTATCAACTACCTTATCACCCTCTAATGCACAAGGCTTCACCCAAGGCATCAACTGCTGATAATGCAGGCCTATCAAATCTGTGCCCTTACCACGCCAGAGAATCTCGAGTTCCATACCTTCCTCGGCCTGGAAATATGCGCTCAGTCTGCTTTCTGCCAAAATGTAAACAGCCTCCTCGCCACTATAGGGATTGGCACCCTTTACAGCAACGTAGTCAATCTTAGGACCAACACAAAGTGCTGTATTAGAGGGCAATGTCCAAGGGGTTGTTGTCCAAGCCAGAATATAAAGTTGAGAGTTGAGAGTTGAGAGTTGAGAGTTCTCTGTTCCATCTAAAACAACTCTGAATTGTGCAGTAACGGTGGTATCCTTTACATCACGATAGCAACCAGGCTGGTTCAACTCGTGGCTGGAAAGACCCGTACCTGCGGCTGGACTATAAGGCTGAATGGTATAACCCTTATAGAGGAGGTCCTTGTTGTATAGTTGCTTCAGTAACCACCAAAGACTCTCGATGTATTTATTATCGTATGTGATGTAAGGATGTTCCAAGTCAACCCAATAACCCATCTTGTTGGTTAGGTCTGACCATTCATCGGTGTACATCATCACATTCTTGCGACATGCATCGTTGTAGTCGTCAACGCTAATCTTCTTACCAATATCCTCCTTGGTGATACCCAGGCTCTTTTCTACGCTCAACTCGACGGGAAGTCCGTGTGTATCCCATCCGGCTTTACGCTTAACCTGAAATCCCTGCATGGTCTTATAACGAAGGAAAGTATCCTTGATGGTACGTCCCATAACATGATGGATACCTGGATGCCCGTTGGCTGATGGAGGGCCCTCGAAGAAGACAAAAGAGGGACAGCCTTCACGTTCAGTAATACTTCTATGGAAGAGGTCCTCACCGTTCCACTGTTCCAGAACCTCTTTATTCACATCACTGAGGTTCAGTTTACTATGTTCTGCAAATTTCTTGCCCATATCGTATTTTATTTGTATCCTTATTTATTTGGGGTGCAAAGATAAGAAAAATCATCTTAACAGCCAAATTTCTTGCCTATATCTTGTATATCTTATATAAATATAAGAGCCCCCGAACAATCAGGAGCTCTCATATTCGTAATTATAATATTTGATAAATAATTACACCTTGGGCAATTTATCCAGGTATTCCTTGATAACCTCATCGCTGGGGATGATGTCGGTCATGGTACCATTGTTGTACTGCTCATAGGCATACAAGTCGAAGTAACCAGTTCCTGTAAGTCCGAAGACAATAGTTTTCTCCTCGCCAGTCTCCTTACACTTCAAAGCCTCATCAATAGCTACACGGATGGCGTGACTACTCTCAGGTGCGGGAAGAATTCCTTCCACACGTGCGAACTGAGTTGCAGCATCAAACACCTGTGTCTGCTCAACAGCACGAGCCTCGAACAAACCGTCGTGATACAACTGAGACAGAATAGGGCTCATTCCATGGAAGCGAAGACCACCTGCATGGTTGGCAGATGGAATAAACTGGCTTCCCAGCGTGTACATCTTGGCCAATGGACAAATCATACCAGTATCGCAGAAGTCATAAGCATACTTACCACGGGTAAAGCTGGGACAAGAAGCGGGCTCAACGGCAATTACCTTATAATCAGCCTCACCCCTCAGCATCTCGCCAATGAAGGGAGAAATCAGACCACCCAGATTACTACCACCACCAGCACAACCGATGATGATATCGGGCTTGATGCCATATTTGTCAAGGGCTTTCTTAGCCTCCAAGCCAATAACCGTCTGATGCAAAAGCACCTGATTGAGCACAGAGCCCAATACATAACGATAGCCATCGCTTGTTACGGCTGCCTCAACTGCCTCGCTGATGGCACAACCCAAAGAACCTGTCGTGTCAGGATGGTCGGCCAAAATTTTACGGCCAACCTCAGTAGTAAGACTGGGAGAAGGAGTAACGGTAGCGCCATACGTACGCATTACCTCACGACGGAAAGGCTTCTGCTCATAGCTACACTTAACCATATACACACGGCAATCCAAGCCAAAGTAGGCACATGCCATACTAAGGGCTGTACCCCACTGTCCGGCGCCTGTCTCTGTGGTTACGCCCTTCAGACCCTGCTTCTTTGCATAATATGCCTGAGCAATGGCAGAGTTCAGTTTGTGGCTACCAGAGGTATTGTTACCCTCGAACTTGTAGTATATCTTGGCTGGAGTACCCAATGCTTTCTCCAAGAAGTAGGCACGTACCAAGGGAGAGGGACGATACATCTTATAGAAGTTCTGTATCTCCTCAGGGATATCAAAATATGGAGTATCATTATCCAGCTCCTGCTTGTTCAGATCTTCGCAGAAGATGGGATTCAAATCTTCGATTGTGAGGGGCTTACCAGTTGCTGGGTTAATGAGCGGAGCAGGCTTGTTCTTCATGTCGGCACGCACATTGTACCACTGCTTTGGGATCTCGTTCTCCTCAAGGTAAATTTTGTAGGGAATCTTCATAATGTTGTTTTGTTTTAAGAATTATGATTAATAACTTTCTGTTTCGTTGGGGAAGTCACCGCTCTTCACGTCGGTAACATACTGACCGATGGCATCGTTCATAATGGCACCTAACTGGGCATACTGGCGCAGGAACTTAGGCTTGAAAGCGCTGTTCATTCCCAGCATATCCTGAATAACCAGAACCTGTCCGTCGGCACTTCCAGCGCCTATACCGATAACGGGGATAGAGATGCTCTGGCATACCTTCTGACAAAGCGCTGCAGGAATTTTCTCCAACACCAGCGCAAAGCACCCCGCCTCTTCCAGTAATTTGGCATCTTTCAGCAACTTATCAGCTTCTGCTTCTTCTTTTGCTCTAACACCGAACCCACCAAACTTATAGACGCTCTGAGGGGTCAATCCTAAGTGTCCAATTACAGGAATACCGGCATTGATGATACCCTTTACGGTATCTATGATTTCCTCTCCGCCTTCCAGCTTCAGGCCATCGACGCCTGACTCAGCCATCATGCGCACAGCATTGCGGATACCCTCCTCGCGACTCACCTGATAGGTACCAAAAGGCATATCGCAAATTACCATGGCACGCTTTACACCTCGGGCCACACTACGGGCATGATATATCATCTGGTCTATGGTAATGGGCAAGGTTGTTAAATTGCCAGCCATCACATTGCTGGCACTATCCCCCACCAGGATGATATCCACACCTGCCTGATCAACAATCTGTGCCGTTGTATAATCATAAGAAGTCAGCATGGCAATCTTCTTGCCATCCTTCTTCATCTGAATAATTTTCTGAGTAGTTATTTTCTTTGTATCTTCAACAATATATGCTGCCATTATATGCTTAATTTTGTTTTTGCGACTGCAAAGTTACAACATTTTCAAATAAAAACCTTATCTTTGCATAAAATCAATTGCGTTTCCCTTTGAATGAGTAACACATTATCTATATATAAAGCCTCTGCTGGAGCAGGAAAAACGTTTACGTTGACCGTAGAGTACATTCTGCTCTTGTTGCGCAACGGGCGAAAGGAATTCGAGCACACCCTTGCCGTTACCTTTACCAACAAGGCTACTGCCGAGATGAAAGAGCGCATCTTGGAGACCCTCTACGGATTACAGAACGGTATCCCAGAATGCAACGGTTACCTGAAGGTCATTCAGATGCGTCTAAAGGAACTTGGTGAGGAGATGGGTGAAGAAATGATTCGCCAACGAGCTGGCGAGGCGCTTAGCGCCATCCTACACGACTACACACATTTTCGCGTAGAAACCATCGACTCCTTTTTCCAGAGTATATTGCGCAACTTGGCACACGAACTGGGCTTGACAGCCAACCTGCAGGTGGAACTGAACAACGACGAGGTTATCTCGCGTTCCGTTGACCGTGTGATTGAGAATATGCAGAATCGCAAGGATGTGCAGGGATGGATAATGGATTATGTGGAGGAACAATTGCAGACGGGAGAGCGATGGAACATCTCGGGCATGATAAAGCAGTTTGCCCGTTGTATCTTCGAGGAAGCTTTCCAAAACCGCTCTGCCGAGGAGAGAGAGAAAATCTCGGACTCACGCCAGATGAGCGACTTCAAGAAGGAGATGCACAGCATCATCACCAGCTGTCGCAACCAACTCAAGGAGTCGGCAGATGCACTTGAAGCATTAGTTAATGAAAAGGCACTCAACTTTGAGCGTATCAGCAATGGAAGAATTTACCTTAGTTTCCTGAATCTGGTCAGAAGCGAGAAGATGGATGGTGCCTCAAACACCATCTACAAGGCCGCTGACGACTATGAGGTAATGCTGAAGGCAAAGGACAAGAACGACCCTGTCCTAGTGGCAGATGCACAGGAGATACAAGGAGGATTGTCGGAGTTACTCCATCTATACGAGAGGAATAGCATAGCCATCAATACTGCTAAGTTGTCGCTCAGATACCTGAACCCGCTGCGCTTGCTGAACGTGATAGAGCAAGAAGCTAACAGCATCAATGCCGAGAACAACCAGTTCAACCTGAGCAAGACCCCTACTCTGCTGAGCAAGTTGGTGGAGAAGTCGGATGCGCCGTTTGTTTTCGAGAAGATAGGGACGCAATTCCACAACGTAATGATAGACGAGTTCCAGGATACCAGCCGACTGCAATGGAACAACTTCAAAGTGCTGCTCATAGAGAACCAGTCTACGGGCGGCAACGACCTCCTCGTTGGCGACATCAAACAGAGCATCTATCGTTGGCGTAACGGCGACTGGGCCATCCTAAAGAATGTAAAGGAGGAATTGGCAAGCCTCTCGCCTCAGGACAAAGAACTGCGCTACAACTTCCGCAGCAAGAAGAATATTATTGATTTCAATAATGCTTTCTTCCCCAAGGCGGCCAAGGCGCTGGACGACATAGAGCCGCAGGCACGATTCCAAATCGAGGATATCTATAGCGATGTGGAGCAGCAGACCATGCAGACGAAAGACGAAGGCTACATCTCCATATCCCTCTATACCAAGAGCGGCAACTCGGCTCCAGAAGACTACGAGGAAGGAATGGTAACGGATATGATTAGCCATATCCGCCAGATGATGCAGGAAGGGCTCACTACACAAGATTTTGCCATACTTGTGCGCAAGAAGGACAATGCCGAGAGCCTGCTGCAATGGTTCCACCTGTTGGCACCCGAGATAAAGTTGGTCAGCGATGAGGCTTTCCTGCTGGAATCCTCAGTAGCCGTTCAGATGCTGGTGGCAGCCCTTTTTGTGCTGAACGACAACAAGCATTTGAACCCCATCCCCGAACGATACCTGATGATGCATTACCACAGCGATGTCTTAGGCCAGCCACTCAGCATGCTGCAGGTGGCTACCGACAAGGCTGAGGATCTGTTGCCAGAGGCTTTCATTCAGCATAAACAAGAGTTGGCACAACTGCCGCTCTATCTGCTCTGTGAACGTCTGTATCAGCTATTCCACCTAGACAAAATTCCCGGGCAGGATACTTATATATTCACTTTTATGGACGAGCTGCAGAACCACCTCCGTAGCAATCCATCAGACATTCACACCTTCCTGCAGGCATGGGACGAGACCATCCACAACCGCTCAATCCCAGCCGGAGAGGTGGACGGCATCCGCATCCTTACCATTCACAAGAGTAAGGGTCTGCAGTTCCATACCGTTCTGCTACCTTATATGGATTGGACCATCGAGAAGGACCGCAACGACGATACCATCTGGTGCCAGACAGACAAGGAGCCCTATAACGCCTTAGGCTCTTTGCCCATCAATGCGGGCAAAAACATGCAGCAGTCGGACTTTGCCTCCGATTACAACGAGGAACATCTGCAACGCCGTGTGGATGCCCTGAACATGATTTATGTGGCCTTCACACGTGCTGAGAACAATCTCCTCGTCTGGGGCCTTACAGCCGAAAAGGAAGGCACCATCACCAGCGCTGGCGACCTCATCCGCGCAGCCATCCCAAACCCTAAACTCTCAACCCTAAACTCTAAACTAATTTACGAGTTGGGCGAAGCCGTAACTTCGCACAAGTCAGAAAAAAAGCAGCACAAGAACCGCATGAAGAGTTCGCACGAGAAGGAGGAGGCACTCGGGGTGACCATGACTTCCAATGCACCCACATTGGATTTCATGCAGAGCAACCAGTCACGCAAGTTCATTGGCAGTTTGGGTACAGAGGAAACAGAAGAGACTGGTCAGCAGACCTATCTGGAGGTAGGAAAGATTATGCACTATGTGCTTAGCCAGATAGAGCATGCCGACCAAATACAGAAGGTGCTGAACCGTTGCATGGCAGAAGGCATCATAACGGATAAGAAACTGATGGATGTGGTTATAAAGAGACTCCAGAAGGGATTCTCCAACCCCAAGATAGCCCAATGGTTTGCCCCCGACAACCAGGTGTTCAACGAATGCAGCATCACCAGCATCAGTCCCGAAACAGGCGAGCCCTGCACCCTGCGTCCCGACCGTGTCATCATCAGCGGCGATACCATTACAGTTATCGACTTCAAGTTCGGTCGCCCCGAGCAGGAACATCACACCCAGGTAGAGGCATACAAGCAGTTGATGCATGCCATGTACCCCCAGAAACAGGTAGAAGGTTATCTGTGGTATATTTATTCAGGTAAAATAGAGGAGGTAAAAGGATGAAGACATTTCTGAGTTTAATAGCGAAAGACCTTCTGCAACGTTTTGGCACCAATATGCACGACGTTACGGTGGTATTCCCGGGAAAGCGTGCAAGCCTTTTCCTTAATCAGGAGTTAGCCTTGGCCAGCGAGACACCCGTCTGGGCACCTCGTTATATCACCATGAGCGACCTTTTCTACAGCCTCTCGCCCTACGTAAAGGCCGATCCTATAGAGAGCATTACTTCCCTTTATCAGATCTTCAGCAAGACCATCCTCTCTGAAGAAATGCAGGAAGAATACACGCTGGACAAGTTCTGGGGATGGGGCGAGATTATCCTTTCTGACTTCGACGATGTGGACAAGCACTTGGCCGATGCCAAGTCTGTCTTCCTGAATGTATATGAACTGATGGAGCTGGAGTCGTTGGACTATCTGACCGACGAGCAGAAGCAGACCCTTCAGCATTTCTTCCAGAACTTCTCCACCAAAGGCAATTCACAGCTCAAGGAACGCTTCCTGAATATCTGGTCGCAGATGTATAATATGTACACGCAACTTCGTGAGGAGCAGATGCAGGCAGGTGCCGTTTATGAGGGCGCCATCTTCCGCAACGTTATCGAGAACCTCAAGAAGGACGATTCGCCCCTGCAGTCTTTGCTCGAGAAGCGCAAGGCCATTGTCTTTGCCGGCTTTAATGTGCTAAACGATGTGGAGCACGCCCTGATGGCGGCCATCCAGAAGCAGGGAAAGGCCATCTTCTATTGGGATTACGACAGCTATTATGTAGAGAACCCAGATCATGAGGCAGGCGTCTTTATGCGTCAGAACCTGAAGGACTTCCCCTGTGCCCTTAGCAAGGAACATTTCGACAACCTGCGCCACCTGCAGGACGTTACCTTCATCTCCTGCAATACCGACAATGCTACAGCCCGCTACGCCAACCAATGGCTGGATACGCCACACGACTCCTGCAACAACCGTAATGCCGTGGTGATGTGCAACGAAAATCTCCTGCAACCCGTTTTGCATTCTTTGCCCCAGCAAGTCGGAAAGGTCAACATTACCATGGGCTTCCCCCTTACGGATGCACCAGTCTATAGCTTCGTGATGGCTTTGCTCTCATTGCAGACGGATGGGTTCGATGCCACCCAGCAACGTTTTCGCCATCCCTTCGTGCAGGTCGTACAGCACCATGTGTATGCACCCCTTGTGTCCGAGGAGCAATGGCTCCGCTATCAGGCAACGGATAATGTGCAGCTGCTGACCTACCTGATAGAGATGGTGCAGCAGGTGGGCATGCATTTTTCGGGGATTCAGGAACCCGATGTATATGAGCAACTTTACATCGAGGCCATCTTCCAGACGCATCGCATCCTCACCAAGTTCCTGCAACTGACCAGTCGTGACGAGAATCCGCTTGTCGTTCAGCATGTTACCCTGCGTCGACTCATGCGAACACTCCTCTGTAGCACCAGCATCCCCTTCCATGGGGAGCCAGCACAAGGCTTGCAGGTGATGGGCGTATTGGAGACACGTTGTCTGGACTTCTCGCATATGCTCATGCTCTCCGTCGAGGAAGGTATGCTGCCGCGCAACACGCAGAGCAACACCATGATTCCTGCCAATATCCGCGAGGCATTCGGCCTTACCACACCTCGCCACAGGATAGCCGTCTTCTCTTACTACTTCTACCGACTCATCCAGCGCACAGAACACCTTACCTGTGTCTATAACGAGAACTGCGTGGGCAACAGCCGCCACGAAATGTCGCGCTTCCTGCGCCAGATGCTGGCAGAGACGGACATTCCCATACGCACTCTTTGGCTGAAGAGCGAAAGCAGCATTCAAGATGTCGAGTCGCTTTCCGTTCCAAAGACACCCGAAATACTGCAGCGCATGCTGGAGCGCTACGACCGGAACACCAGCGGAGAGAAGGCTATTCCACTCAGTCCCTCGGCCATTAACACCTATATGACATGCCCCCTGAAGTTCTTCCTGACACATGTCTCAGGACTTCGTGCCGATGTCGATCCACAAGAGGGACTGAATGCACCGCTCATAGGTGATATCTTCCACGATACAGCCGAACTCATCTATAAGCGTATCATCCAGCACACGGGCAGTCATATTATCCAACGCAACACCCTCTCCGAGGTACTCAACGATATGGAAGGCCTCGTTGGCCCTATTCTGGACATCGTCTTCGACACCATCTATTTCCACCCTGCCGACCGTTGGAGCCGTACAGATGAGGCTTGGAAGATGGTTTGCCGTGACACCCGCCCTGGCAACCAATATACGGGCGAGCTCATCATCATCCGTCGTGTGCTCATGCAGTACCTCACCAACCTGCTGCGTTACGACCTCCGCCACGCTCCCTTCCGCATCATCGCTACCGAAATCGATAAGTATTTCAACATAACGAACCCCTCTCCAACTCCCCCGAGGGGGAGTGAACAATCCCAAGTCTCCCCTCGGGGAGATTTAGAGGGGGTTAGGTCTGTCAATGTTTTGACCGGCGGGCGCATCGACCGACTGGACGAGATGGACGGGCGCATCCGAGTTGTGGATTATAAGACGGGGTATCACGTGCCCAGCATTAAGAGTATGGATGATGTCACCAATACCGCAGGCAAGCATGAAGGCTATTTCCTACAAGCGTTTCTCTATTCCTATGCCGTACTGCAGAACGACAAACCTACCTCTCCACTGGTGCCGGCCCTCTTCTATCCAGGCAAAGCGTACAAAGAGGATTACGACCCTACCCTTACCATTGGCAAGGATGTGATAGAGGACTTCGCCCCCATGGCAGACGAGTTCTACGAGGGCTTGACTCACATCATAGAGCAAATCTTCTCGCCTGACTACAGTTTCACGCAAACACCCGAACTTAAGGATTGCGCCAACTGCGACTTCAAGCTCCTTTGCGGAAGATAAAATTTGCTCCCCCGTGGGGGCGCATTTGTTTTCTCGTGGGAGCGCAAAAATTCCCTCGTGAGAGCGCAAATTTTCCCCTTATTACAGCCCAAATCGCAAACCTGATGGGCCATTTGGCCACATGAACCCTTCCAAATGGCTCTGAATACTTAAATTCCGAACAACTCATGTATGCGCTAAGGATAGGGAAAAGCATCGGAACAAGGGGATCTTGCATGTCTTTAGAGGCCTGAGAGAGCAGGATTTTAACAATTTTGTGCCTTTCGAGGGCTCGGACATCGCTGGAACGGTGTCGCTAAAGATATTATAAGTCATTGCTTTTTAGGGAATTAAATCAACTAATAATACTGTAGCAGTCTCAGTCTCAGAGTCTCAGTTGTTTTTCAAGACACCCCCACTCTTTCTTCTATATTATATATATATCTATATATCAATAAGTTATAAAGTCTAAAAGAATGGGGTGTAAGTTAGATTGTGACTTTCAAACGAACTGAGACTGAGATTTGAGACTGTTCTGCTAATTCGTTATTCTTCCTCTACAAGGCCTTTGAGTGTCTGATGAAGTTCACGATACACTCCACTTTGACCACGCAAAAAAAAGAGCCTGCCTCGCGGCAAGCTCAGTTCTTAACTAATGTTAGCTGAATTCAATTCTGTGAATGTAATCAATCCATTATGGTCAAAAGATCTGGTGCAAAGGTAAGGCGATTTCACATAATGTGCAATACCTAAAATTTGGCATTTTTATGGTATTCCGCCATTAAAGCTACCCTTTCAGATAAGAATCGGCAAACTGCAGGGGTAGCAAAGCATCTACGCTCTCCACAACATGGGTGCCTTCTGTACCATACAACAGGATGCGAATGGGATGATCGTAACGTTGCTCGACGCCAAATATTACCTGACGGCAGGCACCACAGGGAGTGATGGGCTGCGAAAGGAAGCCTTCCCTGTTCCGCGCAGCTATGGCAAGAGAAATAACGGGCTGGTCGGGGTACTGGGCGTTGGCAGCAAAGAGTGTCGTACGCTCGGCACACAAACCCGATGGATAAGCTACATTCTCCTGATTGCTGCCAATAACAACGGTCCCATTCTTCAAACGGGCTGCCGCACCAACGCAGAACCCGGAATAAGGTGCATAACTGCTGGCCGTTGCATTCTTTGCAGCCTCTATTAAGATACGGTCTTCCTGGGGCAATTCCTCCCAATCAAAAACGCGTATTGTGCTCTGAATCGTGTACTCTTTCATCGTTTAGTTCACTTTTTAAGCACAAATATATAAGTTTTCTTCATAAAGCGGTAATTTTTAGCTAATTTTGTGCCCGAATTCGAAGAACTGGAAATGAAATCAAGACTTTTCTCTACATTTTTGCTGCTATTGTTCCTGCAACTTTGCATCTTTGCGCAGAGAACAAACCAGGCATATTGGGCTTACATAGACCAATACAAGGGTATTGCCATAGAGCAAATGCACAAATATCGCATCCCTGCCAGCATAACATTGGCTCAGGGACTTCTGGAGAGCGGAGCAGGACGCAGCTCACTTGCCACCAAAGCCCACAACCACTTCGGTATTAAGGTCAGCGGAAACTGGACAGGCCCCTACGTTCTAAAGAACGATGATGCGCCCAACGAGAAGTTCCGCAAATACAACAATGCAAGGGAGAGTTACGAGGACCATTCCAGATTCCTGCAGGGAAGGCGCTATCAGGGACTCTTCCAACTGAAGATTACCGACTACAGAGGATGGGCAAGAGGACTGAAGGCTGCCGGATATGCCACTTCTCCCACATACGCCGAGTCGCTGATCAGAATCATCGAGATGTATAACCTGTATCAGTTCGACAACGGCAGCTACAGGCAGGAGAGGAAGAGTACGGCACCCGTCATACCCACCATCAACGCCCAGAGCTCCTTCTTCCAGACGCATACGCTCTACAAGCACAACAAGAACTACTTTATCATCGTGGAGATTGGTGACAACATGGCCACCATAAGCAAGGAAACGGGCATCAGCCTGAAGAAGCTATACCAATACAACGACCTGCCGCTGGACTATGCTCCGACACAGGGCGACCTGATCTACCTGAAGAAGAAGCAGAAGTGCGCAAGCAAGCAGTTCAAGAAGAACCCCATACATATTGTGGAACCCAACCAGAGTATGTTCGACATATCACAACTCTACGGCATCCGTCTGAAGAGCTTGTACAAACTGAACGAGTTTGAACCTTCACACGAGATAAAGCCTGGAGACATCCTCAGAATCAGATAAAAAAAGAACAAAGAAAATATATGATTACATTATCAAACATTGCCGTACAATTCGGAAAAAGAGTCCTCTACAAGGATGTAAATATGAAGTTCACCAATGGTAACATCTATGGCGTCATTGGTGCTAACGGAGCAGGAAAATCAACCCTTCTTAAAGCCATCAGCGGCGAGCTGGAACCCACAAAGGGAACCGTTGAGCTAGGTCCGGGCGAGCGCCTGAGCGTTCTGAGTCAGGACCACTTCCAGTATGACCAGGAGACGGTCTTGAATACCGTTCTAATGGGCCACACCACGATGTGGGAAGTAATGAAGGAGCGCGAGAGCCTGTATTCGAAGGAAGACTTCACGGACGAGGACGGTATCCGCGTAGCAGAACTGGAAGACAAGTTCGCCGAGATGGGCGGCTATACAGCAGAGAGCGATGCCTCTGCCCTACTCTCTGGCTTGGGTATCAAGGAGGATAAGCATCACCAGCTGATGGGCGAGCTGTCAGGTAAGGAGAAGGTGCGTGTGATGCTGGCAAAGGCTCTCTTCGGTAACCCCGACAACTTGTTGCTGGACGAGCCTACCAACGACCTCGACCT
>DLBF01000099.1 GCA_002494215.1 Prevotellaceae bacterium UBA7028
CAGCGTGACTATGCCTATCATCAGGGAACGGCGTGGCCCTGGCTCGCAGGTTTCTATATGGAGGCATGCCTGAATGTATATAATGTAAGTCGTCTCAGTTATGTTGATCGCCTGTTGGTGGGATACGAGGAGGAACTCTTCTACCATTGTATAGGTACCATACCTGAGTTGTTTGATGGCAATCCGCCATTCCACGGACGTGGCGCAATCAGTTTTGCCATGAATGTGTCAGGCATCATGCGAATCGTGAAGTTATTGGATAAGTATAACGATGTTTAATATAAGGAGGAACATAAGATGAAGGTATTAATGTTCGGATGGGAGTTTCCTCCTAAAATCTATGGAGGACTGGCAGTAGCCTCTTATGGCATTACCAAGGGACTCAGCCTACAGGGCGATGTGGAGACTATATTCTGTATGCCCAAGCCTACTGGTGAGGAGGAGAAGTTCCTTAAGATTATAAACATGAGCCAGGTCCCTGTTGTTTGGCGTGATGTTAACTATGATTGGATTAAGGACCGCTTTGTCGGTCATACGGCCGAGGATTATTATCGCTTCCGTGACCATCTGTACGCTGATTTTAACTATTTGCAGGGACTGGATGATTTGGGTTGTATAGGTTTTGCTGGTGGCTATCCTGGCAACCTGCACGAGGAGATTAACAACTTCTCCATCATCGCTGGCGTGTTGGCCCGCAGTGAGCAGTTCGATATGATACATGCCCACGACTGGCTTACCTATCCTGCTGGTGTTCATGCCAAGATGGTTAGTGGAAAGCCTCTCTGCATACATGTTCATGCAACGGATTTCGACCGTTCACGTGGAAAGGTTAATCCCACGGTTTATAGCATCGAGAAGAATGGTATGGACCATGCGGACTGCATCATGTGTGTAAGTGAGCTTACCCGTCAGACGGTAATCAACCAGTATCATCAGGATCCCCGTAAGTGTGTGGCTATGCACAATGCTGTATATCCGCTTTCTGAGGAGATTGCAAGCATTGTTCCTCGCAAGAATCCTGACGAGAAGGTTGTTACGTACCTGGGTCGTATCACCATGCAGAAGGGCCCCGAGTATTTTATTGCGGCAGCCAAGCGCGTGTTGGACCGTACCCATAATATCAGATTCTGTTTTGCAGGAAGTGGTGATATGTTGCAAGCCATGATCGACCTCTCGGCTTCTTATGGCATAGCGGACAGATGTCACTTCCCTGGCTTTCTGCGTGGCAGGCAGGTGTATGAGTGCTACAAGAGTTCCGATGTGTTTGTTATGCCCAGTGTAAGTGAACCCTTCGGTATTGCTCCGCTGGAAGCTATGCAGTGCGGTTGCCCCTGTGTTATCTCTAAGCAGTCTGGATGTGGTGAAATTCTGTCTAATGTTATAAAGGTGGATTATTGGGATATTGACGCTATGGCAAATGCCATCTACAGCATCTGTACCAACGATGCCCTGCATAACTATTTGGCAGAGGAAGGTATCAAGGAGGTTGACCAGATAACATGGGAGAAGGTAGGCTTGCGTATCAGAGAGTGTTACAATCAGCTTATGACAAGGGGCTGGTTCGACAATGAGGAGTATCTGCAAGCAGTTAAGGAAATAAAATAGATTATTTTTCGGTTATAGATGATAGATTATAGATGGTTTCAAGTTTCAGGCTAAAGACTAAAGTCTAGAGTCTAGAGTCTAATTCTTAATTCTTCTCTCTTAATTCTTAATTAAAAACGATAAACCGTAAACAGTAAACATAAAATTGAATTTAAATTGTTGTATCATATAATAATGTATAGAAGATTATGAAAACAATAAGTCTATATTTCGAGATACATCAGCCTATTCACCTGAAGCGTTATCGCTTCTTTGATATAGGAACAGATCATTATTACTATGATGATTACGAGAACGAACGTGTAACCCAGGAAACAGCCGAGCGCAGCTACCTCCCTGCTTTGCGTACGTTGTTGGATATGACACTACAATATGGCAAGGGCTTCAAGGTTGCCTTCAGTATCAGTGGTGTTTCCCTCGAACAGTTGGAGCAGTATGCTCCTGAGGTGCTGGATGTCTTGCAGCAACTGAACGAGACGGGCTGTGTTGAGTTCCTGGCAGAACCCTATAGCCATGGCTTGTCTTCGTTGGGAAATGTCGAGAACTTCCAGGCCGAATTGAAGCGTCAGGCAAAGAAGATTAAGCAGCTATTTGGCCAGACACCAAAGGTGGTACGTAACAGCTCTCTGATATATAACGACGAGATAGGTTCTATCGTATCCGAGATGGGATTCAAGGGTATGATGGTTGAGGGTGCTAAGCATATTTTGGGTTGGAAGAGCCCGCATTATGTATATAGCTGCGCCCAGGATGCCCGTCTTTCCCTGTTGTTGCGCGACTATAAACTGAGCGATGATATCAGCCTTAGATTCAGTGATTCTTCTTGGCCTGAATTCCCCTTGATGGCCGATAAGTATATTGGTTGGATTAAGGAACTGCCTCAGGAGGAGAGTGTTGTTAACATCATGATGGAGCTGTCTGCCTTGGGTATCTATCAGCCGCTCGAAAGTCATGTGCTTGACTTCCTGCGTGCGCTGCCTGCTATTGCTCCCGAGGAGATACGTTTCGCAACTCCCAGCGAGGTCATTGCCAAGAACAAACCTGTTGGTCCTCTGGAGGTTGCCTATCCTGTTAGTTGGAACGACGAAGAGCGTGACACCAGCAGTATGCTGGGTAACAACCTGCAGCGTGAGGCATTCAATAAGCTGTATGACGAGAAGATTGTTGGTCGTATCCTTGCATGCAGGGATCGCAGGATTCAGCAAGACTGGGATCGTCTGCAGGCAACGGACAACTTCCGCTTCATGACAACCAAGAATAATGGTATCGGAATCTACCGTGGTATCTACGAGAACGAGTACGATGCCTTTACCAACTACATGAATATTCTGGGTGACTTCCTAAAGCGTGTTAAGGATTTGTATTCCGATGCTGTCGAGAACGACGAGTTGAATAGCCTTTATACCCAGATTGCTAACATGGGCAACGAGCTTAATGTAAAGGATAATGAGATAAGCCGACTTCGTGCCCGCCTCGAGAAATACGAGCCGAAGGAGGATGGTAAGGAGTCTGAGGCTCCCAAGGCTAAGGGTGCTAAGAAGCCTGCTGCCGCCAAGAAGACCACAACAGCCAAGAAAGCTGCTCCTGCCAAGAAGACCACAACAGCCAAGAAAGCTGCTCCTGCCAAGAAGGCTACGACAACTAAGAAGGCTGCCAAGGAGAAAAAGTGAGTTCGTTATATATTTATGTAATTAAGGGCCATCTCTTTTTTGAGATGACCCTTAATTCTTTTTTGTATGATGTGTAAGTTTATTTAAATCTACTGTACAGAATCTGCAGCTTTATGGGGTTGTTAGGACCGCCTACCAACTTGGTGCTACTCATAGACATGTCATGCGAGACACTAGCGTATGTTTTGTTTCCGTAACTATCGGTTGTCTCCACAACGCTAATGGGTACGATAACCATCTTGTTCCAGTTGGGGTGGGCTGCCTCCCATTCTGTTTCGCTCAGTCCGGACTCCTTCATACCGTTAAGCTTCTCGTATTGGCAGTAGGTGATAAGCCTTGCCAGATTCTCGAATGAATAGGTGTTGTATGTCTGGTTGAATGTTGTGGCAAAAGAGGTCTGGCTGTTAGGCAGTTTCTTGTCCTTAAAGAATGAAATCATGTCATCCTTTCTGATGAGTACAACATTCTTTGGGATGTCTAACGAATAGTCGTTGTTTGTGCTGTTGTTGTATCTGGTTAATGTCAACTGTGCCTTGCTGATACTGTCGGTCTCGTGTCCTGTAAAGATGTCTTTTATGGGCAGTGTGACCTCAGTGCCAATGCCGGCAGGGCTTTTCAGGTATGTACAGTCGTCATTATCTGCCAGTTCCTGTAGGTTGCCGTTCTTGAACTGCGTGCTTTGTATCACCTCGGGTGTTGCAGCAAATCGGCATATGCCGTCGTAAACACTATCGGGTTCCTCGGCATCGTAGTAGGTGAAGTATAGGTTCAGTGTGCTGACCTCAACTTGCATCATTGTTCCTGTTCCGCTCTTTATCTCGAAGTAGAAACCTGGGCATGCCTTACGGATAAAGTTGTACGAATTCTTGTAGTACTCGGGGTGCTCGTAGTATTTGTTCAGCAACTCTGTTCCGTATTCCTTGGGCAGGACAATACGTATGTTGTTGGTATAGTTGTCGCCCTCTCTAACACTCTCGGATACGGTGTAGTCGATAGCCGTAAACACCTTCGTAGCGATAGGTGCTGTGCCTGCATCTACATACTGCTTCAGGTCTGTATTTGCGTAGAACAAACTATCCTCCTCGATGATTTTGTCAAAGCTTAATGGATAGACCTCCAACTTCATAGGGTTGTTAGGGTCGCCGTAATATCCCTTGCAGAAGATGCGCAACTCTATAGAGTCGCATTCAACAGGCTGCTCTGCGTGGTTTACGCAATCGGGGAAAAGCAAGTCCCTCTTGGGGAACTGGAAGTTCTCGAATGTGTGGAACTGTGCAGCAAAGCTTGCCTTGATATCTACATTTGTCTCAGGGTCCTTTATGCTTCCCAAATAGTTGTAGGTATTTTTGTATAACACAGAATCCAACAGAATGGATCTTGTATACACATCGTGCAATGCATACGAGTTTGCAATGCCGTCAGCATCAGGAAACAGTCCAATAGATTCTGTGGACTCTGTACAACTGACAAATAATATAGGTAATAGCAGAAGTGCTAAATAATGTCTCATAAAAAAAGCTTGTTCTAATCGTCGTCTTCAGCGTTGTCGTTGTCTTCTTTGCCGACACTCCATATTTTGTCGTAGAAGTTAGAGTAGGCAGTTGCGAAGTTCTCAGGCTTCTGCGCTGCCAGATAAGTAATGTCGTGTTGTTTGATAAATTCACGGAACGATGGATCGGGTTTGATAAGGCTCACACCATCGGCATACTTCATTCCAATCATATTCAACAACTGTGTATTGTTGGTGGTGTTTAGGCTCTCCCAATCTTCCTTTTTTGTATTTCTGAATTTGATGATGCCGTCAAAATTCTCTGGCAGGGGAGCTGTCAGATTCTCTTCTGATGGGGTGAAGATGGTGCGGCAGTCACGGAACGAAGGCTCGTCGGCATAGGCAGTCTTGATGTAATAGGGTATGATGCTGCTCATCCAACCCTGGCAGTGGATGATCTCGGGAGTCCAGCGCAGCTTCTTTACAGTCTCTAGAACGCCACGGGCATAGAACACAGCTCGTTCGGCATTGTCGGGATACTCCGCTTTCTGCTCATCCCTCGACATACCTCGTTTGCCAAAGTAGTCGTCGTTGTCGATAAAGTAAACCTGCATACGTGAGGATGTGATGCTGGCAACCTTAATGATCAGGGGGTGATCCGTCTCGTCTATGATTAAGTTCATTCCACTAAGTCTAATGACTTCGTGCAACTGATTCCTACGCTCGTTAATGATGCCCCACTTAGGCATAAAAGTCCTGATTTCACGACTCTTCTCCTGGATTGCCTGAGGTAACTCTCTGCCTATCTTGGTCATTGGCGAATCTGGCACGTAAGGTGCAATTTCCTGTGTAATAAAAAGGATTTTCTTTGCTTTAGTCATTGTTGTTGAACTTTATCAGATGCAAAGATACGAAAAAAGAATGGTTTAAAAGCGATACACACGTGCTAATTTGCTTATTTTAGGAATATTTTATGCAAAATGTTTCTCCATTTGCATTTTTCTGCGTTATTTTGCATGAATTTTGAAAGAGAAACAGATGTTGATTATTCATAAAATATCAGAATTGCAGTCACAGCTGCAAGCAGAACGCCAAAAAGGTCATACCATTGGCCTTGTACCCACAATGGGTGCTTTGCACGAAGGACATGCTTCGCTTGTTAGGCGTAGTGTCAGTGAGAATGACGTCACAGTGGTAAGTATTTTCCTGAACCCTACACAGTTTAATGATAAGTCGGATTTGGAGAGATATCCCAGGACATTAGAGGCCGACTGCCAGCTTCTGGAGCAGTGTGGTGCCCAGATAGTTTTCGCTCCTTCTGTCGAGGAGATTTATCCCGAGCCCGACACACGTACCTTCAGCTATCCTCCCACAGACAGTGTTATGGAGGGTGCTATGCGTCCGGGGCACTTTAACGGAGTATGCCAGATTGTTAGCAAGTTGTTCTCTTATACTAATCCCGATCGTGGCTATTTCGGCGAGAAGGATTACCAGCAGATTGCCGTTATCAGACGCATGGTGGCAGATTTGGGCTTTAAGTTAGAGATTATTCCTTGTCCTGTTATTCGCGAGGAGAGCGGTTTGGCTCGCAGCAGCCGTAACACCTTGCTTTCTGCCGACGAGCGCGTGCTGGCTGCCAATATCTACAGGGTGATGAAGGAGAGCCTCTCTTTGGGCGGTACCGTACAGCAGACACACGACTATGTGGTTGATACTATCAATGCCATAGACGGCCTGGAGGTACAGTATTTCAGCATTGTAGATGGAGACACGCTGGCTGATGTCAGCTCATGGGACGAGGCAGACAGTATTGTTGGATGTATTACAGTATTTTGCGGGTCTAAGCCAATACGCTTGATAGACCATATTCGATACAAGTAAAGCATTATGATGATAGAAGTATTAAAATCTAAACTGCACTGTGTAACAGTCACCGAGGCAAACCTTAATTACATGGGTAGCATAACCATTGATGAGGATTTGATGGATGCTGCCGGGATGATTGCTGGAGAGAAGGTGCAGGTGGTGGATAATAATAACGGAGAGCGTTTCGAGACGTATATTATTAAAGGCGAGCGCGGCTCGGGCTGTATCTGCCTGAATGGTGCTGCTGCCAGAAAGGTGCAGGTGGGAGATACGGTAATCATTATCTCGTATGCACTGATGGATTTCGAGGAAGCTAAGTCTTTCTCGCCCAAAGTGGTATTTCCTGAGAACAATAAACTATAGCTTAATAGCTTAATGGCTTAATAGCCGATATAAGAGATCTTAAATAAACTAATTTAGTGCACAAATTAAAAAATCTAAGTCTTATGAAGAAAGGTTTCAAGTTTGCTTTGATCCTGGCAATGCTCAGCATGCCAGTTGTATGCAGTGCCCAGAGTGAAGACATGGTCAAGAACAAGGCATTGAGTGCTCAGTATAAGAGTGACATCACTATCGTTAACCACGAGTTGAAGGCTCTTAAGGCTAAGGTAAAGGCCAACCCCTCAGACGTGAATCTGAATGTGGAGTTGGAAAAGAAGAAGGTTGAACTGAAGGACCTTAAGGGAAAGAAGAAGATTGTTGATCAGGCCATCAAGACTGAGAAGGCTTCCCTGAAGGCTGCCAAGAAGGCAGAGAAGGCTAAGGTCAAGATGGAGAAGGCTGCCCAGAAGGCACAGCAGCTTCATGCTCCAGCCGCTCCTGCTCAGTAATCATACTTTACGGAACTATAAAAAAACCTCTTGCATTCCTGCAGGAGGTTTTTTTTGTTTGACTATGTGTTTGTGACACTTTATTCTTCGCACAGCTCGGTCAGGATGCCGCAGGTGCTCTTGGGGTGAAGGAATGCGATGTGCAAACCGTCTGCTCCCTTGCGGGGAGCCTTGTCAATCAGGCGGATACCCTTCCCGTCGCACATGGCCAGTGCTTCAGAAACACCGTCCTCCACCTTGAAGGCAACATGATGGATGCCACGACCGCCATTGTCCAGGAACTTCTGAACGGTGCTCTCGGGGCAGGTGGGCTCCAACAGTTCCAGCTTAACCTCGCCAACCTTCAGGAAGGCGGTCTTTACCTTCTGGTCTTCTACGACTTCTGTTTTGTAAACCTCCAGGCCCAGCACGTCCTGGAAGTAGGGCAGTACCTCGTCGATGCTCTGTACTGCAATTCCTAAATGCTCAATGCGTGAAATTTTCATTTCTGTAATAGTTTATAATGTTGTTGTTTTAGTTATTTCCCCACAAAGATATATCTTTTTTGGCGTGCAGCAAAGATTTGTGTGCACTTTTTCAGAATTCCACCTGAACGCGTGCATTAATCATTCTTCCTGTCAGGTAATTGGGTACGGCATACTGGTGGTTGGTAACGTCTGTTACCCAATAGTATCCGCTTACGTTGTTGAAACCGAAGATATTCAGGCAGTCCAGTCCCAGCCACACATTCCTTACGATATTGCGGCGCATGTGACGGTCCTCATTGTCAACAAGGCGGTAGTTCATACCCACATCCACACGCTTGTACGCGGTGGCGCGGAAAACGTTCTTCTCCAGTCCCGTGTGTGGAGGGCCAAAGGGCAGACCATCGGCAAAGGTTCCCTTCAGGTTCATCTTCCACTTGGTGCTGCCGGGGAAGTAGTCGCTGAAGAAGAAGTTGATGTTGTATCGTTGGTCTGTAGGCTGCGGAATTTTCTTGCCGTTCAGGTTCATCGATGCCTTCATCAGTCCCAGGCTTATCCACGAGTCTGTGCCGGGGATGAATTCTCCGTACAGCTTGAAATCCACTCCCACTACATAACCGCTGGCACAGTTGTTTCCGTAATAAACAATCTTCACGTTGTCCACGTTGTAAGGGTTCAGGTTGCTCTGTGCCTTGTAGTATAGCTCTGTGGTGAACTTGAAGAGGCGTTCCCTCAGCTTGAACTTGTACTCCATGCCTGTCACCACCTGGAACGAGCGCTGCGACTTGATATCCCTGTTCAGCTCAACGATGGTGTTGCCGTTGGTGGTGATGGTGTCACGCAGTTCCTTGTAGAAGGGGCGCTGGTAGTAGAGACCCATAGCCAGACGGAAGGTAAAGTTGTCGTTGGCAGCAGGAACGAATCCCAGGCATACGCGTGGACTGAAGAGCCATTCCTTGTTCCAGTTCCAATAGCTTAAACGTGCACCGTAGTTCACACTTAGTATGCCCACTTTGCTTTCTGTCCTGTAAGTGTCTTGGGCATAGAACTCCATGTGGTTTGAGCTGATGTTGTTGATGCTCTTCAGGTTGTAGATAATCTCCAGATTGTTTCCTGTATGCGGGATGCTGTATCCGCTACTGTCGCGATACTCCCATTCGCGGGTATTCTCCTTGATACTCTCGTGGCGCCAGCTTAGTCCAGCCTGCAGTTTGTGGTTCTTGAACTGCGCATCGTAGGTACCTTTCAGGGTCACGGAACTACTCTTCAGCGTATTGCGTGCATGCTCCATATAGGTTCCTACGCCCAGTTGGTCGTCTGTGTTAGTCTCGTTCAGCCAATATTGTCCCTGGATGTCATAGGTCACACGCTCGCGGGTGCTGAAGCCTGTGAAGGATAGTCCCAAGGCTTGTTTCTCATTCAGTTTCCTTGTCACCTTCATTGTTCCGAAGAAGGTATTGAAGCGGTCTGCCTCTTTGCCGTCGAAATAAACCTTAAAGCTTCTTACGTTATCCAGTGTACCGAAGTTCGTCTCGCGGTCCTTGGGGATAAAGTTATAGTCGTTTCGGCTGATGTAACCAATGGCGTCAATGGTCCACGCCTTCGAGGGCATCCAGCTCAGGTAGGCCTGATAGTCTATGAAGTTGGGTTTGTATTCGCCTTTGGTCTCCAGTCCGCCCAGCATATACTGGTTGGTCTTGTAGCGCATTCCGTTGCTGAAGGAGAACTTGTTGTTGCCATATCCTGCATACGCATTTACGCCAAGGAGGCTGGCCTGAACGCTTCCTTCTAATTTGGTGGGGCGGGCATAGGTGATGTCCAGCACGCTGCTCATCTTATCCCCGTATTTGGCTTCGAAGCCGCCTGCGCTGAAGTTGATTTTCTCCACCATGTCGCTGTTGATGATGGACAGACCTTCCTGCTGGCCGCTGCTGATCAACAGGGGGCGGTAAACCTCCACGCCGTTGATATAGACGCAGTTCTCGTCGAACGAACCGCCTCTCACGTTGTATTGGCTGCTCAGCTCGTTGTGGGTGCTCACACCTGCCTGTGTCGCTACCAGTTCCTCTACGGCATTACCGGTGGTGCTGGGCAGACGCTTCAGTTCCTTCTTGTTCAGCGACTGTGTGGTCGTCATCTCGCGTTTGGTGTCAGAGACCGTCACCTCGCCCAGCAGTTGGCCATTCTCGTGCAGCGTGATGTTCAGCGTCAGGTTACCCTTTGGCTTCTTCAGGACCCTGCGTCGTGTTGTGAATCCTATCATGCTGTACGTAACAACGACGCTGTCGGCTGTATGGAAGGAGATGTTGTATTGTCCCTGCAGGTTGGCTGTTGTGGCAGTAGCTTGACCTTCTATTCTGATGATACACATCGAGACGGGTTCTTGCTTGTCGTCAATAACTCGTCCCTTCAGGTGAACGCGGGCAGTGTCTGTTTCCTGCTCCTGAGCAAATGCTCCTATCGTGAACAGGAAGCACGTAAATATAATAATGTATAGATGTTTCATTAAATTAATAACGTATGAATAGGCCATTTTTGTATATTCATAGCCATATTTTTTACAACAAATTTTGTAAATTTGCCCAAAAATAAGATTTTTGACATGGAAAGTTTCAGTGAATTGATAGGTAAACGCCGTTCCATTCGCAAGTTTACCCCCGAGAAATTAGATCCCGAGGCTGTTCGCCTCCTGTTGCGTGCCGGACTTATCTCGCCCAGCAGCAAGGGCACCCACAGCTACGAGTTTGTTGTCGTCGAAGACCCTCAGATGTTGCAGGCTCTCAGTCAGTGCAAGGCACAGGGTGCCGACTTCCTGGCCGAGGCTCCTTTGGCCATTGTCGTTCTGGCAGATCCTGCCGTCAGCGATGTGTGGATCGAGGATGCCTCCGTAGCCGCCACCCATATTCTGCTGCAGGCCGAGGACTTAGGGTTGGGCGCTTGCTGGATTCAGGTTCGCGAGCGTTATACAGCCGACGAGCGTAATGCAGCCTCTATCGTTTGCTCCCTGCTGAATATCCCCGAGGAGAAAGGTGTAGTCTGCATCGTAGCAGTCGGTCATAAGGGCATGGAACGTAAACCTCAGAACGAAGAGAAACTGAAGTGGGAGCGTGTTCATATAGCACAGTACTGATAGGCAGCGGCAACGTAGCCTCTCATTTGGGCTTGGCGTTAGAGCAGGCAGGCCATCGGGTGGTCCGTGTTGGCGGGCGCAGCCGTACTATGCCTATCCCTCAAGATGCCGATCTGTATGTCATAGCTGTTACGGATAGTGCCATAGCAAGCGTGGCAGAGCAGATAGGCGATGTCCCAGGGCTGGTGGTTCATACGGCTGGCAGTGTGCCCATGAGTGTGCTGCCTCAGCGTCGCCGGGGTGTTTTGTATCCTCTGCAGACCTTTACCAAGGGTCGCCCTGTCGATATGCGTTCCGTTCCCCTTTTCGTCGAGAGCGAGGGTGGGGAAGAGCTCCTTCTCGAGGTGGCAAATCAACTTAGCGACAGGGTCATCCGCATGGATTCTGAGCGTCGTCGTTACCTGCATCTGGCAGCTGTCTTCTGCAACAACTTCACCAATCACATGTTTTGCATTACAGAGGAGTTGTTGTCCCAGCATGATATTCCCTTCGATGTCATGCTTCCCATTATCGACGAGACTGCCCGCAAGGTTCACAGCCTCTCTCCCGCTCAGGCTCAGACGGGTCCTGCCGTCCGTTGGAATCAGGGAGTGATGGAAGCTCAGCTCGCCCTCTTGGAGCGTGAAGACCTAAAGCAACTTTATCAGATAATCAGCAAAAGTATTCACCATGATAAACTACGATCTCAGCAAGATTAAGGCTGTTGCCTTCGATGTGGATGGCGTGCTTAGCCTTCAGACCGTTAGCATGCAACCCGATGGAATGCCCCAGCGAACGGCCAATGTCAAGGACTCATATGCCCTGCAGTTGGCTGTTAAAAGTGGCTTAAAGGTTGCCATCATAACAGGTGCCATAGTTTCCTCGGTTAGAAGACGTTATGAAAGCTTGGGATTAGAGGATGTTTACACCGGATGTGCGCGAAAGATAGACACTTATCAGCAGTTTCTCGATAAGTACGGACTGAAGGACGAGGAGGTTCTTTACATGGGCGACGACATCCCCGATTACGAGATTCTCAGCCGTTGTGGTCTTCCTTGTTGCCCAGCTGATGCCGCCCTCGATATTCGCAACACCTGCACCTATGTCAGTCCCCTTTGCGGAGGTTACGGATGTGTCCGCGACGTGATAGAGCAAGTCCTCTCTGCCCAAGGGAAATGGATGTCAGACGAGCACGCCTTCGCTTGGTGAAAATCTCAACATATAGGAATTTTACCCTTTCCCTTATCATCTCTCATCTATCAATTCGATAGTCTCTCCCTCTTTGGTTATCTCCCAGAAGGGAATGTTCTTTTCGTCTGTGAATTCTTTCATGCGCCATGAGGACGCGAAGCCGCTAGCCACGAAGTGCATGGGAACAAACATGCCAACCTTGAACCGTTCTATGAACTGCCGTCCGCCAAGCGTATAGCCGTTGCCGATTCGTCCGTCTATCGGGAACATCACCAGGTCGAAGCTCTCTGCCTCCTTGCGGATATCCTTCAGTTCGCCCAGGTACTGCTTTTCGTGGGCTATCGGGTCAATGTCCTCTTCAAACTCCTCGCTGTAGATGGTTTTTCCAGGCACAGCTTCATTCAGGAATCTCGCATACCAGTTGTTCAGGTCACCTGCGTGGAAGATACGCTTGCCTTCCGTCTCAACTATCCACGATACCCCGCTGTCTGTGCTGCCTAATGCCTTAACGGAAACCATCCCGTCCGACCATGAGGCTCCTTTGGCTAACCAAGCATCGGCTTCTTCCTTGCTGGCTCTCCTATGCCTGAGAATATCCTTGCTCAGGATATACGTGATATTCTCCTTACGCTTCTTCCATTCGAAGATTTCTCTTGTGAAGTGGTCTTCGTGAAAGTGGCTAGATAATACATAGATAGGTTTCTTGCTCTGAAGAACAGATTCCATCACGTCGCTTGGATCCAACCAGTAATCGAATACCAGGATGGAATGCTCTGCTTCAAGCACAAAACCACTATGGAATATGTAGGTCAGTCTCATTTCTTCTTTACCTTACGACAACTCTATAATATCACTTCAACGGGTCGTTGGGTTCTTACTCTTTATTGTGTTTGTATATATTCTAATCAAGAAGGCCGGAAACGATATCTCCATGTCGTTTCTCGTCGTTCTTGACACTCTCCACCTCAGGGAAGTCCTTTATCAGATGTTCATAGCCAATGGCAGCATCATATTCTCCTTTGGCTATCAACTTGTAGAGGCGCTTCTTTCCCATGATGTAATACAGCAAAGGAATGATGCGGGCCATTGTTTTCTTTGGCTTCAGCACCTCTTTTGTGTAGCTATGGAAAACACTGGCATGTCTTCCTTCCTCTCGGGAGAGCAGAAGGAATGCCTCACGCTCTTTCTCTGTCTTCACTATTTTTGCCAGACGCTGATATACAAGAACAGCATTTAGTTCACCTTGCTGACTGCGCAGCAGTTCATTAAATTGTTCCTTAGTCATATTATTCAGTTAGGTTAGTCTCATTTTATTTCTAATCTTGGTTTTACTGGGTCTGTGAGTCGGGTGATGTGGTCGTACTCTACCGTTGTTACGCCCTTAACTCCCCTGAAATATTGCATAGTCTCTTCAAGTGTTTTGTTTTCAGGCTTCTTCAGAGCCATTCCATGAATGATATTATAATCATATACAATCTCGCATTTGTATTCCTTGATGGCTTTCTGTAGTGGTTCTTTGCCAATCTTCTCATCGTACATGACAATGAAAACATTTGGCGAATGCTCTGGCTCGTATTTGTGTCCTTGAATGGGTGCTGATAGTTCAACAGTCTGCTTGGTCCTGCATGATGTCAGCAGAACGAGAGCAATTTGAACTATCAGAATCAAAGGAAGTCCATACTTGAACTTTTTGTGCTGAGTCTTGTGGTGCCATACATTCATACCCAACCAAGCCCCGATGCTTCCGCCAATGACAGCTAATCCCAATAGCGTAGCCTCCGGGATTCTCCATTTGTAACGTTTAGCCTTCCACTTATCAATGCCATACAAAAAGAAGGTGGCCACGTTAATGGCTACGAGAAATATGATTATTATCTGCTTTGCTGTCATTTCTTCTTTACCTTACGTCAACTCTATAATCTATCTTATATTGGGCTTGTCGTATCATTTTAGGTACAAAGTTACGGTTAAGCGAGGGAAATACAAAATAAATCCTAATTTATTTTTATTTCAGAGCGTGAGTGATTTCGAGACCTAGTCTCAATGTTACGATTAAGCGAGCGGAATACAAAGAAAACGCTCCCTCTACTTGCCAAAAATCCCAATATATTGCGATTTTTGCCCCAATTCCCAGCCTCTTCTATTATAAAAAGCCTAAAAATCGCAATATATTGGGATTTCCGCGTTGCCAAACATTTTCGGGTAGTATTTTGGATGATTTTTACGATTTTTAGCCCCTACTTTTGGTAAAAACGCCCCTCAGAATGCATTGAGTAGTCTTGATTTTGTTCTGTACTTCACAAAGAATTCGGAAGCCTAATTTGGTGAATAAGTGAATAATGCAGAGGTAGCAAACTTTATGCCTATAAAGTTGCTGGTACTTTTAGCGATGTAAGCAAATATACACTTTTTCTAACGAATAATTTTCTTTTGCTGCATTTTTTTAAACGAATGTTACAAATCTTTGTCCGACTCTTGTCAGTTCTGTTGAAATAGATATGATAAATTTGGAGTCGCAAAATTCCAAGTTTATCATATCTAAAGTCTGTGGTTTTGTCTTTTTATTTTATTACGACTTTAATATGCTTTTCTCTAACCTTTATTATAGCAATATCACCAGTAGTAAGATTTGTATTGATGATTGCTTGGTTGTCAATGCTGATGACAGATCCTCTCATCATTCCTTTATTGTCATAAACTTGTGTTTCTATCCCGTTGCCAATACCAAGAATACTGATAATGCCGTTTTCTGTTTGTATCATCATTGGTTTAGTCTTTACTTCCATTACGCCATCTTCGTCAGTTTTTCCTTCAGTATAAGGTTCTTGTTCTATCCAACAAAGAGTTGCTGTCGCAATCTCGGAGTCTTGATAGCCAGGCTTTGATGCATATACACTTATCTTATATGTTAATTTTAAATCTATTTCGGCAGTGTCGTAGGTCTTAATGTCGTCATTTGTTATAGATGAGGATGTCAGTTTTGAAAGTTTTGGATACGAGGATGCAGAACCAAGTGCCTTCCAGCGTTTCTTTCTTACCCACAAGGAGATTAATGTTGCCGAATTTGCGCGTTCGATGGGAATGAATCCGACCCTGTTACGCAATTATATTAATGGATTCAAGAAACCGTCAAAGGAGCGCGAACAGGAAATAATGGATCGTGTCCATACATTAGGACAAGAAATGATTGTGGCATAGATTTGGGGTGTAAAACGCCATAGATTTTATGTAGAGCTATCGTAAATGACGTTAGAACATTTTGTGTTTTGTTTTCCTTGTATAGGTTTTCTTGGATTTATGCTGGCGGTCATGCGAATGGAAGCCGGGGCCTAGAAGTTCCATCTCTGCCTCTCTGTTTCCTCGTCTCATTGCCTTTATGGCATCGAGGTTCTTTGTGTCTTTTGTATGACATCGTTTCATCTAATCTGTTAACTTCCGTTTACGTTTAAATCATCCAATCGTATCATTTATCGGTGTAAAGGTGTAAACTCTTTTATTATCCTCCAAATGTTTTCGGATTTATTTTGCGCTTCTCTTCTATTTAGGTATAATCAAATCTCGCAGGGTCTGTTCGAAGCCGTCGGGTAGGATAGGGGCTTCGTCGGGGCAGACCTCTCCAGTGTTACCGACTCTGAGAAATGTAGTAAGGTTTTCCTTGCATCCGGAGGACCGAAATATTTTGACAATATGTTCCGTCCTGCAATGGACCGGCGTGTGGCACAGACAACGATGGACAGGAACGGCCGTATTGTAGCCATGCTTATTCCTTCTTAACCCCCTCTCTATATATGCCCCACCCCCCTCTCTATAAAGAGGGGTGGGGCTATAGTAAGAGGGGTGTAAAAGGAAATAGCATGGCAAATCGGGGAAAGTCATTCAATATCCCAAGTGCAACGGCAACCCCAAGGGCACATCCTCCCATTGTCTGTTCGGACTCCATCAACTTGCCTCAGACATCAAACATCGCAAGATAGATATCCTGGATTTCTTGTTTGAACAGCAGTGGAAATCAACTTGGAAAATATTTTTTTTTAACTTACTTTTTACTCAAAAACAACTTGATTATGTTCAAGATTCAACAATACGGCAAATCGGAACTTGCCCTCCTATATTTCCCCAATGCTGCCACAGCCAGTGGAGCATTGAGTAACCTCAACTACTGGATACGTTGCAACAAGACGCTAACCAAGGCGCTGCAGGACTGCGGCATGCCGCCTCACTCCAAGTTCTTTACTCCAAAGGATGTCTCCCTAATCATAGAATACCTGGGAGAACCGTAGAAAAGAATCAGTTTGCGTAGCTTTGTCTAAGGATGTCTAAGGATAAACGTATTAACCCCCTTCCCGATGTCGTACCTTTGCAGTGTCAATGAAACGCATTGATAGAGTGCTTGAAAATGAGAAAAATCATATTGCAGTGGTGATGTTTTCGGGACTTCTTTGTAAATTTGCGGGCTAAAAAAAACTGATGAAAAGAAAAGAACCATTGTCCTATCGTCCACGCAATGCTGGTCATGATTACTGCGGTCGCGGCACTTATCTCATCACCCTTGTGGTGAGTGGCCGTGAACAGTTGCTCTCTTATTTTACGACCTTTGCGACCGAGAACGCTCACAAAGCCGAGAACGCTCACAAAGCCGAGAACGGTCACAAAGATGGGAACGGTCGCATAGCTCCCGTTGTCCCCCTTGTTCTTACCCCTCTTGGTGAGGTGGTGCGGGAGGCTTGGTTACAGATACCCGTTCGTTCACATACTCATGGCAATAAAGTGGTGGTACATGCATGTGTATGCATGCCCGACCATTTCCATGGTGTTATCGAAGTGTTAGAGCCCATGCAGTGGAGCTTGGGGGATATCATTCAGGCATTCAAGGCTTTCTGTACCAGTAGCTGGCAGCGGCAACAGGGGCTTCCGTCCTCTACAATTCGTCCGATTTCGGTTGATTGTAGGAGCGATGGTGCACCTGCCTGGCTGCGCGAGAAGGCTGCCTCTTACGATAATGAGGGCGATCTGATACGCGGCATGTCTAAGAAACAGCGTCAGGAATACTATACCTTCGTGGGCCGCCAACAGCGTCCGCTCTTCGATGACAACTACGACGACACTGTGTGCCTTGATGAGCGTCACCGTCAAGCGATGATAGCTTATGTGCATGATAATCCGAGGCGTGCTCTGTTGAGACGACTTCTGCCCGATTACTTGCGCAGATGTTTGCGTGTACAGATAGACGGTCGCAGTTATGGCGCATTTGGTAACCTGTTCCTTCTGAGATGGCCTCGTAAGGTGCAGGTGATGTGCCATCGTAAGCATCCCGTCACAGGTAGTCCATACGAGGAAACAGACGACTACGATCATGAGCGAAGCGTTTGGGAACATGCTATTATGGAAGGTGGTACAGTTATCGTTACACCAGGTATATCACGTGGTGAGCAGCAGATGAAAAATGAGTGCATAGAACGAGGCTATCCGCTGATACATCTGCAGGCGACGCCGATAGGCCAATATTGGAAACCCGAGAAAAAGCGCTTTGAGGCCTGTGTAAGCGGCTCGTTGCTCATATTGGCTCCTTGGGATCTCGATACAATGGGTGATGTGGGCCATGTACCTTCTGACAGTGACTACAGTCGCTTTCATAACCTTAACACACTGGCTGCGGAGATATCTACTTTTAATGGTGAAGCTAAAATAATCAGATAGAATCTAAATTTCGCTAGATATTGTACCCTGTCAAAATGTTATGGGAAGTGGCGGAAAAGGGCGCAAGACGCTGCGGATTGCGCTTGGTGAGTTGATAAATGTCAATTAATGGCAGGGAGATGGGGGCTTTTCCGGGGCATGTGTGTGTTGTTGAGGAATAAAGCAGTAACTTTGCTGAAACTATATTCACATCCTTAATGAATTTTATAAGAAAGAAACTGCTTTTATTGCTGTTTCTGCCACTATATGGTCATGCAGCAACGGTATCGTTAGATAATTTACCGGAGGATTTTGTGGAGGCGAGCGTGGTGATTGCTTCGCCCGGTGATGAGTTATATACCGTACTGGGGCATGCCAGCCTGCGTATGCAATGCCCTGCATACAAGATGGACTATGTCTTTAGCTATGAGGCGGAAGATGCCAGCAGCCATGCCCTTAAGTACCTTTCCGGGCAACTGAGGATGGGAGTGAGGATGATTCCTACAGAAACCTTTGTGGATAGCTACAAGGAAGAGGGTAGGAGCGTGGCGGAATACAAGCTGAACCTGCCCATAGAGGTGAAGCAGCATCTGTGGCAGATATTGGACGAGGGGGTGAGGATGCACGATGTGCCTTACGACTTCCTGCGCCATGGCTGTGCCTTGTCTGTCCTGCAATGGTTGATACAGGCCACAGATGGTAATATCACTTTTGCACCATGGGGTGACGAGGTGCGCGAGAAATCCAGAAAAGAGATTGCCTGCGGAGCGATGGAAAACCGCTGGCATAGGTTCGTCTTCAGCACCATAGTGGGCGGAGAGGCGTATGACACGGAATCGGATGTGGTAGGTAAGGTGGTGGTGCCAACTCAGCTGGTTGATGTGTTGTCGAAGGCTACGGCATACGGGAAACCCCTTATGGAGAAGGAACCTCATTTCCTATTTCAAACGAAAGAGAATAGAACGCAGACTCCGTTCTCTCCCCTCGTTGCGGGCGTGCTGATACTGGCGCTTGCGGTAGGAAATGTTTTCCTACGTAACAAATATCTGTATGGGGCGCTGATGGTGGCACAGACAACGGCAGGTATATTCCTTACTTACCTGCTGCTATTCTCGGACTTGCCCTGCACAGAATGGAACTGGCTGATTATCCCCTTTAACCCGATACCTGCCTTGTGTTGGCGATGGAGGGATAAGGTAGGAACGCCCTTTGGCATCATAACGCTGATATGGGCAGCAGGTGTTGCCCTATATCCGCATCAGCTGGTAGAGGCGGCCCATATAGTGATGGGAATGGCAGCGGGAGTAACATTTTTCTCCCATGAGAAAAATGTTAAATTCAAAATTCAAAATTCAAAATTCAAAATTGACCTGCGGTCGAGCCTGCTCACGCTCGGCAATGCTTAAACAAGTTTATCATTGCTCTCGCTCAATCGCAGCCTTCAAAATTCAAAAATTATAAAATTGGCCGCAATTTTTACGATATTACGAGATTTCGATGCGGCCAATAAACAATAAACAATAAACAATAAACAGTAAACAGTAAACGGTAAACAGTAAACTCAAGAACTTATAAACTCAAATAACATATAATGATAGAAGGAAAAAGATTCTTAACGCTTGCACTTCTGGTGCTGATGTCGTGGGTAGTTGCCTACGGACAGGAGGTGATAGGCACTGTGGTGGATGAGGCTGGCGAACCATTGATTGGGGCGCACATCCGCGACAAAGGAAACACTATTAATGCAGTTACCGACACTGACGGTAACTTCCGTGTGAAGGTGCCCACAGAGGGCGCTACCCTGATGCTGACGTATGTGGGCATGAAGCCTATCGTGCAGAAGGTGAAGGCAGGGCAGAAAGTAAAGTGGGTCATGCAGGATGACGTGAAACTGATGAAGGACGTGGTGATAACGGGTTACCAGCAGTTGGACCGAAGGAATCTGACAAGCTCCGTTACGTCTGTTGACATGAAGGATATTGAGATTCCGGGCATCTCGAGCGTGGATAAGATGCTGGAAGGTCGTATCCCCGACCTGGTGCTTACCAACAACAGCAGTGAGATAAATGCTACCCCCCGACTGCGTGTAAGGGGTACGAGCACCCTGATAGGTAACCGCGAACCGCTGTGGGTGTTGGACGGCATCATACTGACGGACCCTGTGGATCTGTCGCCCGACGTGCTGAACGACCCTGACTACGTGAACCGTATAGGTAATGCCATAGCGGGCATCAATCCGCAGGATATACAGCGTATAGACGTGCTGAAGGATGCAGCTGCCACAGCCCTGTATGGTACAAGGGCTGCCAACGGCGTGATAGTAGTGACAACGAAAAGCGGACGCGAGGGTAAGCCGACGGTGAACTATTCGGGACAGCTGACACTGAGAAAGCGCCCTTACTATAGCGACGGGAAAATTAACCTGATGAACTCGGCTGAGCGTGTGCAGTTCTCGCAGTTTCTGGCAGAGGAGCACTATGCCTATCCCAGCAACATGTCGAAGGTGGGATATGAGGAAGCCTTGCGCCAGCTCTATGCAGGCGAGATAACAAGACAGGAGTTCAATACTGCCATAGAGAAGATGAAGACGGAGAATACCGACTGGTTCAGCCTGCTGTGCAGGAACAGCTTCTCGCAGGACCACTCCGTAAGTGTGTCGGGCGGCAGCGATAAGGTGAGGTACTACACCTCGCTGGGCGTTACCCAGCAGGATGATGTGGTGCGTGGCGCCCATAACAACCGCTACACCGCGATGGCAAAGATCAACTACGACATCAGCAGCAAGCTGAAGGCGGAGCTGAACATCAATGGCAACATCAGCAGCAGAGACTATGCTGCCAGCGACCTGAATGTGATAGACTATGCCTATAACACCAATCGTATCATTCCGGCACGTAATGCAGACGGCTCGTACTTCACCTATCTGAAGTACAACACGGGCAACGACCTGTACGGCAACTATCCTTACAGCATCCTGAAGGAGTTGGACAACAGCAGTACGGAACAAAGCAGTAACACCGTTATCACGACATTGAACCTGCGCTATAAGCCCATAGAGGATCTGTTCTTCAATGCCATCTTCTCTGCCAATGTATCCAACTCGAAAATCGACGAGTGGCATGGCGAGGACAGCTACTATATCTATGCCCTGCGAGGGACGGTGGACGAGACACCCAAAAGCAACTCGTACTGCCCCTATGGCGGCGAGCTGAGCAGGCAGCATACCAGCCAGAAGGGCTGGACGGCGCGTCTGCAGGGTAACTACAACAAGTACCTGGATGCCGGCAGAAAACACAACATCAATGTGGCGTTGGGCTTCGAGGCAAGTTCCAACAAAACAGACGGTGACCGTTACAGACAACGTTGCTACTTCAAGGACCGCGGCATGTCGTTCGCTACGAACGTTCCGACCTCCTATACCAACTACTGGGCATGGATGCAGGGCAATGTGCCTGTGATAACAAGCGCCAAGACCAATATGGTCTCTGCCTATACGACGCTGACCTATGGCTACAAGAACCTCTTCTCGGTGAACATGAACGGACGTTATGACGGTTCCAATAAGTTCGGTAGTCGCAGTAACGAGAAACTGCTGCCCATCTGGTCTGTTTCGGGAAATGCCAATCTGGCAGATATCCTTGATATAAAGGCCGACTGGCTGGATATGCTCACTCTGAAAGCCTCTTATGGTGAGCAGGGTAACATGCTGGACGACCAAGCCTCTGAGCTTATCATCAGAAAAGGAAGCTATGACGGTTTCTATAACGAGTTCACCTCTACCGTATCGAACTTTGCCAACCCCGATCTGAAGTGGGAGAAGACACATTCCACGAACGTAGGATTGGAAACCGCCTTCCTGCATAACCGCATCCAGTTGGGTCTGGAATACTATCACAAGCGTACCACGGATGCCTTCATGAACAAGACTATTAGCGAGGTGAACGGATTTACATCGTATGTGGTGAACTCTGGCGTTATCACCAATCAGGGATTTAACATCACCCTGACCGCCACTCCCATCAAGACGAAGGATTTCTATTGGATCCTGTCGGGTAACATGTCGAAGATATATAATAAGGTAACGACACGTCCGGGAGCAGAAAGCTATGAACTGAACGACTTCCTGACGGGAAAGGCCGTTGTGGAAGGAATGCCCGTGGGTACATTCTATTCCTACAGGTTCATGGGCTTGAGCCCCGTGGACGGTGGTCCGTTGATAGATATCTGGGACGAACGCCAGGCTGAGTTGAAGACGGCAGACAAGTACACCTTCTATACCTCGGTGCTGACGCCCACAGGCAGCAGAGAGCCCAGCATAACGGGTAGCTTTAACACCACCTTTACCTATAAGCAGTGGAGGTTGGGAGCGACCTTCCTGTACAGCGCAGGAGCCAAGACAAGACTCTTCCGTATGTTTGACGGATTCAGCTCGGGACGTGTCTTCCGTTCGGAGGTGAATGCCAACCGCGACCTGCTGAACCGATGGATGAAGCCCGGCGACGAGGAGAGGACGAACATCCCAGCCATTATCTGCGGAGGCTCGCCTCACCTGGATGTCTATACAAAGCCCTGGACGGAGAATACGAACTATTATGGTCCTAAGCTGCATAGCAATGCCTGGACGATGTATGACTACAGCGATGTGCGTGTGGTTAGCGCCAACTACCTGAAGTTCTCGAACCTGAACTTGACATACGAGTTCAGCAAGAAACAGTTAGAGAGAATGCGCATGCAGCGTCTGGCTATCACCCTGAGTGCCTATAATATATACACCTTCTGTAATAAGGAGCTGCGCGGACAGACTCCTACACAGGGAGGTTTTACGGAAGTGCAACTCTCAGACACACCAAGCTTTACCTTGGGAGTGAATGTTAACATCTAACAGGTCAGTATATGAAAGCAAGAAATATAATACGTACTATCGGCATGGCTTTGATGCTGTGCAGCTGCAGTTTCCTGGAGGAATACTCTCAGGACAAGGACTATATCACGTCCTGGAAGAACCTGGATGAACTGCTCATTGGCGACTGCTATTTGCCCGTCAACTACATTAAACAATATAAGCTCTTCAGCAATCCGGGTATGTTCCTGCATCTGCTGGCCGACGAGATGGAGGAGCACAATCTGGGAGACGGTAATAAGTCTGTTGAGCCAGAGAGCCACCAGTATATGTTCGGCCCCTCTACATGGCAAGCCAGACTGGGTGCAACAGAGAACGGGCTGACGTTCTACAGCGAAAACAGAGAATGGACGCTCTTCTACAAATACATAAATGTAGCCAACAACGTGGTGGCTTCGGCACAGAAACTGCCACAGACCACCCCTGACGAGATACGTGGCTATAATAAGGTGGTGGGAGAGGCCAAGTTCCTGCGTGCCTTTTACTACTTCTGGCTGCTGAATGTGTATGGTCAGCCCTACAGCCCCGAGCAGGCTGCTACACAACTGGGTGTTCCCATGAAGCTGACTCCTGAGATACAGGATAAAATCTTCAGCCGTAATACCGTACAAGAGTGTTATGATATCATACTGAAAGACCTGCAGGAGGCAGAGGAATGCCTGGCACAGGTCCCCTCGCAGCATAAACTGTATAGGGCAGACGTAACGGCTGTGAGGCTGTTGCTGTCACGCGTCTATCTGTTCATGCAGAACTGGGAAGAGGCCGCACGTTATGCGCAGCTGGTAATAGAGGAACACCCTGCACTGGAGAATGTGGTTACGTCTGGCAGTAAGTTTATGCGTGCCGACAACCCCGAGAACATCTTCTCGATGGGAGGAAGTGATATTGTAAGAATGACAACATACTATTATCAGAGCTCGCGTATCAGCACTGATCTGTATGAGTCCTACCACGAAAACGACACCCGCAAGAATCAGTGGTTCTGGCGCTCAGGTCCCTTTATTGCCTGCATCCGCGAGAATCACGGCGAACCTCTTTCGGGCGTTGCAATAACAGACAAATCATGGTACTACGATACCTATATCTATGGTTCGTCGGGGCAGCGCACACCCGTCTCCAGCCTTTTCTGGCTGCGAAGTGCAGAGGCCTACCTTACTCTGGCCGAGGCAAAAGCCTATATGGGAGAGGAAACTGAGGCGCAGGACGCACTAAAGACACTTGCCAATAAGAGATACCGCGAGGATGCTCCGGAGAGAAATGTGGAAACCCTCTCGGGAAGCGACCTGATAAGCAGAATACGTATGGAACGTAGGTGGGAGTTCCCCGTTGAGGGACATCGCTGGTTCGACCTGAGAAGATATCGCGTATGCCAAGTACAACCCGAGAAGATATCCTTGCAGCATACATACACGGTCTATAGAGACAATGATACGGGAGATATCCTGGAAACACGTCTCTATACCCTGGGAGAGGAAGATCCCTCGTGGACCGTTAACATCCCATACGAGGTGTTGGAGTTCAATACCGGTATGCCAGGAAACGGCAATCAGGACCGCCCTTATGAGATAGTTCCAACCAAGCCCTAACAATAGCAAAAACGAACAAGATGATGAACAAGTTACATATACTTTCGACCCTTTTAACGCTGGGACTTGTAGGCGTTGCATGGACATCGTGCAGTGATGCCTACGACCTGGATCTGGAGATTCACGACCCCAGCTGCTTCTTCGAACCTTCGGAAGGTGATGACAGTCAGGAGGCTAATCTTCGCAGGGGCTTCCAGCAACGGCATAATGCCTTCCTGCTGTTTAACGATACCCTGCAGCATAGGTTCAACGGACTGGATATTAACGGCGACTCTACATTCTGGACAGAGCGTCTGGCCCTGGATTATGTAATAGGGCAGACGGCTTATCCGAACAACAGCTACGACTATACCAACCTGAATACAATAGAGGACAAGGAGCTGGCAGTGGATTTCCTTGAAACGTATGTGCTGCCGCACATAGGCGCACGTTTGATGCCTTATTCGTGGTATCTGTGCGGTCAGATTAACTACAGGACCAGTTCGACCTCAGCTCCCTCGCATCCTTATGCCGCAACAGGGCAGCGCTGCATAGTAGTGGCTTTCTCGCAGCTGAAGAAGCTGAAGACAGATGCACAGAAACAGCAGTTCGTGAGCCGAATACTGACAGCCATCCTGCCACAGCTGGCCATGAATAAGAGCGAGGCCTTTAACGAGTTCTATGCCGTATCCGAGAATTACTACGACCGTACCACCACCGACGATATAACAGAAGCGCGCCATGTGGTAAGATACTACGGCTTTCTGGATTATGTGAAGAATACATGGGGACACTGCGCCACTCCGACCAAGGAGAAGGACCTGACCATGTACTGCACCTACTCCCTTACCTATACAGATGAGCAAATAGAACAAATGTATGCCGATTATCCAGTTGTGCTGAAGAAATGGAGAATCTTCAAGAAGGTTATGACGGATATAGGGTTCATATTCTAACGACAAAAATAATATTCAACAAGAATGATGAAGTACTTTATTATAACAGCCTGCACACTGGCCTCGGTGGTTCTCTGCTCGTGCAGCAATAATGACATTCCCGAGATGCCTGCACCCACGGCACAAGGAATATATACCGACCCCAGAGACGGCGAGACCTACAGATGGGTTCAGTATGGTAACCTACAATGGATGGCACAAAACTACAGATATGATACTGGTATTTATGACGAGTGCCGTATATACATTGACCCTGAAGAATGGGACCAATATGGCGACTATGAAGATTTCTCGCATAGCGATGTTCCCAAATATGGAATGTATTACACATTGGAGGGTGCACTGAAAGCCTGTCCGGATGGTTGGCGTTTGCCTACGGAGGAGGACTGGGAGCAGTTGGAATGTATGTTGGGCATGAACATAGAAGAGGCGCAGCAGAACGACTGGCGAGGTAATGTGTCGCAGAGTATGATACAGACAAAGGACAGAGATACATACCTGGAACTCCTGCTGGCAGGATATGTGACGTTGCACACGCAGAGCTTCTTGGTGGATGGCAGCAAGGAGAAAGGTGCCTTTGGCTATTATTGGACATCGACGCAGGATGAGTCGAAATCGGGGCGTTATTTCTTCTTCAGAAAGTTCGCTTATAACAGAAACGAGATATGCAGACAGAGTATGGAATCTACCAATCAGTACCTATCTGTACGTTACGTTAGAAACGCAGAATAATCATTTGAAACTCAATTTATTAATCACATTCAATTAATTTAAAGAAAAACATGAAACTAATTACTCTATCAAAGTGGACGCTGTTAAGTCTGGCAGTATTTTTTTCTTGTGGAATAGCACAAGCCGCAGACAACAAGTTCTATTATTTCTATGACGAGTTCCATGCCTATCCTTCGGGTGCTGGAAAAATCTATGTGTCAAAAGATAAGGTGGAAGAACCCAGTGAGATTACCGAGTGGGACGAGTATCAGGAGGCTACCTACGTGGGCTCGTTAATCTCGTCCGCGGATTTCTATTGCTATACCCAGCCTGCCAACGGATGGATTCAGTATGGCGTGGTAGAGGGCGTGCGTGAATCAGAGGATGATGACTGGATGCCCGAAACAGACGAAAACGGTAGTTTGGTGATCAAGAACGCGGAATCTGTTCTGAGATACACTGCATCTTCTACTTACTCTGCCGACGATGAGGCCAGCTGTATTGCCAATGCTCCCTTGTTCCCTGAGCATTGCTGCTTTGTGGTCTTCAGCCATGTAGTTCCCCGTTTGGGCGTAGGAATGAAGAACCTGGGCAGTGTAACCAGCAGCAAGAGCGTTAACGATATTGGCGACGAAGTGCAGCTGACAGCTACTCCTAAGGAAGGAACAACCAGCACATTCCATTACTGGAAGCGTAAGAGCGACGGGCAGAAGTTCACAGACAATCCCCTTACAGTAACGGTGGAGAAGGCAGAGGAATATTATGCCTACTTCCAGGCAGACAATGCTACATACTTTAATTGTCCCGATGGTGAATACATCTTGTGGTACAACAAGGACTATGCTGGCATCTACTTCGAAGAAAGCGAATTTAACTGCCATCCCTTCCAGGAGAAACAATACGCAAACACAGACGATGGCGTTGGCTACTTTGAAGAAACACTGGGTTCGAGCGGAAGTGCTTCGCTTTACCCAGCCATTCCACAGATTATCTACCTGAAGGGTGAGGCTACCGTCATCACCGACCCTACCCTGAACGATTGGTATGCCGGCACTGTTTCCTGCATGCAGTACACCGAGGAGAGCTTGCAGGTTAGCGAACTGCCCGTAGGCTATGTATATTACAATGTAAATATGAAGGAGCGCTGCTTTACCTTGATGCCTGCAACGCAGACAGTAATTCCTGCCAACAGCTATTATCTGAAGATAGATGAGGGCTATATGTGGAATGCTCCTGAAAAGGATCCCGTTATCTACTGGGACAAGGAAGCTGCTCTGAAGAACGAATACAAGGGAGAGGATAACGAAGACGGCCTGAAGAAGGTTGAGCTGGATAAGGCTGTTACAGGTGTATATAACTTGGGTGGTATTCCTCTGAAGGCTATTCCTTCTCGTGGCATCTATATTATCGATGGTAAAAAGGCAAGCAAATAAGATGAATAGACTATTCTCTATACTCATAGCCGGAACAGTGGCATGTACATCTGTTTCTGCCCAGAAATTCACTATCACTGGTACTGCAGAAGGTACCATTGATGGGGATACCGTCTATCTGTGCAAGGCGCAAGGATACGGTCTGATAAACACTGATACAGCCGTTGTGTCCAATGGTCAGTTCACTTTCTCGGGAGATGTTCCCGCGGCAGGATATGCTATGCGTTTTGTCCGCCCTACGCATGCAGGGAATTATAAAGGTCTGTGCATCGCACAAGTGGTGCTGGAAGAGGCCGATATAAAGGTAAAGACCTACAAGAGCGAACCCAAATACAAGGAGGGTGATGTTGAGAGTACAGGACTCAATCATAAGCTTCTGACTGAATATCAGGCAGCATCCCGTGGTATTGGAAAGGGAATGGATGACGTGTATCGTATTCTCCTGGAGAAAAAGGGAACGGCAGAGGAACAAAAGGCTGCTCAGGCAAAGGTGGATAGCGTGCAAAGACTGATCACCATTGCCAAGCGTGACTTCCTGACGCAGCACATGGATAAACCGTTGCCCATCTGCGATATGATGTTGAGCGATGTTTACAGACAACTGAAGGACGACGAGAAGTCTGCCATGCTGGAGCTCTTTAAGCAGAAGATGCCCGAGAGTGCCAACTACAAACGTCTCGCTGCTGATGCTGCCGCATCTGCTCCCACGGCAATCGGTAAGAAATACACCGACTTCAGTATGCTCGACCCTGATGACAAGCAGGTGAAGGTGAGTGATTTCTTTGGTCAGAACAAATATGTGCTTATCGACTTCTGGGCTAGTTGGTGTGGCCCCTGCCGTGCTGAAATGCCTTATGTGATAGAAGCATATAGCCAGTATCACCAGAAAGGTTTCGAGGTAGTAGGTGTTTCGCTCGACAATAAAAAAGAGGCATGGGTGAAAGCCATAAAAGACCTGAAGCTGCCTTGGCCTCAGATGAGCGACCTGAAAGGATGGCAATGTCAGGGAGCTGCCATCTACAACGTTAGGGCTATTCCAGCAAACGTCTTGGTGGATAAAGATGGAATTATCGTTGCCAAGGACTTGCGAGGAGAGAACTTGATAAACCAGTTGAAGTCGTTACTGGATTAAGTTTAGGAAGCTCAACTTCCCATAGATACGAAAGAAGCCCCCACATCTCTCGGTGAGAAGTGGGGGCTTTATCGTTGGGAGGGGCTTAAGGATTAGTCCTCCAGATAGTAAACGACGGTGGTTACTACGCGGATGTTCTTGAGCCAGGGAGTGTTCTGGTCGCGGTCCTCGATGCTGAACTGACCTTGGTCGGCAGTCTTTATCTTGCCCAGCTCGCTTTCGGAATCCTCGGCAAACTGCTCGGCAGTCTTGCGGGCATTGCGTGTGGCCTCGGCAATCATCTCGGGCTTGATTTCGTTCAGACCGGTGAACTCGTAGCTGACGCTGGAGCCCTCGTCGTACTCGTTACCTACGATGGTAACGCCCTGACGCATCAGCTCGGCCTGCTTGGTGACGAGCTTACGTACCAAATCGACATTCTTGCTGACAACGGTTACCACGCAGTTGGCCTTGTAGCGGTAGCGTACCTGCTCGCTGCTATAGCTCATGTTGGCCTGTTGATCGACCAAGGTAGGTGGTGCTACGGAGATTTCCTCGTCGGTTAGATTATTCTGCTTCAGGAAGGCAACAACGGTCTTGGTGTTGGCCTCGATACGCTCATAGAGTTCGGCAGGATCGTTACCCAGCTCCTTGAACTTGAGGGGCCACGTGACCTTGTCGGCCTTCATCTCTTTCTCACACAAGCCCTTGGCAGTGACGGTACGGTCCATCTCCTTGAACTTGACAATACCACTCTTGATGGCTCCTCCTGCCAGGAAGAGACCGATGGCCAGGACTACAGCCTCGCCAATGTACTTAAACTGAATGTCTTTCATAACATTAACTGATTATGAATTATAAATTGTTGTTATTTCTGCTGCAAATATAGAGATAATCGGAAGAAGTTAGCTCGATTTGCTGTCAGATTTAACAAAAGTTGATATTCATTTTAAGATTTTAGACTTTGGCGTGAGTGGAAAATCAGAAGTTATAGCCGAGTGACCACTCGAGGGAATAGGAGCGGTCGAACTGATGAGCACGCAGGTCGAGACCGGCAAAAAGTCCGTTCTGCTGACCAAAGTGATAGCGTATGCCCAACTTCTCGAAGATAGTGCTGACGTCCTCTGTCAGTCCGCAGCGCTTATACAGATAAAAACCCGCTGCAACGTGGAGGGAAACGCGGCGATACCAGAACTCCTGCTTGAGGTAAGCGCCGACACGTAGAGGAGAATAGCCGTCGGGGGCTTCCTCCCCCTTGAGCAGGAGGTCGGTCTGCCTGTAATGGTTGGCATCCAAATCTGCCTCCAAGCCAATGCCAGTAGCGAAGATAGGTGTGTATCGCCATACCGCCTCTGCACCTACTACTCCGCGGAAACGGGCAGGCGCAAGTTGGTCGGGGGTGTCTGATGCCAGAATGCCGTCCAGCTCGACAGGGCAGCTATGTACGCCAGCAGCAGCAAAGACATTATAGTGTATCCCCTTGGCATATTCGGGCTTCTGAGGTGCTTCGGCGCTCTTGGGCTCAAATGCTTTCTGTCCCAGATAATGACGGACACCTAAGCCTACAGCCAGCTCGTTGATGCCCTGGTTGGGCGAGCGGGTCATTCCGTTGGAGTGATGCGTCAGATAGGCGCCTGCCTGTAGTGACCACTGGGGTGCGAACATCCACTCGGCCTGCACGCCAGTGCCGAACACAGCAAAGACTTTAGAGCCTATGTAGAGGTTACTGGGATTGGTGTGATAATCGTACTTCTGATTAGAGAAAGCCAAACCCACTTCCAAAAGCGGACCCATCTTGAACTGCTTGGTACGTACCAGATTGAACTCTGCAAAGCCGTACAGGTTGACGATATCACCCAGGCGGGAGTCGTTCTTGAAGCTGAGTGCCCCCATGCGGGCATAGGAGAGTCCGATGCCGAATGTGGGGTAGTTGAGAGCCCGCTCGAACCAATTGTTGTCCTTGGGCAGTGTGGACAGTCCGACCTTGGCATCGAAGATACCATAGTTATGGGTATCTATCAGGTTGGAGTAGATGTGATGTCCGTTCAGTACGTGGCTGTATCGACCATCGGCACTGATGCTGAGGTGTTCACGGTCTATGCGCTGTGCCGATGCTGCGCAGATACCTGCGAGCAGGCAGAGGGCGAATACGGATAAGCGAGCTTTCCTTTTCTTCATTATTCTGCTTTTATGGTGGTTAGTTGATTAAGGTCTTCTGGTGTATCACCCGTGTAGAGGGTGTAAGTGCTTCCCTTCTGCAACAAGGCAGAGGAATATAGGATGGTAAGTGTGGGGTAGGCAGGGGTCTCGATTATGGCCAGCTCGTTATTATCGGCATCAGCAATCTTAACATAGCGTTTTACCCCCTTATTCTTATATAGACGGATGTATGCCTGTGCGGATTTGTCTGCCAGGGGTTGGTCGCTCTTATAGCCAACTCCCATAACCGTTCCGCCATTGCAATAGAAATGGTTCACATCGAAGGCTGCCTCGGCTCCCTCGGGACTGTAGGTGCTGATGGTGCCACCATTGACAAAGAGGTCGCCTTTGGAATCCAGTCCGTCGTTGGTAAGGCTGGTGGCAAAGGTAAAGCCTCCGTTCACAATCACAGATGAACCCGCCTTGAGGGGATCGTCGTAGGTGGCGATATAGTGTTTGCCGTCGTTGATGGTAATCTTCTTGGCAGCTGCAAGACCCACAGCTCCGTTATGTCCAAGGGTCTTGATGAAGAGTTCTCCACCATTGACATTGATATTATTCGCCATCACAGCACGTGCACCTAATGAGGGATTGTTCAGGAAGTCGGCATCAGTGAGCGTTCCACTACCTGTCAGCAGGAAGTAAAGACTTCCATCCTCGATGGTTATGTCCCCAGAAGTTCCGATACATTTGCCATTGAACTCCTCATTATAGAAATTCAGTGCATAGTTGGAATTGACGATTAAATCGCAATTGGCAGTGACGCTGGAGAGTAAGGTTCCTGCCTCGGCAGCAGCCAGCTTACAGGGATGCAGGCTGTTCAGGCAGATGCGGCCGTTCTCTGATTGTCCGCTTACCAATATCTCTATGCCTTCCAGCTCTGTTGTTATGGAAACGCTGTCGCCTTCTATAGCAACAGCTATGCCTGTGAGGTTGCCGTTGATAGTAGCTTCACCGTCATAAAAACCGACTTCTATGATACGTTGAACCACAAAGGACGTGTCCCTGTTTTCTGTAAATTCGCATACGGGATTATAGCGGGTATCGAAATCGAAGAAAAGTTTCAGGCTGTCGGGAATGAAGGCGGGGGTGGGGTAGATGCCAGTATGGCTTGTGCGGACTTCCTTGATATCGTCTATGGGATATTCGTGCATGCCATCCTCGCGAAAAACGGTCATCAGCCCATCCTGATAGTCGATGAGGGAAATGCCGTTGGAAAGCTCCTGCCGAACAGTACCAGGCAGGGTGACGGTATTGTCCTCGTGCTTGGAGGTTACGTCATTACCTATGATATATAGGGCTGCTGGAGTAATCTCCTTGGTGTATTCCGCCTCGTTGTAGTCGTCGTGCTTCCAAGTGGCAGAGGCCATTTCCTTATCGAAGATGGCGTAGTTGTCCTCGAGGAACGACATCATATACTCGACCTCCTCCTGAGGTGTTGCGGCAATCTTCTTGCTGTTCTTGTAGGTTGGAAGCCAACGTGCCCTCTCGCGTTCCCATGCTCCGGAGATAGCAAACTGGTTGGCATACTTCTCCATGATAGCCCTCACATTCTGGAGTGACAGCTGATGGGTAGAGAGGTATTGCCAGCGGTTGTTCATCTTAGTGGCAAAGTCATCCGGGCGGATATTCTTTGCCTTGAAACGGTGTATCAGGTTGTGGTATCCCAACTTCTCGCCCCAAGCCATCTGCTTGATGTCGCGTCCCGTCTCGTCACCTCCGGCATAGCGGCCGATGGAGCCGTCCAAATCCCAGAGTGTAAACAGGTACTTGGCGTCCTTTTCCCAGTTGCGTACACTCAGATAGTAGTTCTTCTTCTGGTTGTCGAGCAATTGGAAAGCCTGAATGAAAAGAATGAAATCAATTACATTCTGCTCGTAAAGCTTATCCGTGTAATTAGTATTGAAGTCGGGGTTGCCTGTTTTCAGATAATCTATGATATCGCAGATGGGGTCGAAGAAGGCCTGACTGATGGTATCGTCGGGGTATTTCTGCTCCCATCCGTAGGATTTTTTGGATTCGATATAAGGCCACAGGAAGGAATCGTTGGCAGGCTTGTCTGTGTAGCTGGAAAGGTATGTCTCGCCACATTCCCAGATGGCCTTCCACAGCAAGCCCCTCTTAACCTCGGGTGTGGTGTCGGTAGCTTCCTTGGTCTTCTTCAGGTTCAGCTTCTTACGGTCAATCTTGTCCGTAAAGCACATCAGACCATAATAGCCGCCATTAACAAATACCTCCACGAACTCGCCCTGCGTACCATTGCACTGGTAGCGGTTGTCCTTGGCATAAGGAAGGTCGTCGACACTGTTCCAGAGGTCCATCATCACACGGTTACGCATACGGCTGTAGTCGGTATATTCAGATGCCAGTATCCAGTCGTCGTCCTTGCGGTAGCCCAGCAAGTGAACATCCTGGCTCTCGCCATCCTTTATCAGTTCTATGTTGAAGCTCTTCTTGGCCTTGGAGCCAGATGTGGCACCACGTGGACGAATCATTATATCAGAGTTGAAACATGCCAATCCCTCGATCTGTGACTCCTTCTGCTTGGTACGGCAGCGGGCATCTATGACGCTCAGATAGCCAGGATATTTCTTGGTGTGGTTCTCGTCGTCCTTAGATATGGAGTAATTGGCAGACATCTCTTCCAACGGGCAGTCTATAACAATGAAAGGAAGGTTACTGAATACCAATGTCCACTGTCTGCTTTCGTCGTTGGTAACGGTCAGCGTATAGGCAGCGTTGGTGGTCCAGTCTGGAATATCGAGGTTGCCGCTCTCTCCGTTTTTCAGCGTAGTATCGTTCAGCTTGATGCTTTGATATCGGTTCTCGTCCCAGCGCAAGGTTCCCTTCAGGGCACTGCCGACGTTTGGTTCTATTGTGACAAAAAGGCTGTTGGCTGCTGTGTCGGCAACAAGAGGTACCTCGTTGAGCCACAGTCCGCAGTCACGTTGTGCTCTCGCTCCCAGGAACGAAAACAATGCCACACATATAATGATTAGTTTCTTCATGTACATCATGCTCTTTATTTAAAGCTTCCCAGTTGGAGGGATTTTTTCTCTAATGTAAAATCGTATTCCGTTGCAGGAGTGTCAGTGAGCGACTTCTCGAAACTGAGAATCTTATATCTGTTTCCCACTTGCAGGCTGCTGTTAGAGAACAGAGCGCAGACACATTTGTAGGTGTCGGGGGTGGGGATAACCTTGATGATATTATCGTCGGCATCTGCAAGAGCCAGATAGCTGATGCTCTTACCCTTCACGTAGCACAATACGCTGGCCTGATCGCTGGATTCGTAAGGTTGGCAGTTGCGGGCACCAAGACTAAGAATCTCGCCACTCATCACCTTAAAGGTCTTGCCGTCGGTATCCAGACCCATCTGGTCGATATCTCCACCGATGGTATAAAGCAAACCGTCGTACATATAGAGGAAGCTTACATCGAAGCCGTCATTCTCGGTGCTGCAAATCATCACATCACCGCCTTTGATGTGGCAACCCTCGGCATTCATACCATCGTCGACGCTGTAGCTGCGTATCTTGCCTCCATTGATGTAAATCTCCTTCTTGGATTCGATTCCTTCGGCAGCTGCGCCTCCAGAGCACCTCACATATACATTGCCCGAGTTGAAGGTCATCTTGCCAGCTGACTTTAAACCCTTGGGTGAAGCGGCAGCCTCGACCTTCTGTCCGTGTGAATCCTCGGTCTTCACCTCAGGAATACGTGTGCCGCTGGTGCGAATGTATATGTCGGCATCTGCAACCGTCAGGGTACCGAGGTAGTTGGTCTTTGTTTCACTGACAATCTCGGAGTGACCGGCACTGATGCCCTTGCCACCTGTTCCTGTGGAGAGACAGTATATCTCGCCACCCGAGATGTTCATATCCCATTCACTTTTCAGGCCACAGCAAGAGCTGTAGTCCTCTTCTGTCTCGTCATATACGGCATCGCCCGTGGTGATAGCCTTTATCACACCACCTTTCACCCATAGCAGGGAGTCGGAACTGATGCCCTTGCTGGCGTCACCCTCGGAATAGGTTCTGAGAACGCCTCCGCCAATGATAACATTGTCCTTGCCGTATATGGCCTTGCCCTTCTGGGCATAAGCGTTGACATGAACGAATCCACCCAGCAGATGTACGTAGTCGTCCGAGGCAATGCCTCCCTTCTTGTGGGCATTCACATATAGTTGTCCTTCGCCCGAGATGCAGATCTTTCCTTCGGCAAAGACGCAGCCACGTTGGTCTTCGCCTTTCACCTTCTTGTATGTAGTGGCATCGGTGAGGGTATTAACAGTATTGGCTGGAAGGTCGATAAACAAGCGCTTCTTGGACTGGCTGTTGATGACTGGTCCCTGAGTATTGGTCAGGTTAATGCCATTCAGTGTCAGGCAAGCCTTACGCTCGCTATAAAGCTTGAAGCAAGCATCGCTGCTGTTACCCGATAAGATGTATCTTATTCCGACGGCATTTGTCTGGATGGTAAGATGTGCACCGTCCTTGGTAACAACAAGGGAGTCTGTGTCGCCTGTAACCTCTACTTCATTACCATCGTAGGCTATGTTTACGGTCTTGCTCCAAGTGCTATGAGCTAGGAAATCATCGTACTGCACACTCTTGGGGTCTGTAACCTCGGGCTCTGCCGTAATGCGCTGTTTGTCAGCCTCTTCGAAGTCTATGTCGTAATCGAAATCTGCATGATATTTCTCGGGCAGAACCTTCGTTAGCCATTTGTCGTGCTCGCGGAATCCCATTGTGCCGACAGCAGAAGCATCGAAGGTGTAGCTTCGGGCATAGTTGTCCCAAACCATCATACTGTCTGTTCCGAATGCCATTTTCTCTATTCCTTTGAAAATGCTCATCCGATTGTAGCCGTTTACATTCTGGTTGATATAGACATTATGCTGCGCCCAGTTGCTGCTAGCTACGAGGAACAGACACAATGCCAACAGGACTTTATATTTGCTTTGCATCTTTATTTCACAACAAATTTCACGCAGTTGTTACCAGATTTCAACAGGTAGGTTCCTTTGGCGAGTCCCTTCAGGCTGACTGTTGTTCTGCCAGCGTTGGTCTTCTGTGTAGGGGTTACCAGTCGTCCTTCGATATCATAGACAGCGACCTTGTTTCCCGCAACGGTTACCTTACCTTCCTCTATCCTCATCTTAGCACACTCTTTTGTCTTCTCGATAGCGTCTTCCTCGTCTGGATCCAGGGCGTCAGAGAAATGCCATGACTCAACGTCAGAGAAGTTCCATTCCCCGACTGTCCCTTGCAGGGAAGTCAGTGTTATGGTCTTGTCGCCAAACTGCATCTGTGGTTCCTTGGCCAGACTGCACACAATCTCGGTGCCATCCGAAAGATGAATACTAATAGAGGAACTGGCCCAACTTGGCAATACTCCCAGCATTGCCAAAGCAAACAGAATTTTTTTCATAGAATAATACTAATACCTCACCTATTATATATAATGTGTTTCTAATTCGGGTGCAAAAGTAGTAATTTTATTCTAAATGAATATCTTTTCTGACTTACAATATTATTTCCATTGTTGTTTTCTGTACCTTCATCCCCATATTCTTATAGAAACTGAGTGCAGGGCCGTTCCCCTCCCATACGTTCAGGGTAATGTTGTGGCAACCGATAGACTGGGCGTAATCGCGGACATATTCGTATAGCGCTTTGCCTACATGCTGGCCACGAGCCTTTTCATCGACACAGATATCATCGATATACAACGTCTTGTTGTCCTGCAGCAGCAGATTGTCCTTGACTTCGGACAACTGACAGAAAGCATAGCCCTTAACCTCTCCGTCGTCATAGACAAAGATGGGTTTGCTGTCATCATCTAGTATGGACAGCAGTTCCTGCTCGTTGTATTTGGTAGTGTAGGGCTTGAACAGGTCAGGTCGTATCACATGGTGAACCATATTAACCTGATGCAACAGTTCAATGATGCGCTTAATGTCCCTGGGGCAAGCTTTTCTTAATTCATAATTCATAATTCATAATTCACGATTCATAATTCATAATTCATAATTCATAATTCACGATTCATAATTCATAATTCATAATTCATAATTCACGATTCATAATTTATAACCCACGATTCATAATTAAATCGGTTTACTGTCTGCTGTTTTAATTTCTGATTCCCTTTAGCGGATCGCTTTCACGGGGAAGGTGAAATATGTGTCGGGGAAGGGTTCATCCTTCAGTGTGAAGTGCCACCACTCGCTATCGAGAGCTTTGAATCCGTGACGGAGCATAGCCTGACGCAGTATCATTCTGTTCTGAAACTGTTCGGCTGTTATGCTGCGTCCCTGCGGACTCTTGCTGTTATCGCCCGTATATTCGCCTGTCTCGGGATTTCCACAAAAGTCGGGATGACTCTCAGGTCCAAACCAGTCGAAGGTTCCACCCATATCCACTTCTTTCTCGGTGTTCATGTCAAAGAGTGTGAGGTCAACGGTACTTCCGCGTGTGTGGCCACTCTTCTCGTAGATATATTCCTGCTCAAAGAGGACACTCTTGTCGAGGTCGGGGTAGAAGTAGGTCTTCATCAGGGTGTCTGCCACGTTTTCTGCCCAACGGACAAAGTTGTCCACGCCCTTCTGAGGGCGATAGGCATCATAGATTTTCAGGCGATAACCCTGCTCGCGTACGTCGTCGCTGACGGCCCGCAGACTGTCGGCAGCAGCCCGTGTCAGCAGTGCCGTCGGCTCCTCGTAGCCGTCGATGCGCTTGCCTACGAAGTTGTAGGTGCCGAAGTAGCGGATTTCCAGTATGGCGTCGGGTACGGCAGTGGTCAGGGTTACAAACTGGCTGCTG
>DLBF01000183.1 GCA_002494215.1 Prevotellaceae bacterium UBA7028
CAAGGGCAAGCTCATCGACGAGATCTTTGGCGAGACCTGCGAAGGAACCTTCATCCAGCCCACCTTCATCACAGACTACCCCGTAGAGATGTCACCTCTGACAAAGATGCACCGCAGCAAGCCCGGCCTGACAGAGCGTTTCGAGCTGATGGTGAACGGCAAGGAGCTGGCTAACGCCTACTCTGAGTTGAACGACCCCATCGACCAGGAAGAACGCTTCAAGGAGCAGATGCGTCTATCCGAGAAGGGAGACGATGAAGCAATGATTATCGACCAGGACTTCTTGCGTGCACTCCAGTACGGTATGCCTCCCACCTTCGGTATTGGTATCGGCATCGACCGTCTCGTAATGTTGCTCACTGGCAAGTTCCAGATTGGCGAGGTAATGCTGTTTCCACAGATGAAGCCCGAGGTTAAGGCTCCACGTGACAAGGACGAGTTGTTCCTGGAGAAAGGTATTCCTGCCGAGATTATTCCCATTCTGCGTAAGGCAGGATATAACTTGGTAAGCACGCTGCAAGGCGTAGCTCCTGCCAAGATACAGCAGCAGATTATTGAAATTGTTAAGAAATATAAGCTGGAAATCGAGAAACCCAGCCAAGATACGATAGCAACTTGGACAGTTTAGGAAAAATAGCCGTATTGGGCGGAGGTAGTTGGGCAACCGCTATAGCCAAAATGCTGTTGGAGAAGAACGACAGCATATGGTGGTATCTGCGCCGAGACGACCGTATAGAGGACTTCAAGCGTCTAAGGCACAACCCGGCCTACCTGACCAGTGTCCTGTTTGATGTTAAGAGAATTAACTTCAGCAGCGACATCAACGAGGTAGTAGAAGAAGCTGACACGCTTATCTTTGTCACCCCATCGCCCTATCTGAAAGGACATCTGAAGAAGCTCCACACCAGGCTGGACGACAAATTCATCGTAACAGCCATCAAGGGTATTGTGCCGGATGAGAATGTGATATGTTCAGACTACTTCAATCAGGAATATAACGTACCTGAGGAGAATCTAGCTGTTATTGGTGGTCCCAGCCATGCAGAGGAAGTAGCTATGAACCGTCTTACCTACCTTACCATAGGATGCGCCGACCAGAAGAAAGCCGAAGCATTCGCTCAGATGCTGGCCAGCGACTATGTCAAGACCAGCACCAGCAATGATGTGATAGGTATTGAATATGCTTCGGTGCTGAAGAATGTATTCGCCATAGCGGCCGGTATCTGTCACGGGCTGAAGTACGGAGACAACTTCCAGGCCGTTCTCATCAGTAATGCAGCCCGCGAAATGAAGCACTTCCTGAATACCATCTACCCCATCGAACGTAACATCACCAATACAGTTTACATGGGCGACCTTCTGGTTACAGGATACTCTCATTTCAGCCGCAACCGCGTCTTTGGTACAATGATCGGGCAAGGTTATAGCGTGAAGAGCGCACAGCTGGAGATGGAGATGGTGGCCGAAGGGTACTTTGGTAGTAAATGTATGAAAGACATCATACACCATATGGGTATTGACATGCCCATCGTAGATGCCGTGTACAATATCCTGTATGAGCGAGCACGTCCAGACAGGGAAATCAAGAAACTATGTGAGATGTTAAGCTAACAATATTCTTCTATAATAGATAAGGTATATAGATTGTTATTACGACATCGCGTTATAAGGTTACAAAGATTATTTCAACAACAAAGGTTTAAAGGTTATATATTATGATCAAGTTAGACATTTCAAAGGCATTGATAAGTGCCGATAAGGTTGCCGCCTTCGAAGGCAAAGTTGCCGAGGCACAGCAGGCTTTAGAGAACGGCACATGTGCCGGTAACGATTTTCTGGGTTGGTTGCACCTTCCCAGCAGCATCTCTGCAGAGTTCATGACCGAACTGCAGGAGTGTGCTCAGACATTGCGTGAGAACTGCGACACCGTTGTTGTAGCTGGTATCGGTGGTTCTTATCTGGGTGCCCGTGCTGTAATTGAGGCATTGAGCAACAGCTTCCAGTGGCTTACAAACAAGGGAGAGAATCCCACCATTCTGTTTGCAGGTAACAACATAGGTGAGGATTATCTGTATGAACTGACAGAATATCTGAAAGACAAGAAGTTTGGTGTTATCAACATCAGCAAGAGCGGTACTACCACCGAGACAGCTTTGGCTTTCCGTCTGCTTAAGAAGCAGTGCGAGGAGCAGCGTGGTAAGGAAACAGCACGCAAGGTTATCGTTGCCATTACTGACGCCAAGAAAGGCGCAGCCCGTACTTGTGCTGATAAGGAAGGTTACGCCAGCTTTATCATTCCCGACAACGTAGGTGGTCGCTTCAGCGTTCTTACTCCCGTAGGTCTGCTGCCCATCGCCGTTGCTGGTTTCGACATTGCCAAGTTGGTAAAGGGTGCTGCCGATATGGAATTGGCCGCAGCATCTGACGTTCCTTTCAGCGAGAATATTTGCGCCCAGTATGCAGCCGTACGTAACGCATTGTATCAGGAGGGCAAGAAGATTGAGATTCTGGTAAACTTTCAGCCTAAGCTCCACTTCATGAACGAATGGTGGAAGCAGCTCTACGGAGAGTCTGAGGGCAAGGACTTCAAGGGCATCTTCACAGCTGCCGTTGACTTCAGCACCGACCTCCACTCTATGGGTCAGTGGATTCAGGAAGGCGAGCG
>DLBF01000053.1:0-281 GCA_002494215.1 Prevotellaceae bacterium UBA7028
ACGTGTGCCAGCATCTCCTTGTGGCTCTCTGCAGAGTGCTCAGGCTTGTCTATGCGGACAATTTCTATCTTGCTGAACTCGTGCAGACGGTTAAGTCCACGTACATCCTTACCGTATGAACCGGCTTCACGACGGAAGCATTGTGTATATGCGCAGTTCTTGATGGGAAGATCTTTCTCGTCAAGAATTACATCACGGTAAATATTGGTTACGGGTACCTCGGCTGTGGGGATGAGGTAGAGGTCGTCCAGATTGCAATGGTACATCTGTCCTTCCTTGTC
>DLBF01000053.1:334-16270 GCA_002494215.1 Prevotellaceae bacterium UBA7028
CCTTCCTTGTCGGGCAACTGACCTGTACCATAGCCGCTGGCAGCATTAACTACTGTGGGAGGCATAATCTCCTCGTAGCCGGCCTTGCTGGCTTCTGCCAGGAAGAAGTTGATAAGGGCACGCTGCAACTGTGCACCTTTGCCACGATAAACGGGGAAACCTGCACCTGAGATTTTAACACCCAGGTCGAAATCTATGAGATTATATTTCTTTGCCAATTCCCAGTGGGGAAGCTTGGCAGTTTCAATAACAGGATTGGCATCCCAGTTACCTACGGTGTCCTTGCCGATGACGCATTCCTTGAGGTTGCTCTTCACAACCCAGTTGTCTTCTGCGCATGAGCCCTCGGGTACTTCGGGATAGGGAATGTTAGGAATCTGGCAAAGCAGGTTGGTGAGCTCCTTCTCGGCAGAGTCCATCTGCTGCTTCAGCGCTTCGTTTGTTTCCTTCAGTTGGGATACCTTAGCTTTGATAGCATCAGCCTCTTCCTTTTTACCTTGTTTCATAAGGCCGCCGATTTCTGCAGCCAGTTTCTTTGCTTCTGACAAGTTCTGGTCAAGGGTAGTCTGGGTTTCACGGCGTTTCTTATCCGTAGCTATTACTTCTGCAATAGCTTCCTTTGCACCTGTAAAGTGTTTCTTCTCCAAGCCCTTGATTACGAGTTCTGTCTGTTCTGTAATGAGTTTTAGTGTCAGCATATATTTTGCGTCTTTATTACTTTTCTATAATTGGATGCAAAATTAATGTTTTTTTTGCAATAATACGTAGTATTATCTTTAAAAATAGCCGTAATATCAAAAAAAAGGCTGCACAAATTAATTGTACAGCCTTATTTTGTTCTTGAAAGTCTAATCTTATGCTTCAGCCATGGGGAGTACATTAACTGTACTACGGTCCAGACGACCCTTCTTGAACTGAACAGTTCCGTCAATCAGGGCATACAATGTGTTGTCCTTACCCATACCTACGTTCTGGCCGGGATAGTGACGTGTACCGCGCTGGCGAACGATGATGTTACCAGCAACACACTTCTCACCACCAAAAATCTTAACACCTAATCTTTGAGCTGCTGACTCACGGCCGTTCTTAGAACTACCTACACCTTTTTTATGTGCCATTCTTTGTTCCTCCTAAAATTAAATTGTTAAGCAATTACTTCCTTGATAGTCAACTCGGTGAACTGCTGACGGTGACCATTCAGTTTGCGATAACCCTTACGGCGCTTCTTGTGGAACACCAATACTTTCTCACCCTTTACCAGAGGAGAAACAACCTCAGCTGTAACCTTAGCTCCATCAACAGAGGGTGCACCTACGGTGATGTTGCCATCGTTGTCAACCAATAACACTTTCTCAAACTCAACAGCCTGGCCTGCTTCTGCACCCTCGATGTGGTGAACGAAGAGCTTCTTACCAGCTTCAGCCTTGAACTGCTGACCGTTAATCTCTACGATTGCGTACATTTTTATTTGTTTTATAACGGGTTTGACCGGGAGGCGAAGCCAATTGTTGACTCACTTTTTTGAGCCCCGTCGGCATAAATCGGCTGCAAAATTATAATAATTCTCTGTAATGGGCAAATATTTGGCGGAAAAACTTCCTTCCGATTACAATTTTTCGTTCCGTAGGATACTGTCTATAAGTTCTTCGCGTAGCAAACTGTCTGCAATATGCTCCGCTTTTGCTCTCTCTTCGGCTCTCTGTTGCTGTATATCTTCTTCAGCTTCCTTTGTCTGTCTTTCTCTATTTCCCCATGTGAGTTCGTAGTACCCTTTGTTGATTTCTTTTCTGTCGGGTCCATAGACGAAGACGAAGGCATACAGATGTCCGTTTTGCTCGTTGCCGTCGAACTCGGAGAATTGGTCTGTCGGACAGACAACAGCATAGGAGGGCTCGCCTTTTTGTGCATGCTGGTTGATGCGAACAAAGAAGTATTCCTTCATCTGGTTGGCGTATGCATTCGTAATGATGATGGTGCTATCCTCTTTGTTAACTTTGAAGCACAGGTCACATCCTTCCTCTCCAAACCAGTTCTTTGCCACGTAGCTGCTGTCGTCGAGGGCGACAAGTTCCACGGGCATGGGGTCATCGTTAATACATGTCCATCCGGTAGTCTGAACATTCCATATTGGTGCTGGTTGGAACAATGTTGAAAGATATATGATAGTAGCATATAGCCAATGTGCGATGATGCCAGCGCCTATACCACCAATAATTTGGCTGATAAAGTCCTGAACCAGAAGTTTACGATATCCCATGGAATCAAGCATGGCGGTATGTGTGGAAAGAAATCCGCTCCAGCACATGCCCATAGCTGTAAACACAGCAACCGCATTATCGTTAATGATTCCCTTTGCGGTAAACTCGGGGATAAGGCTAAGTGCTGCGCCTACGGCTCCTAATGCTGTGATGGGGAATGCTATAAGCTCTGGTGCACTAAAACCGAAGAGCCATTCGAATACGAAATTCAGTTTGCTGGCAAGTAGGGGTAATAGCCCGCATCCCTGGTATGCCTCGCCTGTATAAACCATTATCTCGTTGCCTGCCGAGTCTATTCCTTCAACACTTCCTCTGAAGGTAAACATCATTACCATTGTACAGATGATAATAACGCCAGGTATTATGGCAAGTCCGATTTCTACACCAGATTTACCTCCGTCCAAGAGTGCATTTAGGACTCGGATGAAGGTGTTGGGCTTTTCCTCCTCGTCGGTCTTCTGCTTGCTTTCTTTCTCTAAGAGTTCTATTTCCTGGGCAGATATGGCATCCTTCGTACGGTATTCCGGATATCTTTTGCAGATAAAGTACTGCATGAGACGGGTAGCAATAATACCACCGCTGGCAGCACCTATCAGTCCTATGAACGGAGCCGCAAAATATCCTTGGCCAATCATGAAGACAATAACCAACAGGCCCATGCCGAATGCGGTGCCGAAATTGGCTAATGAGATGTACTGATAAACCTTGAAGTATTTGGCGAATTGCTTGTTCTTGCTCAGGGTTATAATGGCAGGATTGTCGCTAAGGAAGGTCATTATACTTGCAACAACTGCCACTCCTGGCATATTATACAAGGGGCGCATAACATGCCTTAGCATTTTCTGCAACAAATCAACTACGCCGAATTCTGTCAGTATCTTACCAAGTGCACCGGTAAGTACACACATGCTCATCAAATAGAATACGGTATTCAGAAGCAGGCCATGTGCCGTCTTCATGATGGTATTCAGCATGTTGGTCATTCCCATCACACTACCCAGATAACCAAAGAGGGCGATAATGACAAGAAGACAAATAATTCCTTTAGGTATTCTCTTCATCGAAGATTGTGTCTATTTTCTGTTGTTTAGATTCAAAGTTTTTTGGGGCGATGCAAATCAGAATATCTTTCCGCATAGACGGAAGTTGAGAACAGGATAAACCTTGAACTTGCTGATAATGCGGAAAGCACCTCCGTCTTTGCCGTCCCAGTCCTGCTTGCTCAGCTCTACGCCATTATGATCTACGACTGTAGGTGTTCCCCAGAACATAACACCCATATCGAACTTGAATCCAATGGGTTTGTGCTTCACAACACCACGGCCAAAGCCGAGGCCTACATAGGGCTTAAAGTTCTTTGTCTTCAGGGTAGCCTTTACATTACCCTGTGCATCGGGTGTAAGCAGATAGTCGCCAATCTTCAGGCCTATGGGGTCAATAGGCAGGCTGTTGTCCTGAATAATCTGGTTTGCCTGATTAACGCCCATCAGTTGTCCTTCGTTCTTGTTATAGACTTCTATCACGTCCGAACCTCCGAAGTATGCACCTACGGTAACATGGAAGCTGCTTATGGGGATGGGCATGAAGTTAATCATAACCTTTCCGTTTAGCATGGTAGTCCTGCCCTGGATGGGGATATCGCTTATATTGAGCTGGTTTTCCTGAGGTAGGATATTGTTTATCTGGTCAAGGGGCAGGTTCAGGTGTACATTTGTTGTGTATTTGAAGTGAGGCATAAAGCTGACACCAGCCTGTACATCGAAGAAACGGGTAACAGGCATGGCTATGTCTACGCCGATACCTGGTGTTCCTACGTTTGCACCTATGGTCATATGGTTCAGAATTCCCATCTGGGCATATGCTCCTTGTGCCAATACCAAAGAGGTAAATATAATTGCGATAAACTTTTTCATAATAATGCTTGTCTATGATAATATGTGTTGTTAGTCTGTTACCTGGAAGTAATCCTCCAATTCCCTCTGAGCCTGACCGTCGCTATTGTCGATGTCCCTGATTATTACGCCATGTTCCAATAGAGCAATTCTCGGGCATATATCGACGGTATGTTGCAGGTTGTGACTACTAACCAGAATTGTGGCTCCGGTCTCCTCGTTGTATTTCTTGAGTAGATGTTTAATGGCGCTCTGGCTGCTGGGGTCGAGGAAGTTGAAAGGCTCGTCCAGAATCAGAATCTTAGGCTGTAGCAACATAGCTGCCATGATGCCCACTTTCTGCTTGTTACCAGCCGATAGGTTTCTGATGAACTTCTTCTGGCCCAGAATCTCGTCCGCCATAAAATGCTGGAACTTGTCGAGGAACTGTTGCAGCTCTTCGGGATTCTTTCCGCTTATGCGTGCGATGAACTGAAAGTACTCATCGGGTGTGAGATAGTCAATCAGGAAACTATCGTCCACAAAGGCGCCTGTCCAGTCTTTCCATTCCTCTGTTTCTGCCACATTAATGTCTATCGAGGCATCAAACATTCTTACTGTTCCCTCGTCAGCCTTTATAAGGTCAAGGATTAGGCGGAAGAGTGTACTCTTGCCGGCGCCGTTGTTGCCAACAAGTCCTAATATCTCGCCTCCACGAATTCTGAAGTTATCGATGTTGACGGCAACTTTTTCTCCAAAATTCTTTTTTAGGTTTTGTATGATGATGTCCATGTTTACCTAATTATATATATTATGAGTTTCTCGAGGCCCTGAAGCCTTCCATGTTAGCATATCTGCGTGCCATAAAACGCTGGTATATGTTTCTGAGCCATATCTTATGGGTTGCTACACCTATACCTCCCAGACTAATCAGAATGACGTATCCCCAGATGTCACCCAAAAGTAGGACAGCCACTCTTTCTATAGCTAAGGGTAGGAACAATATAGCTAAAGAGATAACCTGCTGGGTGGCATTCCCTTGTTTGCCTGTTAGCTTCTGATTTAGCGGAAGTGTGTCCTTGTTGTAAACCGCCATTTGGAACATGATGGGGTAGAGCACACCAACAGTAAAGAACAAATACCCCAGGTTCATCCATATAGACAACTTCCCAACCACCATTAATGGGATGAAAAAGATGGGAGGGATAATCAACATGAGTGAATTGAAGTAGTATTTGGCGCGTAGAAGTTGGTAGATGCTTTCGCGCCTGCTCATCAGCCCGTCTATGTAGTTTCCTTCGTGGCACATGATGCTGATTAGTGTCATCATTCCCAATACAATATAGTTGTACAGGCAGACAAAACTTTTCCCCAGTCCGCTACTGTAGGCATCGGTAAAGTACATCATAACGCAGAACATCAGCATCAGGCCAATTCCCGTGGCAAACTGCATCTTTACGGTTTTATTGCGCGTCCTCATCCTCACTTCCAGTTTCAGATACTCGCCCAGACGGCCGTAGCGATCCAAGAACGACATCTTGGCTGTTTTCTTAACCTCCACTTCCTCCTTTTTGCTTATCTCGTTGTAAACCATCGCGTTCTGCAAAAGGAAATTGCCATAATAGAGGACAGCTACCACAGCCAGAAGAGCCACGATGTACAGTATCTTCCAGTTTGCAAAGGCATCCAGAAGTATTGTGCATGGCATATCTAACCAGTTGTGCTCGGGAACAGACATGGCGGCAATTAAGGCCCCGTGTATAGCGATTGGCAATAAGAGCCATGCCAGATGTTTGGTGAGCAAGGTGCGCACAAAGAGGTAGCAGAAGCCATCTGCGATACATAATAGCCACCAACCGAACAGCCATCCTATGAACATGATCCATCCGAAGTTAACGGCAATGGCGATAAGGCCGAACGGGACAAGCATGAATCCCCAATACAGATTGCCGAGGCTGAAGCCCGAACGGAGCAGATAGACGTGCATAAGGAACGACCTGCGTATGGGCAGAAGGGTATATGGCTTAGCTAGGTTGACCGGTGTGTCCTGCATAATGAATCGTACCCAAAAGTCTATCATAATAACTACAGGGAACCATCCGTCTAACACATGATAGGCAGCTACGCCATTATAGGCACCTTTCATGCCTATGGCCATTGTTACCCCTATGAAGAGAAGGATGGCGGCGTAATATAACCACATGAAGATGAGAAGAAACTTCATGAAGCGGTTCTTCTCGAACATGGGATGACGCCTATCCTTTAGGCTCTCGTTCTTGCGGAGTAACTTGTATAGCTGGTATTTATTCATTTTCCTTGATGAATTTCTCAGCCTCCATGGCGGCCTTTGCTCCTGAAGCGGCGGCAACAATTGCCTGACGGTAATGTGGGTCGGCTACGTCACCTGCGGCATAGATGCCGGGGATGCCTGTTCGTGGAGAGTATCCCTCGGTGATGATATAGCCTTGCTCGTCGATTTTTACCCAGGGCAGGAACAATTCGCTATTGGGGTGATGGCCTATGGCCAGGAAGAATCCGTCTATGGGTAGGTCGTATTTGCGTTCTTCGGCTTCACCTTTCTTATATATAAGATGTGCGCCTTCCACTCCATTCTCTCCGTAGAGTCCCAGAGTGTTTGTCTCGAAGAGGATCTCTATCTTCTCGTTGTTCATTACCTTCTCCTGCATAATCTGACTGGCACGAAGGAAGGGCTTTCTGACAATCAGATAAACCTTGCTGGCCAAGCCTGCCAGATAGGTAGCCTCCTCGCAGGCAGTATCGCCTCCACCAACAACAGCTACAACCTTCTTTCTGTAGAAGAAGCCGTCGCAAGTGGCGCAGGCGCTAACGCCTTGCCCCATATATTTCTGCTCGTCGCTCAGTCCCAGGTACTTTGCACTTGCTCCTGTGGCAATGATAATGCTCTTGGCCTGGACTTCCTGTCCGTCGTCGAGCCATACCTTATAGGGCTGCGAGCTAAGGTCGGCCTTTGTAACGATATTGCTTAGAATCTGGGCGCCGAAACGTTCTGTCTGCTGGCGCATATTCTCCATCAGCTCGTTGGCATCTATTCCTTCGGGGAATCCAGGGAAGTTTTCTACTTCTGTTGTGATAGTCAGCTGTCCGCCTGGTTGAATACCTTCGATAAGTAGAGGAGCCAATCCTGCGCGACCAGCATATATACCTGCAGTATATCCGGCAGGGCCGCTTCCGATAATAAGTAGTTTAGTCTGTAACATGTTGTTTTGTGTTTGTTATCTTAGATCTATGATTTCAATATTGGGATATTCGCTCTTGGGGAATTCGAAGTCGGCATCGTTAAAATGCTTGTTCCCTTGTATAGATTGAATACTGATGCGATTCCAGTTGTTGTCCTGACGTACTCTGATGCAAAGGGGCGAATAGTCATTCTTTGCAACGTCAACGTATATTTCCTGAGCGTTAGCGTTCTGGGAACGGGCTGTCAGGTGTATCTCGTAAACATCCTTCCCACGCAGCTTTGTCTGGCGGGCTTTCATCTTGTATCCTTTTTTATATAGGTTCAGGAAAGAGTAGGGGTTCATGTTTGTCATCTCTCTTTCTGTCGGAGTGCTCACGTTCACCTCTCCGCTCTCAGGAATCAGGCTCCATTGTGTCTGGCCGTTGTACCACATCTTCATCTCGTCTGTAGAGAGATGCATCTTTTTACCTTGTAATAATACGATGCCATTTGTTTTGCCCTGTTCTGTTGTTCCGCTGAAGGATGTTGCTGCAAATCTGACCTCTACATCTCCCATTTGCTTTATTTTTGTAGCTGTATTATCCAGTATTTGCTTTGCGTTCTGTGCCACACATCCTAACGACAGGAACAATAGCATGGCGGTCAATATCTTTCTCATTTTTCTTTGTATACTGTTGTCGTTTTTAATTAAGAATTAAAAGAGAAGAACGCCAAAGGGGTCGCGAGCGAACGCGAGAACGAAGTGGCAATTAAGAATTGTCGGTTGCTGGTTATTGGTTAGCGAGCACAGCGGTAGCAAATTCTTCACTCTTCACTCTTCATTCTTCATTTAACTAGAGGTTATCCAACCTAAATTGCAGGTCTTCCTCGCTTACGCAGAGCACCTCGCGTGGCTTGCTGCCTTTGGCAGGACCTACGATACCCACTTTCTCCAACTGGTCCATCAGTCGTCCGGCTCTGTTATATCCGATGCTGAACTTACGCTGAATCATGCTGGTACTACCGCTTTGTTCCAGAACCACCATACGAGCCACCTCGTTGAACATGGGGTCAAGGTGGTTCAGGTCAACATCCGGTCCGTCTCCATCCTCACCACCTTCCATCGGAACTTCAGGCAGCGGGAACGGCGCGTTGTAGCTTTGCTGGCAGGCGATATAGGATGTGATGTCCTCCACCTCGGGTGTATCCACAAACGCACATTGTACACGAACGGGATCGTTGCCAGAGAGGAACAACATATCACCCTTACCTATCAACTGGTTGGCTCCTGTACGGTCCAGGATGGTCTTACTATCGATCGAGCTGGCTACCTTGAATGCCAGTCGGGCAGGGAAGTTAGCCTTGATGGTACCTGTAATGATGTTGGTGGTCGGGCGCTGGGTAGCGATAATCATGTGAATACCAACGGCACGGGCCAACTGAGCGATACGTGCTATGGGCAACTCGATTTCCTTACCTGCCGTCATTATCAGGTCGCCGAACTCGTCTATGATAACCACGATATATGGCATGAACTTGTGTCCGTTCTCGGGGTTCAACTGGCGGTCCTTGAACTTCTGGTTGTATTCCTTTACGTTTCTGGCTCTGGCTTTCTTCAGCAAGTCGTAGCGGGTATCCATCTCCACGCAGAGGCTCTTTAGTGTCTGAATAACCTTGTTAACGTCTGTGATGATAGGCTCTTCTGTTCCCTCGTTACCCTCCACCTGAGCCAGGAAGTGGTTAACTATTGGGTTGTAAACGCTGAATTCCACTTTCTTGGGGTCAACCATCACGAACTTCAGTTCGGCTGGATGCTTCTTATACAACAAAGATGTGATAATGGCATTCAGTCCTACAGACTTACCCTGGCCCGTGGCACCTGCAACCAACAGGTGAGGCATCTTGGCAAGGTCCACCATGAAGACCTCATTGGTAATGGTCTTACCAAGTGCCATTGGCAGCTCGAAATCTGTCTCCTGGAACTTGCGACTGTTGATGACGCTCTCCATCGAAACCATCTGTGGCTTAGCGTTGGGCACCTCTATACCTATGGTTCCCTTGCCGGGGATGGGCGCTATGATACGGATACCCAGGGCGCTTAGGCTTAGGGCGATATCATCTTCCAAACCACGTATTCTGCTGATACGGATACCGGGGGCAGGGGTTATCTCATACAGGGTAATGGTTGGGCCAATGGTAGCTTTGATACTTGAAATCTCCACGCCGAAGTACGACAGCACTTTGATGATCTTATTCTTGTTGGCCTGCTGCTCCTCCATGTCAACATTCGACTGTATGTTGTCATAGTGCTTCAGCAAATCCAGGGTGGGGTATTTGTAATGTTCCAAGTCCAACTTCGGGTCGTAGGGCTCCAGGGCACCTTCCTTAGTGGTGTCTGCCTTTTCGGGATCTTCTCCTACCACCACCTTCATATCTTCGGCAGGGTTAGCAAATTCCAGGGGCAAGGCTTGTTCTCCTAACTTCAGGGGAATCTCCACATCGCCATTGGTATTGCCGAAGTCTATGGTGGTAGCAGTCTTCGAGGGCTCGTCTTCGAAGGGGATGGTATTTTCTAACTTCATCTCCACCTCCTCGCTTGTCGAGAGGGGTTCTTCCTCCTCTTCCTCGTCGAATAGTTCTTCCTCCTCGCCGTCTTCCAATTCTTCCTCTTCGGCTTCCATGGCTGCCAGCTTGTTCTTGTTGTTTCTGTTCACAACATTCCTGATGGCCGTTATTGCTTCGCCGCTCAGGTAGAAGGTGTACAGCAGGGCAGTAATTAACAGGGTTACAACGGCACCGAGGTTACCGACTTTCTCTATGAGCGTAGAAATCTCGTTGTTTCCAATCATTCCACCCCAGTTGATGAAGTGGTTCTGCATCGTCTCGAATTGAATCTGCAGGAAAGCCATACAGGCAGAAATCCATATCATCAGGATCATGCAGTTCAGGAACCATTTGTGCAGACGAACCTTTATGGTGCCCATGATACGTATTCCCGTAGCTACCAGCAGGACGGGGATAAGTATGGATGCCACTCCGAATGTGTTTTCTATCAGCCAGTAGGCAATCCAGAATCCCATCTTGCCTACCCAGTTGGCGGCGGGCAGTTCTGGATTGGTCAGTAGTCTTTGGTCTTCTGCACCCGTAAAGAAATGTGAGAATAGGGCCAGAAAGACGCATAGGGATATGCTTGCAAGGATGAATCCCCACACAAATTTCATATTGTCGCTGTGGTCGGTATTCTTTTCTGCATCGATGTCCGAATCGTTCTTGATGCTCTTTCTGAACCAGCTCACGGCATTCGTAAAGAAATTGCCGTTTTTGTTCTTAGTAGTATTCCTATATTTTTTATCGCTCTTCTTGGAGGCCATATTTGTGTCTTTATTATATAAAACGTTTGCAAATTTAGTGTATTTTCTTCAATTATTTCTTCTTTTGGGCGTTTTTTTGTAACTTTGCCGACCAAATAGATTAAGTGAATGAAGAATAAAACGGAAAATCCCATATATTCGCATAATACGCTGGAATTTGTGACGGTTTCAGCGGAGTTTTGTGCTTATCTCGAGCAGTTGCAGGATAAGGGCAGAAGCGAGTTTATCGCCACCATGCAGAAGTTGCTGCCTTTGCTTTATCTGAAGGCACAGATGCTTCCAGAGGTTGAGAGCGAGGGCGATTTCCTTCCCGACGACCAGGTTACCGAGGCAGATTACAATTATGTACGTAATGGCATCTACGAAATCATGAAGGAAGCCGATGAGTACGAGGATTTTGTATATGATGAGGCTATGCAGACCGAGGAGAGCCAATGGAAAACCGTCAGCGAGGGATTGGCAGACATCTACCAGGCACTTCGCAACTTCGTTTCTGCCTATCAGCAACGTGTAGAGGCCTGTATGCTTGACGCATTATGGTGTGTAAGGGATAATTTCGAGTTATATTGGGGACAGAATCTTGTGGATACACTCAAGCAGTTGCACAAGGTTCGCTATGTACTGAACAGCGGTTCTGATGAAGAAGATTTATAGCAAATTCGACAAGCAACTTATTCCCCAGCTACCTCAGGTACTTTTCGAGGGTAGGATAGAGACCATCCTTAGCGAATCAGAGGCCGAAAAGGCCGTAGATTACCTGTTGCGTCAGGATATTATCGGCTTCGATACCGAGACCAAGCCCATGTTCAAGGCAGGCCGTCAGAACGAGGTTGCTCTGCTGCAGGTAAGCAGCCGTGATATCTGTTTTCTTTTCCGACTGAATCATATTGGTATGCCCCCCTGTATTGTCCGTCTGCTTTCGGACAGCAGTAATACGAAGGTAGGCCTCTCTTGGCACGATGATATCCGTATGCTAAAAAGGAGAGCCGAGTTTACTCCCGGCAACTTTATCGAGCTTCAGGAGATGGTAAGCGATTTTGGCATAAAGGACCTAAGCCTGCAGAAACTTTATGCCAATATTTTCGGACAGAAGATTAGCAAGACGCAACGCCTTTCCAATTGGGAAGCCGACATCCTTACCGAGCCTCAGAAACGCTATGCAGCCACAGATGCGTGGGCCTGTGTGATGCTCTATCAGGAGCTGCTCCGCTTAAAGAAGGAGGGCTACGACTTGGAGGTCGTTCCAGAGCCGGAACCCGTAGCTCCCGCTCCCAAGGAGGACAAGCCTAAGGCCAAAAAGCCTAATAACAAGCCCAGAAAAAAGAGGAAAACTACCTACAAGCCAAAGGATAAGAAAGTTACGAAGCCGAAGAAAACGACTACCGAATAAGCATTTTCTTGTTGTTGGTGATAAAAATTCCCTTTCTTAGTTTGGAGTTTATAGTTGATAGTTGAGCGTTGACTTTCCGACCGCTGAGATCATACACCTCCCCTTCATTTTTTTTACTTTTCACTTCTTCAATTCCATCGAACGTATCGTCCAGTCCTTGCAGCCACTTTGTTAGGTCTTGCAGCATCTGTGTGTGGTATGCAAAGGATGTTTTGAAGCCAAAACCGTGACCACCCGTCGGGAATGTTTTGTTGGTAACAGGCACACCTGCACTTTTCAGAGCCTGTCTGTATTTCGTGCTGTTTGCGGGTTTTACTGTTTCGTCATTGGTGGCCCAGCAGATATAAGCAGGAGGCGTTTCCGAGGTTACCTGCTTATTGTTACTGTACAGGTTAATCAGTTTTGTGCTTGGATTCTTTCCTAACAGATTTTCCCGTGAACCGGCATGCGTTATGCTAGTCTCCATGCTGATAACAGGATAATACAGCACCTGAAAGGCGGGCAGCTCGTTGCCGGTAAGATGTGTAGCTATTGTGCTGGCCAGATGTCCTCCGGCGCTGAAGCCCATTACTCCCACCATCCTGGGGTTTATCTGCAGGTCTTCCGCATTATCGCGCAGATACTTTAGGGCAGCCTTGCCGTCGTTCAGGGGAATCTCGGGATTTCCGTCTGGCAGATTATACCCGAGCACGGCAGACGTGAAACCCAGATCGCGGTAAAAGGGTGCCCAGTCAGCACCCTCATAGCTGCCGGCAACGTACGAGTATCCGCCGCCTGGAATAATGATGACCGACTTACCGTTGTTATTCTCCTCTTGGGCACGAAAGACGGTAAGGGATGCTCCCGTGGGCAGTTGTACCTCGAAAACGACAGGTTGTTTGGCTATGTAATTGCTGAGGGTTTCCAGGGCTTCTGTTGAATCGAACTCGCCTTCTTCCTGAATGGCCGTCTGATTGCCTGCGTCATGTGGTGTGTAGGTGTTGGCGCAGATGCCCGTTTCCGTGCTGTTGGCGCTATTAAGCACATAACCGCCTGTTGTCAGGTAATAGGGGTAAGCCTCGGGTGTCCCCGTGTAGTTTACTTTTATAGGCTCCAGGTATTCGTTAGAGCAGATGATATTACTCCAGTCGCTATTGTAGGCAATGGGGTCGCGATACATGAACGACTTCTCCGCTACGCTATACAGATAAGTCTTCCCCTCGTAGGTAATAAATGCGAACTCACCCTTTGTGGCACCAATGTCTGTTCTGGCCGTATTGGTAAGCTTGCCGCCTTTTACACCCATCTCACCACGGGCGGTCTTCAGGCTGTACTTCTTATTATTCTGGGGCTTGAAGGTGTTCCATTCGGGCAACGGGTTCTTTACTTCCATTCCGTCGGCTTTGATAAGCTCCAGAAGGCTGTTGGCCCAGATTTCTGCCAGCCGCTTCGCCCCGTTCTGATTGGGGTGCAGATAGAAATAGCCTGCATTGCCGTTTTCCCTTGTAAATAAGGCAAAGTTGTTCTCGAAGTACTCCCATACGCCTCTGTTGCCGGCATACACCTGGTCGTACTGAGCCACGATACCGTCCAATATGGGGTAGTAGCTGTGCAGGCGGTCCAATCCTTCCTGCAGATATTTGGCTTTGTTGTAGGTGCTGGGGCTGTACCATATAGGGTAGTTCAGGACTATCCTGCAGTCCGGGACGTTTTCTATAAGTTTATCTATTATTGTCCTGATGTTGTTGGCATAGACGTCGGGGTTAACGGGAGCACCTTCAGGTCCTGAGCAAGCGCTATCGTTGGTACCCAGCATGATGGATATATAGATTTTGCCGCCGTTCTTCTGGAAGTTTTTTGCATTGTTTAAAATACTGGTAAAGTCATCCCTTCCGGGCAGATAGCCGAATGTGGTGATGCCAGAGTGTCCTCCGTTATAGACATTGGTAGTGACACCTGTAGCCTCTTCTACCAAAGCACGACATACGATAGGCGGAGCCTGTTGTGCTGCGTTGCTAAGTGTGGCACCAGCAGTAATGCTATTGCCTATGAAGAGCAGGTTGATGTGTGGGGGGGGCTGTGCTTGCATGCTATTGCAAACCAAAGCCAAAAGGCTCATTAAAATTTGTGTTCTTAGTCGAAACATAAGGTTATAAAGGTTTTTTGTCTGTTTTTCCGTGGCAAAAATACGGATAAATGAGCAATTTCCCAAAATTAGTCGTAGATAAAGTCGCATCTAACACCTATATTTCTTGAATATAAATCCGATTTTTGTCGAGCGTGGGAATTTTAGAGATGAAGGTCTCAGATTGAAAAATCACTCTCAACGTTTCTGTCCCAAGCATTGCAAGAGAAATTGCCGATTGATGATTATTTCTCGGTAGAGAAGTGTGCCCTGGGCGTGTACAACGAGATTTGCATGGCACTTTATGGCCTCATAGAAAATGAAGAATGAGGAGTGAAAACGACCGTGCCAATTACAATTACAGTAATTACAATTAAAAAAAAGATACCACCCCCCTTTCTTTAGACATTATAACTTATTAATATATATATAGTTATATATGATAATAGAGGATAAGGAGGGTACCCTAAAAACAAACTGTAATAACTGTAATTGTAATTGTTGGACAGTAATTAATCATCTAAAAAGCAGAATATCAATGAGATACGATATCAGTAAAGCGACTGCCCCCGCTATGCCAAACCTTGGAAAAGGTACAGAATGTATTAAAATCCTGCTCTCGCAGGCCTCGAAAGACATGCACGAACCCCTTGTTCCGATGCTTTTCCCTATCCTTGGCGCACACATGAGTGGTTCGGAATTTCAGTACCCAGACCTCACTTGGAAGGAGCCATGTGGCATGATGGCCAATCTGGTTTGCGATTTGGGCTATAATAAATAGAAAATTTGCGTTCCCACGGGGAGAAATTTGCGCTCCCACGAGAAAACAAATGCGCTCCCACGGGGGAGCAAAATCCTCACCCCAACCCCTCTCCCAATGGAGAGGGGCTTTTTTATACCTTTGATTATGAATTTTGAATTAATATGGCAACCAATGCAAATTTATTTATATAATAAGGTGTGTTTGTCGAAATTTTTGTGTAACTTCGCAGCGTAAATAATAAATGTGTTAAATGAGTAGGTTGGTAATACTCCGTAAAGGCAAAGAGGAAAGTTTGAAACGTTTTCACCCCTGGATATTCTCGGGGGCCGTTCATCATATAGAGGGTGAGCCGGCAGAAGGAGATATCGTAGAGGTACTAAATAGCGAAGGAAAGTTTATCGCCCTTGGACATTGGCAGATAGGCAGTATAGCCGTCAGAGTCCTGACCTTTAAGCGTCAGGAAATAGATGCCGAGTTCTGGAAGAAGCGCCTGGCTTCGGCCCTGGATGTGCGCCGTAGCATAGGTGTAGCTGGGACTGACTATAACAATATGTATCGTCTGGTTCATGGCGAGGGCGACAATCTGCCTGGTCTGATTATCGATATCTATGGCAAAAATGCTGTTATGCAGGCTCATAGCGTGGGCATGCATGTTTGCAGAATGCAGATTGCCGAGTCCTTGAAGGCTGTTATGGGCGATGATCTGAAGGCCGTTTATTACAAGAGCGAGACAACACTTCCGTATAAGGCTTCGCTGGGGCAGGAGAACGGTTTCATCTTGGGCGAGAGCGACGATAACGTTGCCGTAGAGAACGGCCTGAAGTTCCATATCGACTGGCTGAAGGGGCAGAAGACGGGTTTCTTTGTCGACCAGCGCGAGAACCGCGCCCTCGTGGAGAAATATGCCCATGGCCGCAAGGTGCTGAACATGTTCTGCTACACAGGCGGATTCAGCGTCTATGCCATGAGGGGTGGGGCAG
>DLBF01000090.1:0-11988 GCA_002494215.1 Prevotellaceae bacterium UBA7028
TAACGCCAGTACATGAAGTTGACCTGATAGCTCAGGAAGAAACGTAAGTTCTCCATCATGGTTGGTGTCTTCACCTGAATCATCTCGCCACAGCGTTCATAACTCTTTGTGTTTCCCTTTACACCGCCCATCCAACTTTCGTAAGCAGCTGCGTGATGGTCGCTGTACATGCGGGGGAAGAGCATGTTCTGCTGATAGACATACTTCATGTTATAGCGCTGAATCTCATAGCGGTCGGGTTCTTCGGGATTAGCCTTCTCCTTACGCTGATATACAGGAGCCTTCTTTTCGCTGACGGGAACGCAGTAGTTGCCCTCAACCTTCAGTTGTACCTGGCTGGTGTATGCCTGTCCGTAGAACAGGGGACGGTCTCCATACTGATCACGGCTCAGATAGGTTCCCAGGGTAAAGATATCCTCGGGAGAGTTCTGATCCATAGGTGTGTTGGCCGAGCTGCGGATTACGATTACGGCGTATGAGCTATAGCCAATCATAATCATGAGCATACACAGCAGACTGGTGTTCATCACTCGGGCAGTGATAAAGGTCTTGCCATCTTTCTTGTAGTTCAGCAGTATATACAGAGCAGCCAAAACAACCACTCCCAGTACGATGCTGGCGATGCCGTATCCGTAGAAGGGGATACCCAGCATGCCTACGCTAAGCAGGTAGGAGATGTTCATGCGCAGGCGGCTCTCCTGACGACGGGTCTCCCAGATACTCCAGAGTACAATGCCCACCAATAATATAATGTATATGATAAGACCTGTGTTGAAGGGGCAGTTCAACTGGTTTACGAACAGCAGTTCGAACCAACCGCCTACCTTGACAATACCAGGCACGATACCATACAATACGGCAGCTACCAATACACAACTGCCTACAACAGAGAGCAGAGCGCCCTTCAGGTTGGCATTCTTTGTCTTCTTGTAGTAGTAAATGAGTACCAGTGCGGGTACGCAGAGCAGGTTCAGCAAGTGAACACCAATGCTGAGGCCGGTAAGGTAGGCTATCAGGATAAGCCAGCGGTCGCTTCCAGGTTCGTCGGCATGGTCTTCCCACTTTAGCATCAGCCAGAATACCACAGCGGTAAAGAGACTACTGTAGGCATATACCTCGCCCTCTACGGCACTGAACCAGAATGTGTCGGAGAAAGTATAGACCAAGGCACCTGTCAGGGCACTGGCCTCAACAGTAATCAGCTGAGCCACGTTCTTCAGTTGGCCGTTCACGCCTACGAGCTTGCGCCCCAGATGACTGATGCTCCAGAAGAGGAACATAATACAGGCGGCACTGAACAGGGCACTCATGGTGTTTACCATGCGGGCTACCAGTGCGGGGTCGCTCACAAACTGCGTAAATAAGTTTGCCGTAAGCATAAAAAAGGGTGCCCCAGGGGGATGACCAACTTCCAGCTTGTAAGCTGTGGTGATGAACTCAGGGCAGTCCCAGAAACTTGCCGTAGGCTCTATCGTGCTGCAATACACGAAGGCCGCAATGGCAAAGGTAATCCAACCCATCAGGTTGTCTACTAATCTGAACTGTTTCATTTAGTGGTGTGTATTTTAGTTGTTTTTATCGTTTCGCTGTGCAAAAATACTATTTTTCTTTCTCTTTTCTTCCTCTACGGCCAAAATTATTATCCTTTAACCATGTTAAGAACCATAATTAGTATTCCGTAACGTATGGCTTTGCCAAACAGAATGCTTATGAAAGAGAATCCGACGTTCGCCCTCATGTATCCCAATGTTACGGATAAGGCGCTTCCCAAAATGGGCAGGAAACAGAAGAATCCCATCCAGGCACCGCGTCCCTGAAGCCATTGCTGCGTTTTCTCAACCTTCTCGCGTTTTACGTGCAGGTATTTCTCTATCCACTCTATCTTTCCCAGACTTCCTATCCAGTAGTTGAACATACTGCCCAGCACATTCCCTACGGTAGCGCTGACAAACAAAGACCATGGTTTCAGACCTGCCATGAGCAGACCCGTCAAGAGGGTCTCGCTGCTGAAAGGGAAGATGCTACCGGCTATGAATGCAGCAATACCCATGCCCCAATATCCCAGGGGCATTATATATTGAATGATGTCATCCATAAGTTAAAGTAAGCCATTGCGCCGCAAAGCAGCAGAGACAAAATAAAAAACATATTGCTAAGCCAACTGCCCGTAAGTGAGAAATAGTGGGCAATAAGAGGACTGGCGCTTACTACAAGCAGCGCCATGGTAGTCTCGTACTGGTCGGGCTGTAGCAGCAGGTATAGAATAAGCAGTATGGTTTGTATTGTATAGATATAAAGTATCATTCTGACGTGTATCTTATCATTGTATCTGGTCCGCAAATAGTGAATCAGCCCCACCAGACTCAGCAGGCAAACGATTCCCATGGACAACTTGCAGGTAAAAGGCAGATTAACCAATGCCTCCCACGAGACCGGATGCCATTCCAAATGTCGGTTCAGGACTTTCACCATCATGTCTGTCTTATCTGTAAGGAAACACCAAACGGCCCAGCACCAATAGGGTGTTATTATTCCCAATATGCCGGCCCAGAATCCGCGTCCTGTAAGGGAACGGAGGAATCCTATCAGATAGATGTAGTATAGGAGAGCCATGAATAACATGACGGAGGAGAATATACTGCCTAAGCCCAGAAACAGGAAGCTGTGGTAGATCCATATGGTGGAGTCGTACAGCTGGTAACAACGGAACAACAGGTAGTAGCTCATTGCCATGCAGACGGCGCTGATGCCTGGGGCTCCCCATGTATGTATGAAGGCCTGACTGGTCGCCAGCATGAGCCATGTGCAGGACATCATGCGGGTGCGGATGCGAATGACGTGCTGCAGGCTGTTTGTTTCCATGCAGATGTAGGTGGTGATGGCACATGTTACCCATCCCAAGATATTGGCCAGGGCAAAAGACTGTTGTGGCCACCACCATAAGATGGTAGCCAAAACAGCACAGATGGGCATCGTTGCCTCGCTCTCTGCAACTTTATTCTGGAATTTGTTGTGTACCATTTAACATCCCCGCCTCCCATTTGGAAGAGGAGGGGTTAGGGCTGGAGAGGGGCTACAGATCAGCTCCTATATCTCTGCGGAAATATTTATTCTGGAACTGAATCTTCTGTGCCTCGGTGAAGCTCTTCTGCAGCGCCTCGGCTTTGTCTGCTCCGTAGCTGCTGACGGCAATAACACGTCCACCATTGGTAACGACCTCGCCATCCTTCAGGGCTGTTCCTGCATGGAAGACTACGCTACCCTCTACCTGGTCTATTCCGCTGATGGGATAGCCCTTCTGATAGCTGCCGGGATAGCCGCCGCTAACCAACATTACGCAAACAGCGCTGCGATTGTCGAACTCTATATCGCGCTGAGCCAAAGTTCCTGTTGCAACACCCTCGAAGAGGTCAACGATATCGCTCTTCAGACGAAGCATTACGGTTTCTGTTTCGGGGTCGCCCATGCGGACGTTATACTCGATGACATAAGGCTCGGGGGTGCCAGTGAGTGTATTGGTGCGGTTGATGAGTCCAAAGAAGATAAAGCCCTTGTAGTCTATGCCATCGGCAGCCAAACCCTCTACGGTAGGACGAATGATGCGATCCTCGACTTTCTTCATCCACTCTGTTGTGGCAAAGGGAACGGGACTGACGCTACCCATACCGCCGGTGTTAAGGCCAGTGTCGCCCTCACCGATACGCTTGTAGTCCTTTGCCTCGGGCAGAATCTTGTAGTCCTTACCATCGGTCAATACGAATACGGAACATTCGATGCCGCTCATGAATTCCTCGATCACAACTCTGCTGCTGGCATTGCCGAACATACCGCCCAGCATCTCCTCCAATTCCTTCTCTGCCTCTTCCAAGGTGGGCAGAATAAGTACGCCCTTACCGGCACAGAGGCCATCGGCCTTCAGTACGTAGGGGGGCTGCAGGGTCTTCAGGAAGGCCTTGCCCTCCTGCAAATGCTCGCCGTCGAAGGTCTGATAGGCTGCTGTTGGGATGTTGTGACGCTGCATGAAGCCCTTGGCAAAATCCTTGCTGCCTTCCAGCACGGCACCTGCCTTGCTAGGCCCGATGACGGGAATGTTCCTCAGTTCAGCATCGTTCTTGAAATAGTCGTAGATGCCCTTTACCAATGGATCCTCAGGGCCGACCACTACCATCTGAACTCGGTTTCTCAACACGAAAACCTTGATGGCGTCAAAGTCATCGGCCTTCATATTTATATTCTCGCCTACTGTTGCCGTACCGGCATTACCTGGGGCGATGAACAGTTTCTCGCACTTCTTACTCTGAGCAATTTTCCAAGCTAAGGCGTGCTCACGACCGCCACTTCCTAACAATAAAAGTCTCATAACTATGAATTATGAATTGTGAATTATGAATTAAAAATTACTGGAGAGGGGCTTTAGGTAATCTTCAAAATACTGTGTGATTCTCTCATGCAGATGCACACTCTTGTGCCCCGCCATGTTGTGACCCTCGCCAGGATAGGCATAGAAATCGGGCTGTGTGCCAGCCTCGGCACAGGCATTAAGGAACTGTAGGGAGTGCTGAGGAACGCAGACAGGGTCGTTCATGCCGATGATAATCTGCAACTTGCCCTTCAGGTTTCCTGCCTTGTTGATGCAACTTGCCTGTGCATAGCCTTCGGGGTTCTGCTCAGGGGTATCCATATAGCGCTCTCCGTACATCACCTCGTACCACTTCCAGTCTATGACGGGCCCTCCGGCAACTCCCACCTTGAAGACATCGGGGTAGTTGAGCATCAGCGATGTCGTCATGAAGCCGCCGAAGCTCCATCCGTGAACACCCAGTCTGTTGGCATCCACGTAGGGTAGGCTCTTCAGATACTCTATGCCGCACATCTGGTCTTGCATCTCTACTTGACCCAGATGACGGAAAGTAGCCTGCTCGAAGTCGCGGCCACGGTCCTCGCTGCCTCTGTTGTCTATGCTGAAGACGATGTAGCCCTTCTGTGCCATATAGGTATCCCAACTGCGACTGCCCCAGTGCCATGATGCCTCTACGCAATGAGCGTGAGGACCGCCATAGACGTACAGCACAGAGGGGTATTTCTTGTTGGGGTCGAAGTCTGCGGGCTTTACGATGCGCCAGTACAGGTCGGTCTTGCCATCGGCAGCCTTTACAGTTCCCTGCTCGAAGATAGGCTGGTACCACTCCTCCCAGGGATTGGGAGCTGTTTGCAGCATGGTGCTCTTGCCCGTCTTGGTGTTGGTTACGGCACAAGCGCGGGGCACATCGGGCTCCTGCCATGTGTCTATCAGCCAAAGACCGTCCTCTGACAGCTTGGCCTGATGAACGCCCTTGCCATTGTCCAGCAGGGTGCGCTTCTTGGTCTTTATATTCAGGCTGTAGATATTGCGTTGCAGGTCATTGGCCTCCTTGGTGATGAGGATGGCACTCTTTGTGGTGGGGCAGAAACCTACAATGTCCTTCACCTCCCAGGGTCCGCTGGTCAGCTGACCAAGGTCTTTGCCCTCTGTGTTCATAAGATAGAGGTGTGTATAGCCGTCTTTCCAGCTCCAGTAGATGAACTTGCTGTCATCCCAGGGCAGGAAAGTGATGGGGTGACGGGGCTCGACATACTTGTCGCTGGTCTCTGTGTAGAGTGTCTTCAGCTTATTGCCCGTAGTCACATCGTAAGCATCCAAGGTGGTGTGGTTCTGGTCGCGATTCAGCTCGAACAGATACAAGGTCTTGCCATCCGGGGCCCATGAGATATTGGTGAAGTAGCGGTCGGTAGGATCGCCAACGTTCAGATAAACGGTCTTCTCTGTCTCCAAATCGAAGATACCTATGGTAACCTGATGTGAGGTCATACCCGCCATGGGATACTTGTCGGGGGCATGCTCAGCCTCACGCTTGAAGGTGTTCACCTGAGGATAGTCGGCCACCATACTCTGGTCCATGCGGTAGAAGGCCAGCTTCTTGCCGTCCTTGCTCCAGAAGGTGCCTTTGTAGATACCGAACTCATCGCGGTGAACGCTCTGGCCATAGACAATCTGACGTGAGCCGTCGGTAGAAAGCTGCACGTCGTGTCCGTCGGCATAGCGGACCCATAGGTTGTTGTCGCGCAGGAAGGCAGCAGCGTTTGAGGCCTTGCACCATTCCAGGATACCTCTGGGATTGGGGCGATTTGTCTTCTCCTCCGTAGTCTGATAGTCTGTTGTCTTACCATTAGCAGGGTTCACCTCGAAGGTTTTGTCTCCGTTCTTAAAGATCAGTTTTCCTTCGCGCCAGCTGTAGTTCCATCGTTGTGGAACGGAAACGCTGTAGTTCTTGCCGCCGAAGTTCAGTTCCTCCAGTGTAAACAGTTTCTGTGCCATTGCTTGCGTTGCAGCCACGAGCAGGGTGGCTAATATCAATTTAGTCTTCATCGTTGTCGAAGTATCTTTTGCCAAACTTTTTGTTGCCGCCCTTGTTGCGGTCGAAGGGCTTCTTGCCGCCACGGTCGAAACTCTTACCGCCATCCTTCTTGAAGTCGCGGCGGTCGCCCTTTCCTTTCTTGAAGTCGCGACGCTCCTCGCCCCAGTCGTCCTTTCTGGGTTTGCGCATACGCTCCTTGGGGTTCTCTTCCAGTTTGTCTTTGAACTCGCGGTGCTGCTTGAAGCGCTTGTGGTCTGCCATCATACGGCGTTCCTTAGCTGTCTTGATGTCACCACCTTCGGCACGCATATCGTTGAACTTGCCGCTGAAGATCTGGTACTTACGCAACTCGCATTCCAGACTGCCGTTGAACAGAGGTGTGCGCAGTGAGGGCTTCAGACCAATCTGATCGAAACACTCCTCCCGGTAGCTCAGTACCCAAGCCTCGTTGTCCACGAACTGATGTTTCAGACGTTCTCCAATCATCTTGTACAAGCCCAGCAGGTCGGGAGCCGAGATACGCTCGCCATAGGGTGGGTTGGTGATGATAACGCTCTTCTCCTGAGGTTGTGTAAAATTGGCGAAGTCCTGTTGCTGGATGGTTATCTCCTTGCTCAGACCAGCAGCCTTAACGTTGGTAGTAGCGATGGCCACAGCGTTACGGTTGATGTCGTAGCCGTAGATATGGTGCTCGAAGGGATGCTCCTTGCTGTCGTCCTCGTAGATCTTGTCAAAGAGTTCCTGGTCAAAGTCGGACCACTTCTCAAAGGCATATTCCTTTCTGTATACGCCGGGTGCTATGCCACGGGCGATGAGAGCTGCCTCTATGGCGATGGTACCACTTCCGCACATAGGATCAATCAGGTCGCACTGGCCGTTCCAGCCCGTCAGCATGATGATGCCGGCAGCCAAGACCTCGTTAAGCGGAGCCTCTACGCTCTCCTGACGGTAACCGCGACGGTGCAGACTCTCGCCTGAACTGTCCAGCGACAATGTGCAGTCATACTCTGCCACATGGATGTGCAGCTGCAGGTCTGGGTTGTTGATGCGGATGTTGGGGCGGTTGCCTGTCTTCTCGCGGAACTGGTCCACGATAGCATCCTTCACCTTATAGGCCACGAACTTGCTGTGGCGGAACTCGTTGCTGAAGACCACGCTGTCAACGGCGAATGTTGTCTCGTTACTCAGATATTCCGTCCAATCTATTTGCTTGATGGCTTCGTACACCTCATCGGCGCTGGTAGCACGGAAATGCTTGATGGGTTTCAGAATGCGAATAGCGGTGCGCAACTGGAAGTTGGCACGGTACAGCATCTCCTTGTCGCCTGTAAAGCTGACCATTCGTCTGCCTATCTGTATATTGTTGGCACCAAGGTCCGTAAGTTCCTTTGCCAATACTTCTTCAAGACCCTGAAAGGTCTTTGCAATCATTTCAAACTCCATGAAAATATTATATTGAATTTTGAATTTTGAATTTTGAATTTTGAATTTTGAATTTTGAATTTCTTCCCCTCTTATAGTCCTCCCCAGTCTTCCGGCCTTACCACGTGGCTCTTACGTTTCTTAGCCTGAACCAGCTGTTCGCCCGGTTGAGTGCTCTCTGTTACCCACAGGTTACCGCCCACGACGGTACCCTTGGCCAGTGTGATGCGTCCCAGAATGGTAGCGTTGCTATATACGATGACATCGTCCTCCAGGATAGGATGACGGGGAACGCCCTTTATGGGGTTGCCGTTTTCGTCCAACGGGAAGCTCTTGGCACCCAAGGTTACACCCTGATACAGCTTCACGTTATTGCCGATGATACAGGTGGCACCAATCACCACACCTGTTCCGTGGTCTATGGTGAAGTGCGAGCCTATCGTGGCACCCGGGTGAATGTCGATACCCGTCTCGCTATGCGCCATCTCCGTGATGATACGGGGAATGAGGGGCACACCCAAAATGAGCAGCTCGTGGGCAATGCGGTAGTTGGTTACTGCCTTGATAACGGGGTAGCAACTGATAATCTCGCCATATGACTCGGCAGCAGGGTCGCCGTTGTAGGTCGCCTCAACGTCCGTTGCCAGTATGCTCCTTAACTGTGGCAGACGGCTGATGAACTCGGCAGCCAGCTCCTGTGCTTTGGTAGCCATACAGTTGCGCTCACCGTTGCATTCGTCGTCCTCGTCCTTGCAGAAACAGAGTCCTGCCTGAATCTGCTGCGAGAGCAGGGTGTACAGACGTTCAACATTCATACCCATGTGGTAGGGCAGTGTCTGACTGCTCAGGGTAGAGTTACCATAAAATCCAGGGAAGATGATGGCACGGCACAAATCTACTATCTCTGATAAAACGTTTCCAGAGGGTAGGGGTTCGCCATCTTTGTGCTTGTGGAATAGCCCACGCAGCGAGCTGTTTTCGGACAACTCGGATACAGTCTGTTCCATCAGGCGATTCAGTGTTTTAGCACTCATATATATAAATGTGTCAAAAAGTGCTGCAAAGGTACGAATAAGCAATCGGAATACAAAAGGAAAAAACATTTTTCTTTTTGTTCTCGAGCGAAAGTGCTTTCTAGAGTCGTTATCAAACCTCCTCATCACCCTCTGTCTCAGCCAAATAGGACCAAACAAAAACCCCTCCTTCAAGGGAGGGGTTGGGTCTGTCTACGATTATGCCGCCATAGCTCTTTCTCTCTCTTTCTCATAATGGTTCTGCTCCTGATTTGTTGCACTGTTGCTCTCACGACGCTGCTTCTCTTCGTTTGACAAAAGAAAAAGCATAAAGAATACTGTAAAAATAATCCACATAGTTGTTTCGTTTTATGATTTCGAATGCAAAGTTAGAGGGGCGCTGTACCATATCGCGGTACACATAAAAGAAAAATGCATTTTTTTTGATATTTTTTGTGTTTTTCTCGTTTTTCATTGAAATCAAGGTTGCAAAATTACAGAACCGCCCTTATTTCTATCTTTATTATAAATTAATTAAACTATTCTTTGTTGTATTGGGGGAATTTAGTATTTTTGTGTCGCAATCCTAAAGGATTAACATAAAACTAACATTAACACACTATTATTTCAAACAATGAAGAAGACTGTTTTTACATTGCTGTTTGCAACTCTCTGCATGGGAGCCGCAGCACAGACAGAGAATCCCCGTGGTATTTATAAGCTGATGACTCTCATTGGCAAGAATGGTGAGGTGGAGTCCCCCTATCACCAGTATAAGGTCTGCACCGATAGTCTGACGCTCATGGTTGTTTTTCGTGGGAATGGAGTCTTTACGTTTGGTAACAACGACCACATGGTGTTCAACTATACAGGCGATCAGCCAAAGTCGGAGGATGACAAGAGTATTCTGATTTATGACAGTAATGCCGATCACTTCTGTGAGAAGTGGTGGAGCAAATTCCCCAATCACATAATCTTCCCTCACAATGACTGGTGTGTGGAGAAATACCAGTCAGGACAATACACGCCAGAGAGTCGCATTGCCTTTGACGCATTGACCGGCAAGGCAGAGGTAGATGAGAATAATCCTCTGACAGGTACTTGGCGTATCATCGGCATTGTAGATGATATGAGCGATGTGAAGAAGATGTTACCAACGTTGCATGAGAGATATGCCTATAGCAAGTACCGTGATTGCTTCTTTGTGTTCACTCCTACGGATCTGGTTGTGCTTAATCCAGGCATTGGTATGAGTGATAGCGTGATATATAATGGGAAGAAATCCTATAAGTTAGGCAAAGTCAATCATCAGGTTAAGTGGTTGACAAAAGACCGCATTGTTGTGGATCAGCCAACGGATAGCGGAACAGATTGGATGATTTTGGAACGCTCTACAGACAGCCAGCCTCCATTGAGCTACATCATCAGCCGTTACGTACATGTTAAGCCCAAGGTTCTTAACTAACGTGATAAGGAAAGAACGGAATACGAGTGAAGGGGAGCAGCACGCTCCCCTTCACTCGTTTATATACCTTTTATATATAAGGATTTAAACCCTCAGGAATATCTTCTTGCGGTACATAATGTACAGGATGATGAATAGAATGGTGACGTTGCTTATCTGGATAATCACCTGATAGTAATCGCCCACGTACTGCTCCAGTCCGAAGAAGAGAGATTTGCTGATACTCTTGAAACTGATGACATGGCTGATGACATAGGCAGTGATGCTGTTCATACCGTAAACCTTCAGCACGGTTAGGTGCTTGTTGTGTCCCAGACAGTCTATCCACAGGTAGAAGATACCCATCAGCAGGAAGCAGTAACCGCTGCTCACGAGGACCATAGAGCCCGTCCAGATGTGTTTGATGACTGGGTGAACCATGTCCCATGTCCAACCCAACGCTACCATGGCAATGCCAATGAGAAGAAGTAAAAAAGCCCCCTCCTTACTCCCCCTTTGGGGGAGGGATTTTATAGGCTGACCATTGGAAATAGAGCACTCACCCAAAGGGGGAGCGGGGAGGGGGCTGTTCTTTTTCAAAATTTCGCCTGCAAGAACACCAGAGAGTACCGTCACTACAAAGTTTAGGCTGCTAAGAATCCATGTATAAGTGTAGGAGGTTTTCACTACCACCTCTCCGTCTATCACCTGTGCTGTATCGCGGAAGCGCCCCAATACCATCATATCTATTCCCTCAGCCAAGTTGCCGTGAGGTGTGTAATCGCCACCTCCGTAGCCTCCGATAGTGATAAATTCCATTGCTCCCCAGAAGGTTAGCAACAGGGCTACAGCTATGCCAATCTGTGTCTTCCAACTGGTATGCATATAGATAATTGCGCTGAAGAAATAACCCAAGGCAATGGCCTGTAGGGTATTGGTGAACAAATAGATTCTGTCAGGGTCGAGTGCCATCAGATTCCCCTGCACCATCATGCCGAATATCCACAAGAGCAGCACACGCTTCCCTAATCGCCAGTAAAGATTGGAGATTTTGAATTTTGAATTTTGAATTTTGAATTGTTCCTCTCGGTATTTACCGAGGCTATATGGTATAGCCACACCAGCCATAAACATGAACAGCGGCATCACCAAGTCCCAAGGCGAGAAGCCTTCCCACTTCTTGTGGGTGAAGCATTCCATAACAGCGGCCATCCAGGGTGTGTCTATTACCTCTGCCAGTTCCTCCATGATATCGGAAATGGCGACCAAAAACAGCAGGTCCATGCCTCTCAGGGCATCTAAAGATTCAAGGCGGCGAGGAGAATTCAAAATTCAAAATTTATAAATTCAAAATAACTAAAGTCTAATGTCTAGAGCCTAAGGTCTTTTGTACGACAAACAGCTTGTCGTTGCGTCTCACTTTCGTTCCTTCTGTTGAGATGCTGATGCACCAGCCCTTCTTGGCAGTATCAATGGGACCGTCATCGTTGCGAATCTCGTTGGCCGTCAGACGCAGACATCCTGTGGTGGGGCCAGTGACCATAATCTCATCGCCCTTGTTCAACTCACAGGCTTCAATCTTGAACTCTGCCACACCTAACTTGCTGAAGTAGCGCACCACCTTGCCGCAATAGACTTTCTTCTCCGTTGCCAGACTGCCGTAGTTGGCTGTATATTCCATGATGGTACTGCCCTGGTAGTAGCCGTCCCAGAA
>DLBF01000090.1:12037-17647 GCA_002494215.1 Prevotellaceae bacterium UBA7028
TAGTAGCCGTCCCAGAAGCCGCGGTTAAAGACACGGCTCAGGCGTTCGTCCCACTGGGCTTTCTGTTCCTCTGTGAACAAGGGTGCCTCATCGGGTTGGTTCTTGTCGTGCAAGACAGCTTCTATTGCCTCGTTGTAGCATCGTACCACAGTATCCACATATTCGGGACCGCGGGCACGACCCTCGATTTTCATTACGCGGACGCCGGAATCCATCAGACGGTCCAGGAAGGAAATGGTCTTCAGGTCGCGTGGACTCATGATGTATTTGTTCTCGATGTCCAGCTCAGTACCTGTCTCCACGTCTGTTACCGTATAGCGACGGCGGCACAGTTGCATGCACTCGCCACGATTGGCGCTACGGCCCCAGTTGCTCTGGCTCAGGTAGCACTTGCCACTGATAGCCATGCAGAGAGCGCCGTGGCAGAACATTTCTATGCGTATCAGTTCGCCCTTGGGACCGCAGATATGCTCCTCCTGAATACAGCGGTATATCTCGGCTACCTGATCCATATTCAGCTCGCGGGCCAGTACCACCACGTCGGCAAACTGAGCATAGAAGCGCAGGGCCTCGATATTAGAGATGTTCAACTGCGTGCTTAGATGAACCTCCTGACCTATCTTGTTGCAATAGCTCATTACAGCAATGTCGCTGGCTATAACAGCGCTGATGTTGGCCTCCTTGGCAGCATCCAGAATCTGGCGCATCAGGGGCAGGTCCTCACCATATATAATAGTATTAACCGTCAGGTAGCTCTTTACACCGCAGATGCGGCACTCCTCGGCAATGCGCTTCAGGTCGTCTATGCTGAAGGTGCTGGCCGAGTGGGCCCTCATGTTCAGGTTCTCGATACCGAAGTAGATACTGTCAGCTCCCGCTCTGAGGGCAGCAGCCAGACATTCGGGTGAACCCACAGGGGCCATTATCTCAAAATCTTTTCTTTCCATGCCGCAAAGGTATGACAAAAAAACGAGACAGCTGTTAGGCTGCCTCAGTTTTTTAGGGATTGGGAAGTTTCTGTAATAAGTGGCAGGGATGTGTTAGCATCCCATGCTCTCGCGATAGAAATCCAGCATCTCCAGGATTTCCTCGCGGTCGGCACTCTGGTTGATGCGGATATCCCCTATGTTGGCCATAAGGGTGAAGTTGATGATGCCCGACTGATTCTTCTTGTCGTGCGTCATGAACTGATACAACTTGTCGTATTGTTTGCAGTCGAAGGTGAAGACACCATAGTTCTCCTTTATGAACTGCAGCGTCTGGTTGAGCTTGTCGTGTGGGAAGCCCAGACGTTTAGCGCTGAGGTAAAGCTCGCACACCAGACCCCATGCAACAGCGTATCCGTGCAGGACGGTGCGGTTCTCCTCTAGCGCCAGGCTTTCCAAGGCGTGACCGGCAGTATGCCCCAGGTTCAGAGCCTTGCGGATACCTTTCTCTGTGGGGTCTTCCTCAACGATATGCTCCTTTATGGCTACGCTCTTGGCTACCATCTGCTGCAGCTGGGCGTAGTCTATGTTGTCCAGGTCGAAGTTGATTAGCTCGGCCCAGTTCTCAGTATTGCTAATGATACCGTGCTTCAGCATCTCGGCATAACCCGAACGGATGTTGTAGGCATCCAGGGTGCGCAGGAAGTCGGCGCAGAGGATGACAGTACTGGCGCAGTTGAAGACTCCAATCTCGTTCTTCAGTCCGCCAAAGTTGATACCTGTCTTGCCTCCCACGCTGGCATCTACCATACTCAATAGGGTAGTGGGGATGTTGATGTACTGAATGCCACGCTTGAAGGTGCTGGCTGCAAAGCCGCCAAGGTCCGTAACCATGCCGCCGCCCAGACAGATAAGCAAGCTGTGGCGTGTGGCACCACCCTGCTGCAGGGCCTCCCACACAGAAGAGAGTGTCTGGAGGGTCTTGTTCTCGTCGGTAGCACCAATGGTTATCATCTTGGCCTCCTGCAGATAGGGATAGTCCTGAATGACGGGCCAGCAGAGCTGCAGGGTGGTTGTGTCGGTGAGAACAAAAAGCTTGTCGTGCGGACAGCGTTCGATGGCTTGGTGCAAATCTTCCGGAAGGTTTTGGCTTATGATTACGTCTTGTTTCATCTTGGTCTTTTGTATTTTGGCGACAAAAGTAGTTATTTTAATTCATAATTCATAATTCACAATTCATAATTCACGAATCGAGTGATAAAAAAAGTGAAAAAAGTGCTAACTTTGCCGCCGATTGATTAAACCATATATAAAAGGTTAGGTCTTAGATTTAGACTTTAGGCTTTAGACGTTAGTCTTTAGCTCTTTTTGAATTTTGAATTTTGATTTTTTCATGCTAATGAAACGTACCTTATTATATTTGTCAGTGATGATTCTGTGTCCTGTGATGATGATGGCACAGAAAGTAACGGTGAGTGGATTGATAATGGATGGCACCAACAACGAGGCTTTGATGGGCGCAACCGTGGTTTTGCTACAGCCCAAGGATAGCACCCAGGCCGCTGGAGTGGTGACGGATACAGATGGTAAGTTCAAACTGCCAGCTGTATCATCCGGAAGCTATATCATGCGCATATCCTATGTGGGATATACGACACTATACAAGAATCTGACTCTTGGTAAGAACAGCAAGACGGTGAACGTGGGCACGCTGACCATAATGGAAAACAGCAAACTGCTGAACGAGGCTGAGGTGGTTGCGAATCTGGCTCAGATGGAGATGAAGGCAGATACCTTTGTATATAATGCCGATGCTTTCCGCTTGCCCGAGGGTTCAGCCCTTGAGGAATTGGTAAGGAAACTGCCCGGTGCCGAGGTGGACGATGAGGGTAATATCAAGATCAACGGCAAGAGCGTCAGCAAGATTATGATGGATGGTAAGGAGTACTTCCAGAACGATACCAAGATGGCTATGAAGAACCTGCCGGCGAAACTTATCAAGAAGCTGAAGGCATACGACAAGAAGAGCGATTACAGTCGTATTACCGGTATTGATGACGGTGAGGAGGAGACGGTGCTTGACTTGTCTGTCAAGAAAGGTGCGAAGGATAGCTGGGTAGGTAATTTTGATGGAGCCTACGGAACAGCGGACCGTTACTCGGGTAACTTCAACCTAAACCGTTTTATGGACCATAGCTATCTGTCTATTATAGGTAGCCGTAACAACACCAACGACGGCAGAGGCCGATGGGGTGGTGGAAGCAACGGTATTGCTACAAGTACGTCGGGCGGTGTTACTTTCGCATGGGAGAACGGTAAGCCCGATTATACGGCAGGTCTGCTGAAGATGGGCGGAAATGTTCGCTACAGAAGCAACGATAGCGAGTCATCTACGCGTACCAATAGCGAGATGTTCCTTCCTTCTGGTACAAGCCAGTTCTCGAACTCTAAGAATAATGGTACCAACTGGAATCAGAATGTCGATGCCAATTTCCAACTTGAGTGGTTTCCCGATAGCCTGACCAACATCATGTTCCGTCCCAACTTCAGTCATAGCAATGGCAGTAATTTCTCGGATAGCAGGAGCGTGACTTTCAACCAGAGTCCTTTCGAGGCTGGTTTGACTGACCCTGTGGAAGAATATAAAACATGGGCAGACCCCAATGGCATTCGTGTTAATGGCAACGAGCGTTTTAACAATGGCAACAACAATAACAACAGCGTGAACGGAGAGTTGCAAATCAATCGTCGCCTGTGGGTGCCGGGACGTAACCTTACCCTTAACCTGAACGGATCGTATAGCGAGAGCAACAACGAGTCGTACAGTCGCTCTGTTGTTAAGTATTACCAGCGCACTACAGGCGACTTGAATGCCGACTATCAGAATACGATGTCACCAGCGAAGAATTACAGCTATCAGGGCCGACTCAGCTATACGGAACCTATTCTGAAGGGAACCGTCGTTCAGCTTAGCTATCAGGCACAGTACCGTTTCCAGGATAGCGACCGCGAAATGATGGTCTTCGACAAGCTGGAGGATGCCCTTAAGGAAAAAGGTCTTACTGACGTTACTGCTGTTGACCTGTACAACGGCACTTATAACGGAATGAGCTTTGCCGATTATGGTATCGACTTCACCCAGCTTACAAAGGATGCACAGAACAGCCAGTATGCTACATATCGCGAGTTCAACCAGAACGTCAATCTTATGCTTCGCCACAACAGCAAGTTGGAGAACGGTCAGGAGCTGTTCTTTAATCTGGGTGTCAACTTCCAGCCTCAGCGTACCGAGATGGACTACGAAAAGGGACAGGTAGATACCTCTGTAGTGCGCAAGATACAGAACTGGGCCCCTCGCTTTAATGTGCGTTGGAAGATCAATAATACCAGTCAGCTGCGTGTACGTTACTTCGGTAGTATGAGTCAGCCTTCAATGACCAACCTTATTGAGGTAATGGATAACAGCAACCCCCTTTATGTAAGTACGGGTAATGCAGGACTGAAGAGTTCGTGGAACGACCGTTTCAACGTTGACTATAATGGCTCTATCGTCGATAAGCAGTTGTCGTGGTATTTAAATGGTTATGCTAATATCAACCGTCGCTCTATTAGTAACGCTACCATCTACGACACCGAGTCTGGTATCAGCTACAGCCGTCCTATGAATATAGACGGAGGATGGAATTCAGGTGCCTGGATGGGAATTAATACGGCTTTGGATAAGAAGAAAGCCTTCAATCTGAACTGGAATCAGAGCCTGAACTATTCTAATAGCGTGGGTTACATCAGTAGCGACTTGGACGATGAAGCCAAAAGATATGTTACGGGAAGCATAGATATGAACGGCCTCTTTAGCTACATGGACCGTAATGGCTTGCTAAAGAAATCCACTACACGTAGCACCAGCGTTGGCGAGAGTCTGCGCTTGAACTATCGTACCGATTTGATAGAAGTTGGTGTGAACGGAGGTATGAACTACCAGCATGCACGTAATGAGATGCAGAAGAACGGCAACCGTGATACATGGAGCTTCAACTACGGTGGTAATGTTGTTATCAATACACCTTGGAATCTTCAGTTTAGTAGCGATATCTCTCAGCAGAGCCGTCGCGGTTATGATGATGCCAGCATGAATACCAACGAGCTTATTTGGAATGCCCAAATCAGCCAGAACTTCTTGAAGCAGAAGAATGCAACGGTAAGCGTTCAGTGGTACGATATCCTGAAACAGCGCAGTAGCATCAGCCGTAGCTATAGTGCCACCAACCGTAGTGATACCTGGACCAATGCCATCCACAGCTACGTAATGGTACACTTTATTTATCGCTTTAGCCTGTATGGCAACAAAGAGGCACGCTCCAATGCCAGTGGCTGGGGCGAAGGTCGAGGTGGTCGAGGTGGTCGAGGTGGCCGAGGTGGCTGGGGCGGTGAAGGCCGTGGCGGCTGGGGCGGCGGAGGAGGCTTCGGCGGTGGCAGATTCTAATCCACCCCTACCTTATTTAAAGAAGGAGAAGTTCACGCTGCCGTAGGCCCTGTGATCTACGAAGCGTGGATGATTAGAGAAGTCCTGCTTCTTTCCGTGTTCCAGGACAAAGAGTCCGTTCTCGCGCAACAATTGGTGCGAGAGGATGATATCTGGCAGCTGCTCCAGTTGTGGCAGCGCATAGGGAGGGTCGGCAAAGAT
>DLBF01000202.1:0-1850 GCA_002494215.1 Prevotellaceae bacterium UBA7028
CACCAACTGTATCCTGATGGGACGTCTGGAGGCTTTCGCCATGCAGAACAGTCCCTGGCCTTCTTTCCTGGATGGTGTAGGTAACGGTTTGGGTTATGCCTTGATTCTGGTTATTGTCGGTTTCGTCCGCGAGTTGTGTGGCTTCGGTAGTCTCTTTGGCTATCAGATTATCCCAGACAGCTGGTACGTTGCCAATGGTGGCTGGTATATGAATAATGGTATGATGGTGATGCCTGCTATGTCTCTAATTATCGTAGGTTGTGTAATCTGGGCTCATCGCTCAATAAATAAGGAGGCTAAGTAATTATGGAACATATGATTTCGCTTTTTGTCCGCTCTATTTTTGTGGACAACATGATATTTGCTTTCTTCTTGGGTATGTGCTCATATCTTGCCGTTTCCAAGAATGTAAAGACAGCTTTGGGACTTGGTGTGGCAGTAACCTTCGTGTTGCTCGTTACCGTGCCTGTGGATTATGCTTTGCAGACATACGTACTTGGTCCTGATGCGATTGTAGCAGGTGTTGACCTGACCTTCCTTGCCTTCATCCTGTTCATTGCCGTTATTGCTGGTATGGTGCAGTTGGTAGAGATGATCGTGGAGCGTTTCAGCCCCTCGCTGTACGCTTCACTTGGTATCTTCCTTCCTTTGATTGCTGTTAACTGTGCCATTATGGGTGCCAGTCTGTTCATGCAGCAGCGTATTACTATGGAGCCCACCAATGCTCAGTACATTGGCGGCTTTGGCGATGCGATTGCTTATGCACTCGGCTCTGGTATCGGTTGGCTGTTGGCTATCGTCGGTCTTGCTGCTATTCGCGAGAAGATGGCATACACCGATGTACCCAAGCCTCTGCAGGGTCTCGGCATTACATTTATCACAGTAGGCCTGATGGCACTTGCCTTTATGTGCTTCTCTGGTCTTAACATCTAAAAGTAGGAGGAATATACAATGGATATGAATTTGATTTTGGCGAGCATTGGCGTATTCCTGGGTATCATCCTCGTGTTGGTAGCCATCCTGCTCGTAGCTAAGGCTTATTTGTCACCCAGTGGCAATGTGAATATTACAATTAACGGAAAAGAGACACTCTCTGTTGGTCAGGGCAGCTCTCTGCTGAGTACATTGTCTCAGGAGGGCATTTTCCTGCCCAGTGCCTGTGGCGGTAAGGGCTCTTGCGGTCAGTGCAAGCTTCAGGTACCCGAGGGTGGTGGCGAGATTCTGGATAGCGAGAAGGGTCACTTTACTCGTAAGCAGATCAAGGAGAACTGGCGTCTGGGTTGTCAGTGTAAGGTGAAGGGTGACCTTCAGGTTAAGATTGACGATTCTGTTATGGGCGTTAAGGAATGGGAGTGCACCGTTATTGGCAACAAGAACGTGGCAACCTTCATCAAGGAGTACAAGGTGGCTCTGCCTGCTGGCGAGCACATGGACTTCGAGCCTGGTTCTTACGCACAGATTAAGATTCCTGCATTCGACTGCATCGATTATGACAAGGACTTCGACAAGAGCCTTATTGGCGATACTTACCTTCCTGCTTGGGAGAAGTTCGGTTTGTTCCCCTTGAAGTGTACCAATCCTCAGGAGACCATCCGTGCATACTCTATGGCTAACTATCCCGACGAGGGTGATATCATTACCCTGAACGTGCGTATTGCCACTCCTCCTTTCAAGCCAAAGGATCAGGGTCCTGGCTTCATGGATGTTAATCCTGGTATCGCTTCTTCATACATCTTCAGTCTGAAGCCCGGCGACAAGGTTATCATGAGTGGTCCTTACGGAGAGTTCCGTCCTGTATATGGTTCTGGTCGTGAGATGATTTGGGTAGGTGGTGGTGCCGGTATGGCTCC
>DLBF01000202.1:1901-10981 GCA_002494215.1 Prevotellaceae bacterium UBA7028
TGCCGGTATGGCTCCTCTGCGTGCACAGATTATGCACATGCTGAAGGGTCATGGCGTTAGCGACGAGGATCGTCAGCGTCCTATGCATTACTTCTATGGTGCACGTGCTTTGGAAGAGATTCCTTTCCTCGACGACTTCCTGCAGTTGGAGAAGGACTTCCCCAACTTCCATTTCCACCTGGCTCTGGACCGTCCCGATCCCAAGGCAGATGCCGCAGGTATCAAATATACTCCAGGCTTCGTAGCTCCTGTTATGGGCGATACCTACCTGAAGCAGCACGAGGCTCCAGAAGATTGCGAGTACTACCTCTGTGGTCCTCCAATGATGGCAAAGACCGTTCTGGACTTGCTGCATAGTCTGGGTGTTGAGGACGATATGATTCGCTTTGACAACTTCGGAGGATAATTCCTCAGTAGTCTTAAATAAGGGCACATTCCTTTTGGGGTGTGCCTTTTTTTGTATACCTTTGCAATATGAAACCAGAAGAGATTATTCATCGTTATTGCAAAGATAATTCTGCGCTCGAAAACGTTTTGCTGAAACATAGTTCGGATGTGGCAAAACGTGCTTTAGGAATTGCAGAGAAACATCCTGAATTTGAGATAGATAAGGAGTTCTTGTACGAGGCCGCCATGCTTCATGATATAGGTATTTTGTATGTGGATGCACCTGCTATCTATTGTTATGGTACGGAACCTTACATAAAGCATGGCCTGTTGGGTGCCGAGTTGTTGCGTAAGGAGGGGCTGCCTGCGCATGCCCGTGTGGCAGAGCGTCATACAGGAACAGGGCTCACCCGCGTAGAGATTCTCAAGCAATCCTTGCCCCTTCCGCCAGCGGATTATGTTCCGGAAACATTGGAAGAGCAGATTATCTGTTATGCCGATAAATTTTATTCCAAGACTCGTCTTTTGGAGGAGAAAACCTACGAGGCCGCTCTTGCCAGTTTGCGTAAGTTTGGCGAGGCAGGTTTGACCGTTTTTGAGGAGTGGAAACTTCGTTTCGAGTGAAAAAACTTTAATATTCCTTGTTCGCTCATGAAGTGTCGGCATTATTTTGTACCTTTGCAAATTGAATCAAACTGATTGGGAATTTGAAGACTAGGGTACTGACTTTTTTAATAGCGTGCATAGCCGTAATGGGCTTTGCATCCCGTCCGTATTGCTATTTTTATGCAAGCATGGATGACGATACAGATACCCTTTCTGCATCAGATTCTGTCTTACCTCAGGTTGTTGATACAATAGCCCGTTCTGCCCGCCCTGTCATGGGAGGGCGGTATATCAGCCGTGAGGAACTGGACTCCTTGCTTAAGGACTCCATGCCCGAGCATTCCTTTACCATCTTGCCGGATACTACCCGTAAGGATACTGCTCGTGTAGATACATCCAAGAATGAAAATGTACTGGATGCGCCTGTTAGATACGAGGCTAAGGACTCCATCGTTTTCGACTATAGTAATTCACGTGCCCATCTTTACGGAAGTAGTAAAGTCAATTATCAGAATCTGGAGCTGGATGCCGACGAGATTGATATCAGCATCGACAGCAGTCTGGTATATGCTGCAGGTCGCAAGGACTCAACTGGTACCATTCAGGGAAAGCCTTTGTTCAAGCAGGGGGCAGATGAATATGAGCCAGACAAGATTGCCTATAACTTCAAGACGCGTAAGGCTTTTGTTACGAATGTCTATACTCAGGAGGGCGAGGGTTTCATGCAGACCATCGACGGAAAGCGTGACAGTTCGGGCGTTATGTATATCCGTCATGGTAAATATACCACATGCGATGCCGAGCATCCCCATTTCTATTTGTCCTTATCGCGTGCCAAGATGCATCCTGGCAAGAATGTAATCTTTGGTCCTGCTCATCTTGTTGTCGAGGATGTTCCACTGCCTTTGGCCTTGCCGTATGGTTTCTTCCCTTTCAAGCAGAAGTACAGTAGTGGTTTCATTATGCCAACCTATGGCGACGAAATGAACCGAGGCTTTTATCTTCGCGACGGAGGCTATTACTTCGCTATTAATGACTATGTGGATGTCAAGTTGTTGGCTGATATCTATACCAAGGGTTCATGGTCCCTTTCTGCGCAGAGTACATACAGGCGACGCTACAAGTATAACGGAAACTTGTATATCAGCTATCAGTACACGCACGAGGGAGAGAAGAATTTCCCCGACGAGGCAACCAGCAAGAGCTTCAAGGTTACGTGGAGCCATCGTCAGGATTCCAAGGCTAATCCCACACAGAGTTTCTCTGCCAGCGTCAACTTTGCTACAAGCAGTTACGAGCGTAATAACCTCACCAGTATGTACAACCCCGAGAGCTATACGCAGAGTACCAGAACCAGTAGCCTTTCTTATAGCAAGTCTTTCCCTAACATAGGTCTTACCCTTAGCGGTTCTTTTAACTTGAGCCAGAATGTCCGTGACAGCTCAATATCAGTAACCCTTCCCAACCTTACTGTTTCTCTGAATCGATTCTATCCCTTCAAGCGTAAGAAGATGGTAGGTAAGGAGCGCTGGTACGAGAAGATTGCCATGAGTTATACGGGTAACCTTTCCAACAGTATCAATACCAAGGAGAATCTTCTCTTCAAGAGCAGCCTTATAAAGGACTGGCGTAATGGTATGCGTCACCAGATTCCTATCAGTGCATCGTTCAGTATCTTCAAATACATCAACGTTACTCCCTCGTTCAACTTTACAGACCGTATGTACAGCCATAAGGTCATGCAGTCGTGGGATCAGGATTTGCAGCGCGTAAAGAGGGATACCATATATGGCTTCTACAACGTTTATAATTTCAACATGAGCGTAAGTGCCAACACCAAGATATATGGTATGTACCGTCCATTGCCATGGGCAGGCGGAAAGAAGATTTATGCCATCCGTCATGTCCTTACGCCCACGGTAAGCTTCTCTTATGCTCCGGATTTCAGTAGTCCTGCTTTCGGGTTCTATGATTCATACGTCAAGACGGATGCCAATGGTAATGTCTCCACAGTCTCTTATTCCCCCTTCAGTGGTGCCGTATATGGAACCGTAGGTACGGGTATGACGGGTAATGTCTCTGTTGACATATCCAATAACATCGAGATGAAGTTGCGCACCAAGAAGGACTCTGTCGAGTTTAAGAAGGTAAGCCTCGTAGATGAGTTTGGCCTTAACATGTCTTATAATATGGCAGCAAAGGTTCGTCCTCTTAGCGACCTGAACATGCGTGTCCGTTTGAAGTTGACCAAGAGCTATACCTTCTCTATGAATGCCGTCTTTGCCACGTATGCATACGAGTTCGACAAGAACGGAAATGTGCGTGTGGGCGAGAAGACTGAGTATAGCCAGGGTCGATTCGGACGTTTCCAGGGTATGACCCAGAACCTCTCATATACGTTCAATAATCAGTCGTTTAAGAAGTTGTTGGGCATGTTCAGTAAATCGCATAGGAATCTGGATAAGGATGACGAAGAAGAAGACGATGACGAGTATGATGAGGACGAGACAGATCCCGAGATGCAGAACGTTGACCCAGAGCGCAAGAAGGGTAGGATGGGGGCCAAGGACAGCAAGAATTCTGGCGAGATTGACGAGGACGGTTACCTGAAGTTCTCTATGCCTTGGAACCTCTCTGTAAGTTATGGTATTACCATGCGCGAGAATACAGCAGCGCCCATTAACCCTGTCAGGATGCGTTATCCGTATAAGTTCACGCAGACATTGAACTTCTCTGGTAGCGTGCGTATCTCAGAGGGTTGGAATATCAACTTCTCTTCCGGCTACGACTTCAATTATAAGAAACTGAGTATGACTACCGCCAGTCTGAGCCGCGACCTTCACTGTTTCGCCATGTCGGCCAGCATGGTTATATTCCCATATACAAGTTATAACTTCACATTTGCTTGTAAGGCAGGAACGTTGGCAGATGCGCTCAGGTGGAGAAAGCAGAGTTCATACAGCGGTAATATTCAATGGTATCAATAATAAACAAACAGATAGATTAAACTACACGTATCATGAAAGGAATCGTTTTAGCAGGTGGTGCAGGTACACGCCTTTACCCCATAACCAAGGGCATTAGCAAGCAGTTGATGCCTATATATGATAAGCCTATGGTATATTATCCCATATCAGTACTCATGTTGGCTGGTATCAGGGATATACTCATTATATCTACTCCTCAGGACCTCCCAGGCTTTAAGCGTCTTTTAGGCGACGGTTCTGACTATGGTGTGAACTTCTCTTATGCCGAGCAACCCTCTCCAGACGGATTGGCACAGGCATTTGTGATTGGCAAGGATTTCGTCGGCAATGATTCCGTATGTCTGGTATTGGGCGATAATATCTTCCATGGCTCAGGCTTCACGGGTATGCTGAAGGAGGCTGTCCGTACTGCCGAGGAGGAGCACAAGGCAACCGTCTTCGGCTATTGGGTGAGCGACCCCGAGCGCTACGGCGTGGCAGAGTTTGATGCACAGGGCAATTGCCTCTCCATCGAGGAGAAGCCCGTAAAGCCCAAGAGCAACTATGCCGTTGTGGGTCTGTATTTCTATCCCAACCGTGTGGTTGATGTGGCTTCACACATAAAGCCCTCTGCACGTGGCGAGTACGAGATTACCACCGTCAATCAGGAGTTCCTCTCTTCTGGCGACCTCAAGGTGCTGACATTGGGCAGAGGTTTTGCCTGGTTGGATACCGGTACGCATGATTCGCTGAGCGAAGCCTCCACTTATATCGAGGTGCTCGAGAAGCGTCAGGGACTCAAGGTGGCCTGCCTCGAGAGTATTGCATACCGTCAGGGATGGATAACAGAGGAGCGCATGCGTCAGTTGGCCCAGCCAATGATAAAGAACCAGTACGGCCAGTATCTGTTGAAGGTTATCGACGAGATGAAGGAGACTGGCCTCCCTAACATTGATTTTTAATATATTGAAATGGAAATAGAAAAGACAGCAATAGAAGGGCTTTTGATAATCAAGCCACGAGTGTTCGAGGATGCGCGTGGATACTTCTTCGAGTCTTTTTCTCAGCGCGAGTTTGAGGAGAAGGTCGGAAAGGTGACTTTTGTTCAGGACAACGAGTCTATGTCATCATACGGAGTGATGCGTGGACTTCATTTTCAGTATCCCCCTTATACCCAGAGCAAGTTGGTGCGTTGCGTCAGGGGAGCGGTACTGGATGTTGCCGTGGATATCCGTAAGGGCTCTCCCACATACGGAAAGCACGTAGCCGTAGAACTTTCAGAGGAGAATCACCTTCAGTTCTTCATCCCTCATGGCTTTGCTCATGGCTTTTCCGTTCTTTCTGAGACAGCTGTCTTCCAGTATAAGTGCGATAATTTCTATGCTCCGCAGGCAGATGGAGGCATCTCCATTCTGGATCAATCCCTTGATATCGACTGGCGTATCCCTGTTGAGCGGGCCATTCTGAGCGAGAAGGATACCAAGCATTCCTTGCTCAAGGACTTCGATAGTCCTTTCGAATATAATGTAGAACCCATAAACAAGTTATAATCATGAAAAATATCGTTATCACTGGTGGTGCCGGCTTCATAGGCTCCCACGTTGTAAGGCTTTTTGTTAACAAGTATCCCGAGTACAACATCATCAATCTCGATAAGTTGACCTACGCCGGCAACCTGGCTAATCTCAAGGACATCGAGGGCAAGCCCAACTATAAGTTTGTCAAGATGGATATCTGCGACTTTGACGCCTTCTACCAGCTTATGCAGGACGAGAAGATAGATGGTATCATTCACTTGGCAGCCGAGTCGCACGTTGACCGTTCCATCAAGGACCCCTTTACCTTTGCCCGCACCAATGTTATGGGTACCCTTAGCCTGTTGCAGGCAGCCAAGCTGTATTGGGAGTCGCTGCCAGAGAAGTACGAGGGCAAGCGTTTCTATCACATCTCTACGGACGAGGTTTATGGCGCTCTCGAGATGACCAACCCAGAGGGTATCGAACCTCCTTTCACCACTAAGGCCTCTTCTGGCGAACATCATATGGCTTATGGCCGGGATTTCTTCTACGAGACTACCAAGTATAATCCTCACTCTCCCTATTCAGCATCAAAGGCCAGCTCAGATCATTTCGTCCGTGCTTTCCACGATACCTATGGTATGCCCACTATTGTTACCAACTGCAGTAACAACTATGGTCCTTACCAGTTCCCCGAGAAGTTGATTCCACTTTTCATCAACAATATCCGCCATCGCAAGCCCCTTCCCGTCTATGGTAAGGGCGAGAACGTGCGCGACTGGCTTTATGTCGTAGATCATGCCCGTGCCATCGATACCATTTTCCACAATGGTACCATTGCCGAGACCTATAACATTGGTGGATTCAACGAGTGGAAGAACATAGACATCATCAAGACCGTTATTGCTACCGTCGACCGTTTGCTAGGTCGCCCCGAGGGTGCCGACCTCGACCTTATCACCTACGTAACAGACCGTCTGGGTCATGATGCCCGCTATGCCATCGATTCCACCAAGTTGCAGAAGGAGCTGGGCTGGGAGCCTTCTCTCCAGTTCGAAGAGGGTATAGAGAAGACCGTGAAGTGGTATCTCGATAACGAGGAGTGGCTGGATAATGTCACCTCTGGCGACTATCAGTCATATTACGAAAATATGTACAAAGGACGTTAAAGGCGTATGAATATTCTCATAACAGGGGCAAATGGGCAGTTAGGCAACGAGATGCGAATCGTGGCCAAGGGTTCTGCAGACAGGTATTTCTTTACTGACGTATGCGATGCCAATGAGGAGACGCTTGCCATGCTTCGTAAGCTGGCAGGCGATGATGTATGCACAGAAACCTCGCGCCTCGATATAACAGACCTTGCTGCCATCCGTGCCTTTGTGGCTCAGAATCAGATTCAGGCTATCATCAACTGTGCGGCTTATACCAATGTGGATGCTGCCGAGGAGAATCAGGATTTGGCAATGTTGCTCAATGCCAAGGCGCCAGAGAATCTGGCCATTGCCATGAAGGAGGCCGGCGGCCTGCTCGTTCATATCTCTACGGACTATGTTTTTGGCAAGGAACCCTATAATGTTCCCTGTCGCGAAGACCAGCAGGGCACTCCCACAGGCGTGTATGGCTATACCAAGCTTTGTGGCGAACAGAACATAAAGGCTGTTGGTTGCCAGCACATCATTATCCGCACGGCATGGCTCTATAGCGAGTTTGGCAAGAACTTCTGCAAGACCATGCTCAGTCTTACAGCCTCCAAGCCTCAGCTTAAGGTCGTCTTCGACCAGGTCGGTACCCCCACCTACGCCTACGACCTTGCCAAAGCCATCTCCGTCATCCTCAACGACTATACACTGACTCTAAACTCTAAACTCTCAACTCTCAACTTTTCAAAAAATGGTGTCTACCATTTTTCGAACGAGGGAGTTTGCAGCTGGTACGACTTCACCAAGCAGATTCAGGAGTATGCGGGGCAGAAGGCATGCGATGTACAGCCCTGTCACTCGTCAGAGTTTCCCAGCCCTGTAACCCGTCCATCGTACAGCGTTTTGGATAAGACGAAGATAAAGCAGACCTTCTCTGTTGCCGTTCCCTATTGGACGGACAGCCTGAGATTGTGCATTGCTAATCTCAAGTAGTGAAGATGTTGTCTATTATCTGAAAAAGTTGTACCTTTGCGCCATTAAAATAAAACGGCACCATAGATGAAGAAAGCTATTTACCTACACGGATTTGCATCAGCAGGCAGTACTGGCACAGCCACTACGATGCGTAACCTGCTGTATGGGCGCGACGTTATGGTGCTTAGTCCCGATATCCCCGTATCTCCGCTCCAGGCCCAGCAGATGCTTTCTGACCTTGTCCAGACGGAGCAGCCGGATATCATCGTGGCCACCAGCATGGGAGCCATGTATGCCGAGCAGCTAAGGGGTGTCCCCCGCATCTTGGTCAATCCCTCCTTCCACATGGCCCGCTTGCTTACGTTCCGTGGTTTGGGACGACGCGAGTTCAGGAACAAGCGTCAGGATGGTGCAACGGACTTCAAGGTCGATAAGCAGCTCATCAGCGAGTTTCAGCAGGTCGAGAAGACATCCTTCAAGGGCATCACTCCGCAGGAGAAGGAGTTGGTATGGGGGCTGTTCGGAACGCAGGACAAACTGGTAAACTGTCAGGCAGACTTCAAGAAGAACTATGGCGCAGGGCAGATGAGGCTCTTTGAGGGCGAGCATTTCCTGAACGACAAGGTGCTCTCGCGTGTAGTCCTGCCCCTTGTGGAGCAGATTCTGCAGTTACCGCCTCAGAAGTAAAGAATAATGCATATATAATATATAAGGTATAAGAGAATATGTTCGAAAATTTAAGTGAGAGACTCGAAAGGTCCTTTAAGATACTGAAGGGTGAAGGCAAGATAACCGAGATTAACGTTGCCGAAACGCTGAAGGATGTACGTCGTGCACTCCTTGATGCCGATGTCAACTACAAGGTTGCCAAGAACTTTACGGATACCGTCAAGCAGAAAGCCCTTGGCCAGAATGTGCTCACGGCTGTTAAGCCCCAGCAGTTGATGGTTAAGATTGTGCACGACGAGTTGGCTTCCCTGATGGGAGGCGAGACCACCGATATGCAGCTCAAGGGGCATCCCGCTATCATCCTGATGGCAGGTCTGAATGGTGCCGGTAAGACCACCATGAGTGGTAAGCTGGCCAAGATGCTCAAGGAGAAGCGTCACATGAATCCCCTTCTGGCCGCCTGTGATACCTTCCGTCCTGCCGCTATGGAGCAGTTGCGTGTCCTGGGTGAGCAGGTGGGTGTTCCCGTTTATATGGAGGAGGGCGCTACAGACCCCGTCAGCGTTGCCAAAAATGCCATCCAGCAGGCCAAGGCCAAGGCGCATGATGTGCTTATCGTGGATACGGCTGGTCGTCAGGCTATCGACGAGGAGCTGATGCAGCAGATTCAGGACATCCGTGATGCCGTTCAGCCCGACGAGATTCTCTTCGTTGTGGATGCTATGACCGGTCAGGATGCCGTTAATACAGCCAAGGAGTTCAACGAGCGTCTCGACTATACAGGTGTTATCCTTACCAAACTCGATGGTGATACCCGT
>DLBF01000155.1 GCA_002494215.1 Prevotellaceae bacterium UBA7028
CTCTACACTTTACACTCTACACTTTACTTAGTACGTCCCGTGTAAGCATTGATGCCAGAAGTATCAATAGTCTGTGAGAAGAACTTCTCTGCAGCCTTATCAACATCCTTGCTCCAGGGCTGACGACCATTGAGCTGAACAACCCAAAGCTTCAGTTGCTTCTTGTGCCAATTGACCATACAGTTGGTACCCCATGCACCACCGTGACCAAACCACTCGTTCTCGCCATCCTTCTTAGGAGCATTCAATCCAAGAGAATAGCCACCCATATTTTCGGGGCGTGTTGTCTGAGCAAGAATGCTCTTGACAGTCTCCTCCTTCAGGATACGAACACCATTATCACCTACACCCAGGTTCATCAGCATCTTGTAGAACTTCAGCTGATCGTTTGCTGTTGTCCAAAGACCTGCACCTGCAGAAGCAAAGACATGGCCATCATTATATGGACGCTGCTCCCAACCGTTCTCCAAACGGTATGTAGCAGGTTGCCCCTCCTTTACATCGTACATCTCAATCTGATTCTTCAATTGCTTGTCGGTGGGCCAGAACCATGTGCTCTTCATACCCAGAGGATCCAGTACTTCCTTCTTCAGGTACTCCTCCCACTTCATGCCAGTAACAACCTCAACAATAGCACCACCTATATCAATACCTGTATTGGAATACATATCCCTTGTACCAGGCTCGAACATAATAGGTGAACCGGCAGCAATGCTGGCAACCTGACGCAGAGGAGCGCCTCCTGACCAACCACCACCACGTACATCACTACGCTTGGCACTGCACTCGAAGGGGAAACCTCCCGTGTGGTTCAGCACCATACGTACTGTCAACACATTCTTTGCCTTGTGAAGGGTCTTAATACCATCCTTATCGCTATCCTGTACCCACAATTCCTTAAACTCGGGCAGGTACTTGGAAACAGGGTCATCCAGAGAAATCTTACCCTCCTCTACCAACTTGGCTATGGTAACGCCGCAGAAGCCCTTTGTCTGGGAACACTGCATAAAAACATTATCCAACTTTATGGGGCGCTTCTTCTCTACATCTGCATAACCAATGCAGCATGTCTCCTGAACGCCATCCTTATAGAAGATGCTGATAGCTCCAGGCAGTTCACCACGATCTACATAGGGTTGTAATGCCTCGCGTGCATAGTTGGTTTTGGAATCTTTTACCTCAGTCTTGGCGGTTCCATATAAGCAGAAAGCCACCGCCAAAAATAAAAACATTTGTCTCATAGTGTTTGATAATTATGTTTGTTTTATGTTTTTTCCGCACAAAGATAAATATATTTTTTGTAACTTGGGCCTTGCCGAACTTACTTGCACTCGGAATAGGAAAGAAAATTAAACTTTTTCTTCCTATTCTCTCGTTTTTGCGTAACTTTGCATGCGCTTTAAAAGAAAACACATGATATCAAACGAAGAAAAGCAAGAAATACTGGCTCTCCTACATCAGGAAGTCGTTCCCGCCATCGGTTGTACTGAGCCAATGGCAGTTGCCCTTTGTGTAGCCAAAGCAGTTGAAGAGTTAAGAAAAAAATTAGGTAAAGGTCTCGGCTTCTTGCCCGAGAAAATCTCCTTGCACCTTAGTGCCAACATCCTAAAGAATGCAATGGGTGTGGGCATCCCGGGTACAGGTGGTATGATAGGACTACCCATTGCCATTGCCTTGGGTGCCGTTGGCGGTAAGTCATGCCTGGAGTTGGAGGTGCTGCGAGACTGTTCCGAGAAGGAGCTCGAGATAGCCAAGCGCTATATCACAGAGAACCGCATAGATATCAAGTTGGAGGAGAACGACCCCGACAAACTTTATATCCATGTCTGTGCAGAAGGCGAAGGCCAAACCTCAGAAGCTACCATCAAGGGAACACATACGAACTTTGTTGAGCAAGCTTCCTCAGATTCTTCCGTAACAAAGGCAGTAGAAGCCAAAGAGGAGAGCATCCTTAAATTACATAAAGTATATGAGTTTGCCACAACAATGCCCCTTGACGAAATACGCTTTATCCTGGAAGCCAAGCGTCTGAACGAGGCAGCTGCTCAGGAAGGCCTACGCGAGAACTACGGTCATCAGTTAGGCAAGACCATGTGCAGCCCTCTGGGTCGTGGCATCATGGGCGAGAGTATCTTTGCCAAGGTCCTCTCCGTAACATCCTGTGCCTGCGATGCCCGTATGGCAGGAGCCAAGATACCCGTCATGAGTAATAGCGGCAGCGGCAACCAGGGTATCTGCGCTACCATGCCCGTAGTGGTCTTCGCACACGAGAACCATAACACAGAGGAGGAGCTGATTCGTGCCCTCACCCTATCGCACCTCACCGCCATCTATATCAAACAGTCACTGGGAAGCCTCTCTGCCCTCTGCGGCTGTGTGGTTGCCAGCACGGGCAGCAGCGTAGGCATTACCTATCTGATGGGTGGTAACTACGACCAGATATGTTACTCTGTGAAGAATATGATAGCCAACCTTACCGGTATGATCTGCGATGGAGCCAAGCCATCCTGTGCCCTGAAGTTGACAACAGGTGTCAGCACAGCCGTTATGAGTGCCATGCTTGCCATCCAGAACAACCACGTAACTTCTGCCGAAGGTATCATAGACGATGACGTGGACCGTAGCATCCATAACCTGACAAGTATCGGCTCACGAGGCATGGACGAGACAGACCGATTTGTCCTGGATATCATGACGCATAAGTAACGGGAACCGTTACACTAAAATCAAAATTTATAAATTCAAAATCTTTTTAGGAACAAGGGGCAAGAGAACACTTGAAACTTGGAACATGAAACTTGAAACTTTAATATATATAAATAATAAGGTATCAAGGGGCTATATTTGAGGAAAATTTTGTAACTTTGCAGTCCACAAAAAAGACATCATTTATAATAAGGTTATATGGAAAAGAGAAAGATTCAATTTAGCCTCGTATATAGAGACATGTTTCAGTCGAGCGGCAAGTTCCAGCCTCGCAAAGATCAATTAGAGCGCATAGCACCTGTTATCATCAAGATGGGATGTTTTGCCCGTGTTGAGACCAACGGTGGAGCATTTGAGCAGGTGAACCTGCTTTACGGCGAGAACCCCAACAAGGCAGTACGTGCCTTTACAAAACCCTTTAATGAAGCAGGTATCAAGACCCACATGTTGGACCGTGGTCTGAACGCTTTGCGTATGTTCCCCGTTCCTGCCGATGTACGCCGTCTGATGTACAAAGTTAAGCATGCTCAGGGCGTAGATATCACCCGAATCTTCTGCGGTCTGAACGACGTTCGCAATATCATCCCTTCTATCAAATATGCATTGGAGGCTGGCATGACACCTCAGGCTACCCTATGTATCACCAACAGCCCCATCCATACTGCCGAGTACTATGCTAATATCGCTGACCAGCTGATTGAGGCCGGTGCTCCTGAAATCTGTCTGAAGGATATGGCTGGTATCGGTCAGCCCGCTATGTTGGGTAAACTGGTTAAGATGATTAAGGATAAGCATCCCGAGATTATCATCCAGTACCACGGCCACAGCGGTCCCGGTCTGTCTATGGCCAGCATCCTGGAGGTCTGCAAGAACGGTGCCGATGTTATCGATACTGCCATCGAGCCACTCTCCTGGGGTAAGGTTCATCCGGATATCATCTCTGTTCAGAGCATGCTGAAGAACTACGGCTTTGATGTACCCGAAATCAACATGGAGGCCTATATGGAGGCTCGTAAGTTGACTCAGGAGTTCATCGACGACTTCTTGGGCTACTTCATGAACCCTGCCAACAAGTTGATGTCTTCACTCTTGTTGGGTTGCGGTCTGCCCGGTGGTATGATGGGTAGCATGATGGCTGACCTGAAGGGCGTAATGGATGCTATCAATAACAATCGTAAGAATAAGGGTGAGGAGCCTTACAGCGAGGATGCTCTGCTGGTTCGCCTCTTCAACGAGGTGGCATACGTATGGCCACGCGTAGGTTATCCTCCATTGGTAACTCCTTTCTCTCAGTATGTCAAGAATATCGCCTTGATGAACTTGCTTACAGAGTCTATGGGTAAGCCCCGCTATAGCATGATGGACCCCTCAATCTGGGGAATGATCCTGGGTAAGAGCGGTAAGTTGCCAGGCGAGGTTGCTCCCGAAATCATCGAACTGGCCAAGGAGAAGGGCTTTGAGTTCACAACAGCTGATCCTCAGAGCAACTACCCCGACGACCTGCCACGCTTCATCGAGGAGATGAAGAAGAATGGCTGGGACCGTGGCCAGGACGACGAAGAGCTCTTCGAGTTTGCTATGCACGAGAGTCAGTATCGCGACTACAAGAGTGGCGTAGCAAAGGAGCGCTTCCTGAAGGATCTGCAGGCTGCCAAGGACAAGGAGATGCAGAAGAACGGCATGTCACTGGAGGAGGTTGCTGCCTACAAGCATGCCGAGGCTGATGCCATCACAGCACCCGAGAACGGTACCGTTATGTGGGAGGTTAACGGTGATGCTGAGTGCGTTAAGAGCATCAATCCTATGGTAGGCAAGGAATACAAGGAGGGCGACCGCTTCTGCTACCTGCAGAACCAGTTTGGCCAGGTTATCGAGATTCCAGCTGCCCTGGGTGGTAAGTTGGTAGAGATCTGCGCTAATCAGGGAAGCAAGGTTGGCAAGGGCGACACCATTGCCTACATCCGCAGAAAGTAAAAAAACTTATTATCTTCGATGGAATAAAAGTGTGCATTATCATGCCTGAAATGCAACGTACATATATTGCCATCGATCTGAAATCATTCTATGCTTCGGTGGAATGTGTCGACAGGGGATTGAATCCGCTGACGACAAATCTTGTTGTAGCCGATGAATCTAGAACAGACAAGACCATCTGCCTGGCCGTAACTCCTTCGCTAAAGGAATACGGCATAGGCGGAAGGGCACGTTTGTTTGAAGTAAGACAAAAGGCACGTGGCGTGGACTTTATCATCGCCAAGCCACAGATGGCCCACTACATGGAGGTCAGCTCCAAGATATACAGTATTTACCTGAAATACATTGCCCCCGAGGATATTCATGTTTATAGCATCGACGAAGTCTTCATGGATGTAACGGCCTACTTAGGCACTTACAAGACAACAGCTCACGAGCTGGCCATGAAGATGATTCGCGATGTACTCTCGCAAACAGGCATCACGGCAACGGCAGGCATTGGTACCAATATGTACCTTTGCAAGGTGGCTATGGATATCGTAGCCAAGAAGATGCCAGCCGACAAGGACGGCGTGCGCATAGCAGAACTGGATGAGATGTCATACCGACGCCAATTGTGGGACTACCGCCCTATCACCAAGTTTTGGCGCGTGGGTCAGGGCATCGCACAGAAACTGGCCTGCTACGGCATAGACACCATGGGCAAGCTGGCAAGGATGTCAGTGCAGAACGAGGACCTGCTATATGACCTCTTCGGAGTGAATGCGGAATTGCTGATAGACCATGCCTGGGGTTGGGAACCTTGTACCATGGACGCCGTTAAAGCTTATAGGCCAGAGACGAACTCCTTCAGCAGCGGACAGGTACTACAAGAGCCTTACGACTTCGAGAAAGGACGGGTTGTAATACGCGAGATGGCTGAAGGTATGGCATTGGACTTGGTATCGAAGCAGTTAGTGACCGACCAACTGGTACTAACCATAGGCTACGATGCAGAGAGTCTGACTCGTCCTGAGATACGCGCTAAATATAACGGCCCCATTACCATCAACCACTATGGGAAGCCCGTACCCAAGCATGCCCATGGTACTTTCAACTTTAAGAAACCTACCTCTTCTTCGCGCCTTATCATGGATGGCGCAGCAGAACTCTTTGACCGTCATGTAAATCCCGACCTACTGATTCGCCGTTTGAATCTGACCACCAATCACGTAAAAGACGAGGCAACTGTCAACGCTCAGGTGTCAGCTGTCAAATATGAACAACTGGATTTGTTCACTGACTACGAAGCTCTGGATAAACAACGCAAGGAGGAGAAAGCACGCCTTGAAAAGGAACGGAGAATGCAGGAGGCGCAACTGAAGATTAAACAGCGTTTTGGCAAGAATGCCATCCTACGAGGTCTCAACTTTAAAGAAGGTGCCACCGCAAAGGAACGCAACAAACAGATAGGAGGACATAAAGCCTAAAAGCCTCCCTCAACCCCTCTCAATGAGGGGAGAACGGAAACGGGAGATTTAGCTATTGGCTGTTGGCAACTATTAACGACAACCAATAATCCCTAAAAATAATTTTAGAATTTTGAATTTAGAATTTTGAATTTTGAAATATGGATTACTCTGATATAATAGACATGCCACATCACGTTTCCGAGAAACATTCGCAGATGTCAATGTGGAACCGTGCAGCTCAGTTCGCCCCCTTCGCTGCCCTGACAGGTTATGATAATGTCATTACGGAGACAGCGAAGGAGAACGAAATCAGCTATAATAGAAAAGAATCAGACGAGGATTCTTATTAGAACTGGACGGGCACAACCACCTTGAAAGTTATGTTACGCCCCATGTTATAAACACCACGACGATTTGTGGCATTGTTCATGTCGGCATACTTCAGACGGCTCAGATGATTCTGATAGGCTGTATTCAACACATTATCAGCCGTTACATATAACTCAGCTACCTTCTTACCCTTTACCTGCACGTCCGTACCTGCCGAGAAGCTCAGCAACGCATAACCCGGAGTTACAGTCTCTGTTTCATCAGCACTATAAATGTGATTCTGCTTGAAGTAATAGTTCAAGCCTGCAGCAACGTACAGATTATTCAACAGAGAATGACGGCTCTCGTATTCTGAATGATGGTGATTGATGGTGCTGTGTGAATGATGAAGAAGTTCCCACTTCAGTTCTGCATTCCAACGGGGAGCAGGTGTGAAGGGCAGATACTTGGTCTCTGCAGGTTGGTTCAGCAACTGCGCATCTACATAAGAGAAACTGTTAGAGAAGTGAACCGAATGTATGGGATGAAAATCTACTCCCGCCTCGAAGCCCAACAGACGGGCATCACCCTGTGTATAGGCATAAGTCAGGTAACCCTCCTCTATCTCTTCGGGCAAACGGTGTGTGAAGATGTAGTTGTTTATGCGGTTGGCAAAGAGTGCCACCTGGGCAGAAACATAACGTGAAGTAAAGTCCAGTCCCAAGTCAGCCTGCAAGCTATATTCAGCCTTCAAATTCTGAGAACCCAGCTCATAACGGATAGAACCCTCATGAACACCATTAGAGGCCAACTCACTCATGTTAGGTGTACGAAAACCTCGAGCCAGATTGGCACGAACATTAAAGTGCTCGTTGATATTGCATACAGCACCGAGGCTAGCGGATACACCATTGAAGTAACGGGTAAAGTCAGTAAAGCGCATCGCACCATCCTCCTCCAGTTCATCACCGTGCATGTGGCGATGGTCGTAACGTACACCACCGCTGAATGTCCAGCGATCACCCAATGTCTTGGTAGCAGTAGCATAGATACCACCATCGAAGAGCTTGTAATCAGGAATCAGGAACTCTTCACCCAGATTACCAGAATGCTGGTACATACCGCCAATACCGGCTGACAACTTCCATCCGTTGAACTCCTGCGTCACATAACGCACATCATAGGTCATGGTATGCAACTTGAAGTAGAGTTCATATTCATCCTCGCTCTCCTCAAACTCCTGACGTTGGTTCTGCTGATAGCCTAAGATAACCTTCAGGAAACCCTTGGGAAGATTAAAGAAGTTATCCCAAACCAACTTGTAGTGGTTCACATGCTGGAAAGGAAGCGCCTTGCCGTAAGTCTTTATATTATCAGTGGTACACTCCAACTCGCCTGTTACCTCGTCACGCTCACCTTCAACAATGCTGGGAGTCAGATGATAGAGCGTACCGGTCAAGCGGGAATGCCCCCAAGGCTTGTACAGACCTAACATCAGACGGCCGGCTTTCTCACCAAACTGAGAGCCAGGCACATAACCGTCGTACTTGTTCTTATAAGCATGGGCCATCTTATGACTGAAAAGACCATCCCATACAAATCCCTTCTTGTTACCTGCCATAGAGAGGTTGTACCCGAAAAGACCGTTGTTGGTTTGATACTCTGAACTGAAGTTAGCACGCATATCTCCCTCGGGCAATATGGGCTGAGGATGCAGGATGACAACGCCTGCCATAGCATCAGAACCATACATCAACGAGGCAGGTCCTTTCAGGATCTCCACTGAACCTACACTGTTACCATCAACCTCTACACCGTGCTCATCGCCCCACTGCTGACCTTCCTGACGGACGCCCTCGCTCATTACAACTACGCGATTATATCCCAAACCACGGATAATGGGTTTAGAAATACTGCCGCCTGTAGTAAGCTGACTAACACCTGGCTGACGACTGATGGCATCTATAATATTGGTGGATGCCGTAGAACGTAGCACCTTAGGACTGACAATGCTGATGGGAGCCGTTGAATGCTTCAGCTTTGTATCACCCGTTACACCTGTTACTGTAATCTCGTTTAATTGAAGATGGCGGTAGAAAACATCGGTAGAGTCCTCTGCATGATGATGTTTATCATCATTCTGTGCTGCCAATGCTGTACATATACACAGCAATGGCAGAACGAAAATATATCTATTATTCATTCTGATTTCAGATTGTATATTTATAATAATGTATAAGAGTAATAAACACTGGGGGATAAAACTGCTTATCCCCTATCCTATTATCCTAGACTAGCAGGAGGACCACGGGTAACGATGATGCCGCACCTGTCTGAACAATGGGCACACAGGGGACGGGCATGAAGTATTCTGCTTACATGAAAAAGGAAAACAACTGCGCATACAGAGCCTGCTACAAAGGTCAGCGTCAGGAACTGACAAAGCACACAATGGTGCATAGAATCAGACAACTGGGAGAAATGTCCATGACAATGATGCTGCACACAAGCGGTACATGAAATCTCATCAGCTTCTGATTCGTGGTGGATGTGCAGAGACGATAACAGCAGCGTTGGCAGGAAGACTGCCAACAACACCCAACTGGCTATATATCTCTTTCTCTCCAAACTCATATATGCAAAGTTGCAGGCGCAAAATTACAAAAAAATCCCGAGGCATTGTGCATTTGCCTCGGGATTTAAATATATTTAAATATATATATTCCTTTTACTTAGGAGTTTAGTCTTTCTCAACAGGAATGATAACCTTCTCGCCGGGTTTCAGCGCACTGGTAATCTGACCGTTTACAATGCAGGGCTTGCCTGTCCTTACACGGCTTTCCTTCAATTCCTCCCATACATCCTTTGTGCAGTAGCTGTGAACCTCGATGGTGATACCGTCGCCGTAGTCAGCTCTGAGCTGCTCAATCAGAGAAGCAGGAATGTCTGTAATCTCGATGGTGATACCGTTAGCATCGTGAGTAATATTATGCTTAACAACATACTCCTTATAGTAGAAGTCGAAGATACGAATATCGAAGTCATCCTGCTCCAGAATATCCTCTTCCTTCAAGGGGATGTTAACCTTTACAGACTCCACATCAGTTCTTACATGGATTGAAGTCTTAATCTCGTACCAATCCTTGTGCTCCTGCTGGTGAACGTCTACCTCTACATTATCGGGAATGGGATCAATTACGTACTCAGGTGTCTCATTATCGCGGATAACGCCATTTACGTGCCAACGATACTGTCCGCCAACTTCCTTAACAACGTACCACAGAACGTGAGAATCCAAGTAATCAGCGCCCTTAGCCAGCAAAGCATTGACATTAGCCAAAGCAGCGGTGTTCTTAGCAACATTCTTATTAGCTGCAATCTCAGCCTCCAAGTCTTCAACCTCGTCAGCCAGAATATCTACAACAGAGGGAGCCTCGAGAATTACAGGCTGAGTCTTCAGACCTTCCTGATCGTATACATAACGGAACAAGCCAATGTTGTTGCCAGTCTTCTTGTCTATCTTATAGTAATCGAAGTCACGGTCGTTATAATGGGGATAGTTGAATACGTTTGAAACCTTACCTACGTTGTGGCTGGTTACACCAGACTTACCAGCGGGACGTCCATAATAGAGAGCAGAGCTCTTGTCGTAGAAATCAGGAATTGTACCGTCGGCACGGATAGAGAAACGAGCGCTCTCCCAACCCTCGTCGGTATGCTTGGGCCATGCAAGACCACCAGCAGGATCCATAATTTTAATTTTTGACTTAATACCTACAAGGGGCATCTGACCCTCGTAAGACAACTTTTGACCCTGGAAGAAAACCTCTGTCTGAGGAATCACATCCTCCTGATCATCATTAATACCTTCGGTACCTTCAATTTTGTTACAGCTTGCAAAACCTATTGCAACAGCCACAACAGATAACAGAATAAAAGACTTTTTCATAAATTTTTTGTATAGTGTAGTTTTCGTCGTCATAGTCTTGTTACTTGTTAATTATGTTTCGTTTTCACAATGCAAAATTATGTAAAAATATATATATGCGGAAATATATTGCAGAAAAAAAACAACAGATAATGCCGAATTGTTGATATATGTCAATAGCCCCAGGAGTTTGGGCCTCAAATTCGAAGGAGATTCAGCGTGCAAACGCATCGGATTCACGCTGAATTCACCCCGTAT
>DLBF01000043.1 GCA_002494215.1 Prevotellaceae bacterium UBA7028
CCGTTTCTGGAACAAGTTCCTCTTTGACCTGGGTGTCAGCAAGAAGGAAGAACCCTTCCAGAAACTGATCAACCAGGGTATGATTCAGGGATGGTCCAGCTTTGTCTATCGCCTGAGGAATACCAACAAGTTTGTAAGCTTCGACCTCCTGGAGGAGAAGTACGATGATGCAAAGAAGAAGAACCTGTATTTCTATCATGGTACTGAGGCAGACCCCGTATATGCTGATATCAGCATGGTAAACGGCAATGTGCTGGACGTAGAGAAGATTCGCCAATGGACACCCGAGTTCCGCGATGGAGAATTCATCCTGAACGCAAACGGTCAGTATATTGTCAGTCAGGCTATCGAGAAGATGTCCAAATCGAAGTACAACGTAGTCAACCCCGATGACATCTGCGAGAACTATGGTGCCGACACCCTGCGTCTGTACGAGATGTTCCTGGGTCCCATCGAACAGTCTAAGCCTTGGGACGTAGCCGGTATCGACGGTTGCTTCCGCTTCCTGAAGAAGTTCTGGGGATTAGCTCAGAATATCCTGAACAACCCGAATAACCAGGGCACTCCAAGCCCTGAGGAGATGAAGGCCTTGCACAAGCTTATCAAGAAGGTGACAGCCGACATAGAGGAGTTCTCATACAACACCAGCATCTCTGCCTTCATGGTAGCTGTGAACGAGTTGTCGCAGTTGAAGTGCGCAAACCGTACTGTACTGGAGCAGTTGGTTGTGCTGATAGCTCCCTTCGCTCCCCATATTGCAGAAGAGTTGTGGGAGGCTTTAGGCAACAGCACCAGCGTTTGCGACGCCCACTGGCCCGAGTTCGACGAGAAATACCTGGTGGAGAGCAGCGTGAAGTTGGGTGTTCAGTTCAATGGTAAGGTTCGCTTTGCTATGGACTTCCCTGCTGATGCCACACCCGACCAGATGGTACAGATGGCTACATCTGCCCCCGATGCTCAGAAGCACCTCGAGGGTATGCAGATTGTTAAGACCATTGCCATCCCTGGCCGTATCGTAAATATCGTGGTTAAGCCAGCTTGAGGTGAGGGAATTCATAATTCTCAATTCATAATTCATAATTGAGGGAGTAGCAAACAAAACTCATCAACTCAAGAACTAATAAAACATGGGACAAAAACTGAAGTTGAGACGTATCTGGGAGTTCATCGTTGACTTCCTGGCAATAAACACAGGAATGGCTGTCTATGCTTTGGGCTGGGCTGCCTTCCTGCTACCCTACCACATCACAACGGGTGGTATGACGGGTATGTTTGCCATCCTGTACTACGTTACAGGCTTCCCCGTGCAGTATGCCATATTGATTGCTAATAGCGTGCTACTGTTATTTGCCCTATGGCTTTTGGGGTGGAAGTTCACCATCAAGACAGCCTATGCCGTACTGGCTCTTTCAACCTACTTGGAACTGGGACAGAAAATGATGACGGACGATGGTGGCGCCTTGATGCAGATCTTAGGCGAAGGTCAGGATTCCATGGCCTGCGTCTTAGGTGCCATCCTGAACGGATTGGGCATCGGTATTGTCTTTCTGTCGGGCGGAAGTACAGGCGGATGGGATATCATAGCCGCTCTGGTGAACAAATACCGCAACATATCCTTCGGTCGGGCCCTTCTTATCTTGGACTTCCTGGTCATTGCATCCTGTTGGCCCATCTTCCACGATGTCAGGATGGTGGTCTTCGGCTACGTGACGTTAGTTGTCTATACCTATGCGTTGGATATGCTCATCAACAGCGCCCGCCAGGACATTCAGTTTATTATCTTCACTCACAAACCTAATGAAATAAGTCAGCGCATTATCACAGAGACGTGCCATAGCGTAACGTCAATGGATGGCGAGGGCTTCTACAGCCATCAGGAGATAAAAGTCCTGATTACCATCGTCCACAAAAGAGAATCTGTAAAAATCCTCAGGATGATACAGGAGACAGACCCTGCCGCCTTTGTCTCACAGAGTAGAGCGGAGGGTGTATATGGTAACGGATTTAAATCTATCAGAGCATGACAGTAAAACTGACTAAAGCAGCTATATGGGACATGTGCAAGAACTATCTGCTCTTGCTCTTAGGTATTGTTATATACGTAATAAGCTATGTCTATTTCCTGCTTCCATACCAGCTTATCAGCGGTGGTATGAATGGTATCTCCACACTTATCTATTATACCTTAGGCTTCCATCCCAGTATAACCTATCTGGTGATGAATGTCTTCCTGATATTGATCGGTGCCAAGATAATGGGCTGGAGGTACAGCGTGAAAACGGTTATAGCCATTGCCATAATCTCCTTCCTGATAAATATCTTTCAGGCAGGTATAACCACCATTGATGCACAAGGAAAAGAACACCTGCTGCACATAGTGGGTGACCAGAAGTTCATGGCTTGTGTGATAGGCGCTCTCATGGAGGGTTTGGGGCTGGCACTTGTATTCCTTTCTGGTGGTAGCACGGGAGGTATAGACATCATCGCCAGCAGTATCAACAAGTACTGGAACATATCACTGGGCCGACTGATGCTCTGCATAGACCTTGCCATCATCGGCAGCAGCTACTTTATCTTCCACAATCTGGAGACTATGGTGGTGGGCTACCTGACGATGCTTATGTCTATGTTCTTCTTGGACTATGTAACCAACGGTCTCAGACAGAGCGTACAGTTTATCATCGTCAGTGACAAATACGACGAGATTGCCACTCAGGTGAACCAGAAGATGGAACGCGGTGTGACCGTCTTGTACGGTGAAGGTTTCTACAGCAAGGAGAAGCGACAGGTTCTGCTTATCCTGGCCAAGAAATACGAAAGTCGCGCCCTATTTGCACTTATCAGGCAGATAGACCCACGGGCCTTTGTGTCGATGGGTAATGTGGAAGGTGTATTTGGCGAAGGCTTTGATAAGATTAAGAGATGAGGGGGAAAGTTTAGAGTTTAGAGTTTAGAGATTAGAGATAGATAATGAGAGAAATAATAATGGCAACCAACAATGCCCATAAGTTGGAGGAGGTAAGACAGATATTGGGCGGCGAATTCCTGGTAAAGGGATTGGCGGAGATTGGTTGTCACGAGGATATACCGGAAACAGCCGACACATTGGAAGGTAATGCCCTCCAGAAGGTTCGCTATGTTCACGAACACTACGGAGTAGATTGCTTTGCCGATGATACGGGGTTGGAGGTAACAGCCCTCGAAGGGGCACCCGGCGTTTATACCGCACGCTTTGGTGCCATGAATGGGTATGGCGAAAGTCATGATGCCAAAGCAAATATCCAGTGCCTGCTGGACAAGCTGGAAGAGGCCGAAGACCGAAGTGCCCGCTTCCGTACCGTTGTGGCACTGGTAATGAATGGAGAAGAGCATCTCTTCGAAGGAATAGTAGAAGGAGAAATCCTGATGCAGGAAGTTGGGGAAGGTGGCTTTGGCTACGACCCTGTCTTTGCCCCCATAGAGGGAAACGGACTGGCCTTTGCTCAGATGGCAGCCGAAGAGAAGAATGCCATCAGCCACAGGGGAAGAGCCATCGCAAAACTTGTTGAATTTTTGAAGAATAATTAATCATAAAGCATTACTCGTATGAAGAAGTCATCATTTCTGGCAGTATTGTTGATGTTTGCTGTTAGCACTTGCCTGCAGGCAGCTCAGATAGGTTCTTGGAATGTTTACCTCAGTTACCACAATGCAACAAAGAATGTGGCAGCAGGCAAAACCATCTACACGGTGGCAAATGGTGACCTTTATTCATATAATACGGAGGATAGCGAGGTCAGGACCTACGACAATCTGAATATTCTGAACGATGTGGACATTGCTGACATCGGCTACAGTCAGGAAGCCAAGAAGATTATCCTTATCTATTCCAACTGCAACATAGACCTGCTGGATGCTAATGACAACGTCCAGAACCTTTCGGCACTGAAGGAGAAATCCATCTCGGGAAAGGAAATCAGCAATCTATACATCTATGGTTCGATGGCTTACCTGTCAACAGGTTTCGGACTGATAGAGGTAGATATGAAGGAGGGTGTTTTCAGAAATACTTACAGATTAGGCCTTGAAGGAACATGTGTTGCTGCTAACGAGAACAATGTCTTCCTTGGCACAACATCAGGCTTGTATGTATGCTCTAAGCAGGAAAACATGCAGTTACAGTCAAACTGGAAGAAACATCAGGGAAGTACAGACTGGAGCAAACTGCTTTTCTACAAGGACCAACTGCTGGGTGTGCGCAAGGACAGCCTTTTTGTGATAGATACCCAACGCGCTAATACCGCTAATAGAATCAATGGCAGCGCAGTAACATTCATTCGGGAAACAAACGACCAACTTTTCTGGGGGGACACCAAAAATATCTGCTACGGATCAGACATAAATAATTTTACCATCATTAAGGAGAACAATACCTGGAAGGACATTGCCTATCAGGGTGGCACCTATTGGGTAAGCAATCAGTACCAAGGACTGCAGGGCTATAAGATTACAGGCAACCAGGTACAGATGACCACATCCTCTGTGATACCCGACAGCCCGATACGTAACCTTTCCTATAGACTGAACTGGGTAGGAAACCGTCTATTGGTAGCTGGCGGTATCAATACCGTTGCCGGTTATTTCAACACCCCGACAGCCATGTATATGGAGGACAACCAGTGGACAAACTTCGAGGAGATGACCGAGCGCCCCGAGAAGTACAAGAGTCTGAGACTGGCTAACACCACCGACTTGGTCCAGGACCCCACCGACCCGACACATCATTACGCTTCTCTCTTTAGAAGCGGACTCTTCGAATACAAGGATGGTAAGTTTACGAAATTCCACAATGCAGACAACAGCCCCTTGCAAAGTATCCTGTCCAAGAGCATCAGTACATATTATAACTATGTATCATGCGCAGGATTAAAGTTCGACCCAGATGGCAACCTCTGGATGCTTTGTTCACAAACAGATACCGTTGTGCGTATTCTAAGACCCGACGGCAAGTGGAACGCTTTGTATTACGAGCCCATCCAAATGGCCTCACTTTGCGACAACATCCTTATTCATAGCACAGGAATGGTATTCGTGACAAGCAGACGTCTGGATCAGAGGGGTATATTCTGCATTGACACCAAAGGTACCCTTGCAAACACCAAAGACGACAAGTATATCCTGCACAAGCAAATCATAAACCAAGACGAGACAGTTTATGCCCCCGATGAATTCTACGGAATATGCGAGGACCTGGATGGCAGAGTCTGGTTTGGTACCACATTGGGATTGTTCGTGATTGACAACCCAGAGCAAGTCTTCGATAAGGATTTCCGTATCACACAGGTCAAGGTGAACCGTAACGACGGAAGTGGACTGGCAGACTATCTGCTGAGCGGTCTGCCCGTAACATGTATCGCAGTTGACGGTGCCAACAGAAAGTGGGTAGGAACGCAGAATAATGGTATATTCCTAATCTCTGCCGACGGACAGGAAACCATCCATCATTTCACAACGGAAGACTCTCCCCTGCCAAGTGATGCCATTCAGGATATTGCTGTTAACTCCATTACCGGCGAAGTGGCCATTGGTACAGAGAAAGGTTTGTGCAGCTATATGAGCGATGCCATAGATGCAGCCGAAGATTTGGTAAAGGATAACGTGTTGGTTTATCCTAACCCCGTAAAATCGGAATACACAGGTCCTATCACCATAACAGGCATGACGATGGATGCCGAGGTTAAGATTCTGAGCACAAACGGCCAGTTGGTTTGGAAAGGTGTCTCTACAGGCGGACTTGTCACCTGGAATGGTTGTAACCTGAGCGGTAAGCGTGTATCCTCTGGCGTTTACCATGTGGTAGCAAACGACAATGCGGGCAACAAAGCTATTGTCACCCGCATCGTTGTTATCAAATAGACCCCTCTCCAACTCCCCCGAGGGGGGGGAGATTAATCCATGATTAGAATCTGTATCCTACAGTAATACTGAAGTTAAAGTTCTTAACTTTGGGAAGACGCTCTCCAGGATGTGCATTGGCGTAGTCATCACGCAAACTGGTGCGATAAATATCGGCTAATCCCCAATCTGCTCCAATCAACAGGTTGTAACGCTGATTGTATTCTGCACCAATGCGGAAGCCTATACCTGCATCCCAACGCTGATATGTCAGTCTAACTGGGTTATTGATGGGATCATAATCATAATTCTTAAAGGCATTATAAGAGAACTCTTCTTCAGCTTCTCTTGCGTCGCTTCCATCAGCATCAATGCTACATTTGTGGCGTCCGCCTACACCAACGGCAAAATAAGGACCAAGTTCTGCATATACCCCGACTTCCTCAGAAAAGTTATAGTGGAAACCTACGCGAATGGGTACCTCAATGTAATGTAAGGCATATTTCCAAGAAGCTTCTTCATTTATGCCATTCACAAATATTGAACCTTTACCTCCCTTCATAGTCCAATCGATTCCTGCGGTCAGATACGTTCCGTGGGCTTTGGGAAGAACATAATCAGCACGGATACCTAACATAGCACCAGCTTTTGCTTTATCCTCCACCTGATTATTCTGAAGTTTAGAAACATTCATTCCAAAGATTCCCATAAAGCTAAGGCCTTCTGCAGGCTCATTCTCAAATGCCATTGCGTTGCCTGTACTCATAGCCAAGGCAATGATAAGATAAAAGAATTTCTTCATGTTGTACATCAATTATATTGTTAATATTATATGTATCTGTTCTTATTGGCATAGCGCATCGCAGACTTCATCCTGAAAGTCTCTGCCCAACCTGCAAGGACTTATGCCCTGGTTGATGATACAGAAAGACAGGACGTGCCCGTTGCGAGCCGTAAGGTAACCGGCCAGCGAGGAGATACCATCCAGCGTACCCGTCTTGGCATGTACGTTACCATAGGCCGGAGTATCCTGCATACGCTTGCTTAATGTGCCGTCAACACCTGCTATAGGGAGGGCAGGATAAAGGTGACTGAATATCTCCGGCTTACTGAAGGCATAGTTCAGGAAACGGACAAGTAACTCAGGCGACACGTAATTATACAAGGAAAGTCCGCTACCATCGGCAATCTGATACGGGTCGGTATCCAACCCCATTCCCTCAATCAAATCATAGATAAGCTTGGCTGCTTGTTTCCTTCCCGCTTTCTTCTGGCCGGAATAAGCTGCCAACTGATAGAATAGGCATTCGGCATAGATGTTCTGACTGTTCTTAAGTATAGGTTGCAGCACCTCGTCTATGGTATGCATAATGCAGCAGACCGACTTGCTGTCTGCTGTTGCTTGCTGTTGCCTGATGGCAATTTTGTTACGTTTAACCCCTGCCTTAGCGAGTGCCTTTCCCCATTCGCTGTTGAAGTTGTCCTTGGCGTTAACCATCAGGGCAGAGAGGGGTCCATAGTTATCGTCCCAACACCATCCCCATCCATAAGGAAGGTCGTCCTTCATGCTAAGGTCAATATACATATTTCCGCTTATGCTGCTGATGCCTGCTTGGCGCAGAGCCCCAGCCATGCTGTTCAGGTCTGCAGGAGATAGCAACGGGTCCATACCTCCCACAACGTACACATCGCCTTGCAGCGTTCCGTTGGCAACGGTTCCGCTAATCCTAACATCCGTGCGGAAGTTATAATCCCCTCCCAAATAATGAAGGCTGCTAATGCTGGTAATAAGTTTCTCTGTGGAGGCAGGTCGCATACGCTGGGTTGCATTGAAGGAATAAAGGGGAATGTTCTCTGTAAGGTCAAAGACATAAAGGCCCAGCTGTGTAGTCTCGAAAAGAGGCTGCTGGCAGAGCGAATCTAATCTGGCCTGTATAGTATCCTTCCAGGTAGCAGGCTGAGCTACCACTTGCGGGGCAACAACAGGAGTGTTAAACTCCCCCCCTGCGTTCTCCGTTATGTGAATAGGATTGTTGATCTGAACAGAGCGTCGGGTACCACAACTGCACAGAAGAAACAGAAATGCTATTATATAGATGTTCCTTTTCATCTAAACTTTAGACTTTAGACCTTAGATTTTAGACACTCTTCACTTTTCTATCGCAAAGTTAAAGAAAAAAACCGGAAAACATACAAGTAAACAACTTTTTGAGTATTTTTGCACCGGAAATAGCTTAAAATAAAGCAAATTATCATGATAAGGAAATTTGAATTTCTGATAATTGGAAGTGGTGTTGCAGGAATGAGCTATGCGCTGAAGGTTGCCAATGCAGGAAAAGGAAAGGTAGCCTTGGTTTGCAAGACCACTCTGGAAGAAGCAAATACAGCGAAAGCTCAGGGAGGCATCGCCTCTGTCACCAATCTGTTGGTGGACAATTTCGAGAAGCACATCGAGGACACCATGATAGCAGGAGACTATATCAGCGACCCTGCTGCCGTGGAACAAGTAGTAAAGAACGGCCCTCAAGGAATCAAGGATCTGCTGAAATGGGGCGTACATTTCGACAAGAACGAGAAAGGCGAGTTCGACCTACACCGCGAGGGCGGACATTCTGAGTTCCGTATCCTGCATCATGCCGATGATACGGGTGCCGAGATTCAGCGAGGTCTTATGGAGGCTGTTCGCAGCAACCCCAACATAGAGATTCTGGAGAATCACTTTGCCGTCGAGATTATCACCCAGCATCATCTGGGTATCCGTGTAACCCGCAGAACTCCGGATATAGAATGCTATGGTGCATATATCCTGAACCCCGAAACGGGAAAGATAGACACCTACCTGTCTAAGGTTACCCTTATGGCAACAGGTGGTACAGGAGCCATCTATGCCACCACCTCTAATCCCAATATTGCCACGGGCGACGGCATTGCTATGGTCTATCGTGCTAAGGGCAAGGTGAAGGACATGGAGTTTGTTCAGTTCCACCCTACCGTACTTTACAATCCCAACGAAACACATCCTGCTTACCTCATTACAGAGGCTATGCGTGGTTACGGAGGCATCCTACGATTGCCAAATGGCGAGGAGTTCATGCAGAAATATGACGAACGTCTGAGTCTGGCTCCACGTGACATCGTTGCCAGAGCTATTGACCATGAAATGAAGATTCATGGTTTGGATCACGTTTGCCTGGATGTCACTCACAAAGACCCGGAAGAGACCAAACATCACTTCCCCAACATCTATGCCAAGTGCCTGAGCATAGGAATAGACATCACCAAACAGTACATTCCTGTGGCTCCTAGTGCCCATTATATGTGTGGTGGTATCAAGGTTGACTTGGACGGACAGAGCAGCATCAAGCGCCTGTATGCCGTAGGAGAATGCTCTTGCACAGGTCTGCATGGCGGAAATCGTTTGGCCAGCAACTCACTCATAGAGGCCGTTGTATATGCCGATGCTGCCGCCAAGCACTCACTCGAGAATATAGACAGCTACGACTTCAACGAGAAAGTGCCTGAATGGAATGATGAGGGGACAATGACCAACGAGGAGAAAGTCCTCATCGCCCAGGACATCAAGGAGGTAAATCAGATTATGAGCACCTATGTTGGTATCGTACGCAGCGACCTTCGTCTGCATCGTGCCTGGGAGCGCCTAGATCTGTTATACGAAGAGACAGAGCATCTGTTCAAGCGTGTTAAGCCTACAAAGGATATTTGCGAGCTCCGCAATATGATAAATGTGGGTTACCTGATAACCCGTCAGGCTATAGAGCGCAAGGAGAGTCGTGGCTTGCATTATACCATCGACTACCCCAAGCACGCATTGGACAAGGCTTAAAGTGAAGAATGAAGAATGAAGGCTGCGATTGAGCGAGAGCAATGATAAGTTTGCTTAAGCATTGCCGAGCGTGAGCAGGCTCGGCCGCAGGTCAAGAGTGAAGAATGAAGAGTGAAGAATGAGAGTTACCAACTCTTCAACTGTCAACTATCAACTGTCAACTAACCAAAAGTGAAAAAAAGCATCTTTGGAATCCTTATCATGATGGAGAGCCTATTCTTAGGAATCTCTCTCCTTGTGGCATGTATTCATGGTGAGGCGTGCTGGAAGGTGTTTCTTGAGACGGCATCATTTTCTTTTGCTTTAGGCTTCATTTTCAAATATTTGGGTGAACGTGAGAAGGCGGCCCGTTTTACTCGCTCAGACAGTTACCTTGTTGTGGCCCTTTCCTGGGTCATCTTTTCCCTGATAGGAATGATTCCTTTCCTTGTGATTGCAAAGATGGACTTGGCCAGTGCCTTCTTCGAGACAATGAGCGGTTTCACCACAACGGGAGCTACATGTATCAGCGATATAGACTCCCTACCCCGTTCTCTGCTCTTCTGGCGAGCCATCACACAATGGATAGGCGGTTTGGGTATCGTTGTATTCTCCTTTGCCCTGATACCCGTATATGAATTCAGAAACAGCAATATCTATTCTGCCGAGGTAACGGGACTGAGTCTGGATAAGCTACGTCCTAAGATTGGCGCTACAGCCCGTCGTATGCTGCTTATCTACATGTTCCTGACATTCCTCTGTGCTTTCCTGTATTGGATTGGGCCGATGGATCTATACGATGCCTTTTGTCATTCGTTCACTACCATTGCCACGGGCGGTTTCAGTACACATACCAAGAGTATAGCCTTTTTCCACAGCTCATACATAGAGTATGTAGCCTGCATCTTTATGTTGGCTAGTAGTGTCAACTTCTCGCTCTATTATTACCTCAGCATCAAAAGGAGCAACACACTCTTTAAGAACGAGGAATTCAGGGCCTTCTTTTCCATCATAGCAATTGCTGTGGTAGGCTTCATGCTACTATTCTACTTTGCACCCGTACCTACAACGGCTGAGGGCACGCTGCCAGTAGGATTGGAAGAGACCTTCCGCTCTGCGTTGTTCCATGTAAGCAGCGTTATGACCAGTACAGGATTTGCTGCCCAGAAGTTCGATTATGTCGCGTGGGGTGCGTCCTTCTGGATGCCAACCGTAGTCATTATGGCCATAGGAGCCTGTGCAGGCAGTACAGCCGGCGGTATAAAGGTAATACGCGTGCTGATATGCGTCAAGAGCGTCCTGAAGGAGTTTGTCCTTCAACTACATCCCAGAGCCGTGATAGGCGTCAGAATCAGCGGACGTATTGTTCCTGACGAGAGAGTGAGACGAGCCCTGGCTTTTGTCTTCCTTTATTTTATTCTGGTGGTAATCGCCATGCTTTGTTACAGCCTGTTGGGTGCCGATGTTGATACCGCTTTGGGTAGCAGTATCAGTATGCTCAGCAATGTTGGTCCTGCCACAGGAGCCACAGGTCCTGCCAGCAACTTTGCCAATGTTCCTGCTGCCGGCAAATGGCTGATGAGCGCCTACATGTTAATAGGCCGTCTGGAGATCTTCACCATCCTCTTTCTTTTCATGCCCAGCTTCTGGAAAGAAAGGAAGTAATATGAACATACTTAGCCATAGAGCAGGCAGGTTGCTGCCTCGTTGCAGCCATACTGCTGCCATACTCAATGAGTAAGGCTAGAGTATGGCTAGAGTATGAGTGCAGTATGGCTAGAGTATGCGAAGTCACGGGTTTCGGGTTTCAAGTTTCAGGCTTCAAGTTTCAGGTGTAGTTCGCTGATTTAGGTTGTCAGTTTTTACGCCTTACGACTAAAGCAAGTTGACAGGTTAATTTGATACCCAAAAGAGTGAAGGCTGAATGCGGATAGTTTGCACGCTGAATTCGATGGGTTTGCACGCTGAATTCAATGGGTTTGGAGGCTGAATTCTTTTTAGCTTGTTTTTGAGCAAAAATCAACTTGATTTTGGACAAGAATCAAGTTAAATAATTTATTTTGTAAGTTAAATAATTTTGCCGTTGTCTCCTAAATAATTTTGCAATAAGTACAAAAGTGCCACAAGCCTCGTTTTTCCGGTTGAGCCGGCTCGATTGATCAGTTGAGCCGGCTCATTCGATCGTTTGAGCCGGCTCAACTTTTTGGGGATATTTCAACAAAATTAGATATAGATGTGCGTTTTGGACTAGAAAAAGTAACTTATTAAGAAGGGGATTCTTCCTTTTTTAACAAAATAGGCTGACCGATATTTCTTCGGCCAGCCATTTCTTCATATCAAGATAGTGAGGTTACTTTACGGTATGGAAAGGATTACTGTTGCTTATCAGAATCAGAGTACCTTATATTCTTCTCGTATTCGTCTTTCTTGTTCCTAGTAGCCACCCATTTGCGATAAAGCTTTTTCTTACGTATTTCGTCCCATGAGTACTTCCTCGCATCACTCCATTTGATAAGGAAGAAATAAGCGGTATCAGTCTTGCGGAGCTTATAATAATTTGTCCAACAAGTAGAGTCTGGAAATATAGCTTCATTATTATGGATGTTTAAGCCATTCACTTCAAGTAACACATAATCATCCATACATCTTGATTGTGAGTAAAGAGGAAACGCTCTATCGTATATACTATCAATATCATTACAATGAGACGGGCATATAAATAGGGTATCGTTTGTACAGTTTACAAAAAAATCGTTTCTTACATAGTCCATTACGCAAGGGTCTTTTGCTAAGTCTATTACGATATAGTCTCTTGCAGAGTCCATTACGATAGAGTTTCTTACTTTGTCTCTTACGCAAGAAGAGAATAGACAAATGAAAACTATAACTGCACCCAATATACTGATTTTTCTTTTATTTGTATTCATGATGATTTGGTTTTATTTCTTGCTATTAAACAGACTATAGGTAATGTCTCTGATATCTCAAATTTGAAAAAACGAATAATCGCCATATTGCAGCTTAAGCGCATCAAATTTTAGCTTTATCCTCGTCCCAGGATTTATCACATGACATATGGTGTCATAAAAATATACAGAACCACTTTTGCTGATTATTTTAAATCTATGCTCAGAATAACTCATTATAACTGATTTAAGCGTTTCATGTTCAAATTATAAATATACGGCTTCAAATATACCACTTTCTTACTTTATTCTTCTAATAAAAGACGAAAAAAAGTAACAAAGAAAGAGAAAATGTTGTTTTTCCTATTAAGCCAAGAAAAACAAACTCCTAGGTTAAACTTTACTACATTGGAAAGATTATTCTTGGTATTCTTCAGCAAATTTATTCACTTCCTAGATTGCCAAATCTTCTCAACTCCACCGTTGATGCAGGTTCTTTCACTTATTATTTCTTGCTATTAAACAGACTGTCGGTAATTATATATTCATATTCATATTTGGACCCCGTCCTCTTGCTAAACACCTTAACAACTTCTTCTGGTCCCTCTAGACAAACAGATTTTGCTGGGGTCTCAAATATAATAAAAGGAATCTGCTTACTTAACCCTTCTATTGTCCTTTTACAATTTATAGCGGGAATGCCAATTCTCTTTCCTTCGCCGGCTTTTATCTCAAACCTAATTGTATCATAGCATACAGGCCGTTTTTGAATCATCAGACCTGCATGAGAGTAACCTATTTGGACTGGCGTAGATGATTGATTAACTAAATACACGTAGACTCGAGGAAAAGAGCATGAGGCTAATAACAGGCATATAGAGATTATGAATATACTATACTTTGATGTGTTCAACATTAGCATTGTCATTTATATATATTTCAATTATTCGACACAAATTTACAATATTTCTCTTAATATTCAAAAAAGAATCTTTTTTATAACGCAAAATGCAGCATAAAAACTATTAATAATATTAAACGTTGTTAAAAATATAGCCACATTAACTATCTCCGAGTTAAAAGTTTCTCCATTTATCTTCATTCTTATATGCATCTCTTTCAAGAGGACCTTTACCAAAGCCATATTTCATATATTGAAGAAAAAGTGTTCCGTAAAAACGTGCGACTCCTAAATGATTTATTTGTTGAAGATGTATATTCTCGTGGTATCGCGTATCCATGATTGATTCATAGTCTTCTCCCTTTTCAACAGTAAAAAGATTTCTGCCAAGAGTTAAACCGGAGCCACCTCGATTCAATTTATGCATCATATAACCAGCAATACCGCCTTTCCTATAGGCACCCTTTGCGGGAAAAGGAACTGGCTCATTTTTATCAGTTAAAGGCTGATACTGTGCTCCGAATATGGCATTATGCATTGCTGTCCTTATACCACCACTTATTGCACCGCCTGCCGCTCCTTTCAAAACCAAGGAGGGATCGTCATGTACCATTGCATTAATAGTTCCGGATGCAAAACCTGTAATAGCACCTCTAACCGTGTTGAATGTAATCTCAGATAAAGCATTTACAAAGGGATTTGATCCAGAGGGAGAGAAAGTAGGCAAAGATGAATTAACAGCGGCACCTACAACTATACCAGGAATATCCGCAAATGATATCTTTTCCCCATAAATAGCGCTTGTTATAAAATAATTCGATGTACTTGATAGCAACCCATATGCAAGTTGGTTTCCGACAGACGGCCCCAACAGAACGCCAAAGCCTGCACTTAGCCCAGCTGATACCGCAGACACCCCCATAGATTTAAAGAAGTCGCCCACATTCCATTCCCCTGTAATAGCAGCGGATATTGAATATGTAGCTCCTCCAAGTAAAGCTTCTGCACCAATAGCCGCCACAAGCCACCAAAACTCTCCGTTCCTGTCTATATACTTATAGGGGTTATTCCTTGCATAGATATATGGGTTATAGTCAAGAGGACCGCCCTCGCTGTTAAGTAGCGGGTCAGGACTTACGAAACGACCAAGGTAAGGGCTATACAAACGGGCGTTAGCATTTATGAGCCCAAACATCCACAGGTCTTCATGTCCTGTATAGGTTCTGTAGAAAGGGCCATACCCCGGTTCCTCGCCAGGCTGATAGAAAACCGTACTTTCACCTATGTAAGTTCTGACGCCCCAAGGAGAATAGGAATTCTGATAGCAAACCCCATCGGAATTTTCATAATGTATGGCACTGCCTATATTATCCCTAGATATATGGTATATGTTTGAGAACTCGTTCTCGTCAATTACCATGACGGCAGGGGATGTATACGAGTCACCCCCGGCATAATATAGATGACTTGTATGTCCAAGAGAGTCTACTGTTACCTCTGCATTTGCGTCCAAATAGAATCTTGTAAAGAGTAAATTATATCTTCCATGTTCTTTTACATAAACCTTCATCATGTAACGGTCTCCAGCCCCGTCATAATAGAGATCCGCTTTGTAATGCTCATTCTCAATACTCATCGGCCGTTCTATTGCCTTGCAGTAGCTGATTCGAAGACTATCGTCAGGAAAATAGCCACTACTAGCAGACATATCTGTCACACGGAATCCATCATACGAGAGGTTACCGACTATCGGTTGACTTGTTATGTTCCCCTTGTTGTCATAGGTATATGAATAGTTTTCCCACCCAATCAGCCGATTCATGTTATCATACGAAAAATGAGTATTATTTTTGGCACTCATATTCCCCGTCTGTATATTGTAAGTATAAGACTCACTTATCGAGAATCTCCCTAAACGGCTCATTGAGAGCATATTTCCGTAATCATCAAACGAGTGGCTTGTTGTACCAATGAAATCGCCCTCTCCTTTCGGATGCCCCCATTTGTCTTGATTGGTCAGTTCCCAAACAAGCGTATCATTCAGCACATCCGAAATCCTATAGCCATTCTGATAGGAATATTGTTCTGTTATACATGTAGGGATACTTCCAAAATAGCTGACCGTATTACTAATCAAACTTCCTGATGAATATTGGATGTCAACATCAATATATTCCAGTTGATCATTACCTATGCCGTTATGTTTATGCGTCAGTCTTCCATATTGGTCATAGCTATAGGTATAATAGTATCCCTCACCCTGCTCTCTGGTCAGGCGGTATTTACTGTCATACGTATAGGTCACGGTGTGGGAAGGCACATTGGGGTCTGACCACGTCTTACTTCTGAGTATGCCGTACTTGTCATAGTTGGTTTCCACATAGCTCCCACCAATGGTTGTTCTGAACGGATAACCATTTACATCATAGGAGTACTCCTTGACAACACCGTTCACGTCAGTTGTTTGGATAAGTCTGCCGAAGGTGTCGTATTCATAATGTTGTTCGTGTTCTTCGTAGTCTGATCCGCCGCCAACATGTACGATTGCTATGTAGTTCAGGGCTTTGTCAACATTATAGAAGTATTCTGCAACCCCGCCATTCTCATCCTCTACTAAATGAACCTTGTCTGGTGAATAGTAGTTTATTTCGGTAGTAACTCCGTCTATACAACTTACAACCTGAGTAGGAACATACGTCCAGGTACTTGTCTTGCCGTTGGAATCCACGGCGCTTGTCTTCCGGAATGAAGCATCATAGGTGTAAGTAGTACCTTCCTGTGTTGTCTCTGTTCTCTTGTGAGGGAATGAGACAAAGCCGAGCTGTCCATTAGGCAAGTAGTGATAATCGGTGTACATTAGCGTTCCGTCAGCAAGAGGCGCAGCCTCTGCAATCTTTCTTTCCCAGGCATCATAATAGGTAGTTACAGGCGTTTTGCCGGTTACAGCTTCCTTGACGTAATAAACTCCGCCACCATAGCTGGAAAGTGCTCTTATAGTCTGGCAAGTTTCAATTGTAGTTTTCCGCGTTGTCTCTCTAAGAAAGCCGTCGTATGTATATCGGGTTGTCACCGCATCAAAATCGCGAACAGATGACAAGGTGCCGTATGATGAGCTATAGGTGTATCTCCTATACAACCCCTTAGGATCATATTCCTTGGACAGTTGTCCCTTATCATTGTATTCGTATCTTGTAACAAGGGTGTCCGTAGAATTGTATGCTACGGTATAATGCTGAGTCACCTGGCCATACTCATTATAGGAATATCCGTCTGTGCTGACAGGCAGGTCGTTTCTGCTTCTTGTTTCCTTAAGAACAAGGCCTGTGGCGGGATCTCTTTCATAAATTATGTTCTCGTAGATATTGTCTCCCTCAACTGCCCAAATCGCTGACTTGGTGATTGCAACCTCTTGGGGAAGTCCTTTTAGATATACGTTATTGAGCGGGCTTTCCCAGTATGTGATTTCTTGTTCATTGTTAACTAAACCGTCGTCCGACAACTGGTAAAGTGGGAAGCCGTTATCAAAATCATCACTGCTTTCTTGGTTGGAAAATTGATTAAATGAATCTGTCTTATAACTACCCGTATCAACCGTTTTATATGAACGAGCGCCCGTTCCTGAAGAACTGACCCTCTCTATACGTATAGAATGGCCTCCCCGGCTCATTTCTTCCCCATGAATATTGCGTTCGGAAAATGTATTCGAAGTGAGAACATAGAACGTGGAATCTAACTGGCAATGTGTTTCCGTCACTCTCCCCAAGCTGGATTCTGTTCTCATGTCCTCAAAGCCGATGAATCCTTTTCCCTGCATGTGAACAAAGCCGTTGGCGTATGAGTAATTGGTAGTCCTGCTATCCGTAGGGATAGATTCTGTCCTGGTTTTCACAACGGGCATTGGGCCTGCCAGGGGAATTAAAGGAAAGGCATGATGATTGGTTACGCTATACACATCCTCCTCGGTTAGTAATCCATAGCCAATACTGTCTGTAGCGCCCAATCCATCTGTTATAGACACTATCTTCTGTGACGAGGGTTTGATTGTGGGATTGCTAAGCGTGTGCCATCCTTGAACATTTTGTTCAAGTTCCTTGCCCCAATACATTATTTCAGCTCCGCTTTGTCCGCTGAAATTGCCCTGTACAATATGAGAGATATCGGGGAAATCACCAGAATTTGACAGATGATGAAAACTAGAGGTTATAAGTGTAGAGCCATTTGACTTCAGGATTCTTATACATCCTCCTTCTCCGTTCATATGCGGATGCCCTACAACAGCATCACTCTTACCGTCTCCGTCTATATCTTGTACTATACAATATAGTTTGTTCTTCTTATTTTCATATTGTTGAGCACCAGAGGAAATGAGATCATATATTCCACTTAAATTAAAGAAACCATTGGTATCATTCCCTGTATTTTGTGCAATATACCAATAAGATTCATACGGGTTTATTATTAAATCTACAAGACCGTCACCATTGAAATCACCCTTTTCTATGATATTACACTTTCCAAATAAGGAATTGTAATACTTGTCTGCATCAGAGAAACTACCGGATTTGTTCCAATAGATATAATGCCCATTGGAAGTTGTCACTAACAAATCTTCCATGCCATCTGAATTAAAGTCGGCAACGACAACTTTGTCTGGGACACCCTGAAGGTCCAGATTGATTCTCGTAGTATCAGGGATGCTTGGTACTGACAACAAATTAAAGGAAACCAAATATGCAGGATAGGTACCATTCTTCTTGTCTTTCTCAACTATAAAGATGTCATCAAGTCCGTTTTTGTCAGCATCAAAAATTGCATAGGCTGGCATTTCACTTGACATCCCCTCCATTGGAATACTTAATCTCAGACCTTCTTTGGGAAAACAGAAAATCATAGCCTTGATATCGTCTATTCTGCAAAACGGGAAAACGATAGAGTTCTCTTTCTTATTCTTTGCATGCATAACCAACCCACTTGATCTCAGAACCTTAAACATGCTATCAATTTCAATTCCAGATTGAGTATACGCACTATAACAAAATTCAAATGCTTGGGCTTCCGGATTCCATTTTCTAGCGGTAAAATCAATATAAGGAAAGTGCATATCACCCATAACAGATTCTTTCGACTCCATGCTTATTAGCTCGGTAATGCCGTCACCATCCAAATCGCCAGAGAAGAAGTGTTCCTTACTAAAGTCTTCTAGAACATAGGTTTCCAGAGATTTTCTGTTACTATTAAGCCGGAACTCAGAAGGTACTTCCCATTCAAAAGTGGTGGGAGGTACTGATGCCGAGGAGGTTCCTGTTTCCGTAACAGATGTCAGATGCGAGAATACATCCACGGTATAATTAAGCGTGTATGTTCTGTAGATGTTTCCGCTATAACTGCATGTAATACTCTTCAATCGCTTTTTCAAAAAACGCTGTTCACCAAACATATATACAGGGACGCTGTCCGGACGGCTTTCGTAGGTAAAAGATACCGTGCAGTCCACACCGGCCGATCCATGTGTGTTGCGCCCATATGTGATGGAGGTGGGATAAAGAACGCCTTCTTGAGAGTAGTTGTATTGTATGTAGTTACCCAAAACGTCTTCGGCATAGTCAAGGGCCCACTGGTATGATTCACCATTGCTCAGGGTATGTCTTCCCGTAGTACTGCCATACTTGTAGGTGGTGCCGTTTGTGGCCTTTATCTGAAATGTGGCGGGTGTGCCGTTCTGGGTATCTGTTATACTGATAAGGTTGTACTGCTCGTTCTCTGTTCTGTAGGTGGCACCTGCCTGACCATTTGTTCCGTCTTTCAGCAACAGGCGTTGGCCGTCAAGGGTAAAGGCATTGTCCTCGCCCTCTTTGATGGCTTCAGCATGACCATCGAAGTATATGTTCTTTTGCACAATTGATATGGTGGAGAGACCTGATATGCCGAATCCGACTCCTGCAATTCCGTTTCCTGATTGGCTATTGTACACCAATGAGATATTGGGGACAAAATCACTTAATCCGCTCTGGACCTTAATAGGTATAGTATATGTTGCGGCACCTGTAGGTGACACTGAGAATGCGCCCTCAGTCTTGCCCACAAGCACGGCTGCTGACACAATTTGTGGTAATAGCGTTATCGCAAGAAGATATAATATTATGCGTTTCATATGCTCTTAATATGTTTTCATGATTTTACTTTCTGTTACATTCTTGTTCCTGCTATATCTGAACAGGTATGTACCCTTCTTAAAGTCTGAGAGATTAAAAGAAACATCATTTGATTCCAAACGAAGTGACGCAACCAGAAGTCCTCTGTCCGTGTATATATACAGCATATCGCCCTCCTTCACTTCTTCGTTGATTACTACTCGTACATCTGACCACGAGGCGTTTGCCTTGATGTTTATTTGGGTTTCCTCTTCCAGACTTTTTTCCAAGGCTTTCTGATTACGTCTGATGTACGTTCTGACTCTAGATGTGATGTTTCCTGCACCGTCGTAGGTGTACAGGAAGTGATCACCACTTGTTTGTGCAAAAGCAATTTGAGAGAACAGAACTCCCAAAAGCAATAAATACAGTTTCTTCATTATTTATAAGAATATATTATTTTGGTTGTGTGCAGAGGAATTATACGTCTTTTACGTGCCAATATGCATGCGACTTTAGCGTCCGCAAAATTATTGGTAACTTTGAGAACAGACAAATATTTCATGTTTCATTCTGTTTCTCAAGAATGTTAATAATTGTTATTACCCCCCCTAAAAACTACGTATATTATTGATTTTCAACAACCTAGTAATGCAAAAGAAACTTTAAGATTCTTATGTAAAATAGAGAGTGAAGAAACATAATGAAACATCCTTTTTCCCAAATAATACATATTTATCTTTCCGAACCGACAGCCTTCCACTATTTTCGCCAGCAAATATTACCCGAAACAGGAACTATAAACACGTTTATCATGTAGTTTAACGATTTGTTTTTGCCTACCTATCAACATATTTGCAGTATTGACCATGTCCATAGGACGATAAAAGTGAACCCCGAAAGGCTGCGAAAAACCTTTCGGGGTTCATTTTAACTTAGGAGTGAGGTCTTATTTAAACAACCTCTTTTCTCTTTTATCTCTTACTTAATGTACTCTGCCAGGTCTGTCAGACGCATATCGCCCTTGCGGAGGAAGGTGTCATGCATAGCGAAGGCGGCTGACAACTCGTGATGGGTATGACCGCCACGCTTGCTGGCATACTTGAGGTAGTCCTGAAGCATGGGACGGTAGTCAGGGTGTGCCACCTTAATCAGTTCCTCAGCCTTCTGCATATCGCTCTTGTGACGCAAGTCGGCAACACCATATTCTGTGATGACAGCATCAATAAAGTGGTTGGTGTGGTCGATATGGCTAGCGAAGGGAACGATGCTGGAAATAGCACCACCCTTGGTAGTTGAGCCACAGGTGAAGATAGAGAGGTAAGCAGATGTAGTAAAGTCGGCAGAACCGCCAATACCATTCATCATCTTGGTACCGCAAATCTTGGTGGAGTTAACATGACCGTAGAGATCGCACTCGATGGCTGTGTTCAGGGCACAAACGCCAATACGTGAGATAACCTCGGGGCTGTTGCTGATCTCTGAGGGACGCAGCACGAGCTTATCCTTGAAGAAGTCCATATTAGCATAGATATCCTTCAAGCACTCGTTGGTAACAGTCAGAGAGCAAGCAGATGCGCTCAGCACACGGCCCTGCTTCATCAATCCAACAGGAGCATCCTGAAGCACCTCTGTGTAGATGTGGAAGTCGGGAACCTCGGGGCACTGACCCAGAGCACCCAATACAGCGTTAGCACCGCTACCAACACCACTCTGCAGGTTGAGGAAGCTCTTGGGGATAAGACCTGACCGCAGGTTATGGAGCAGGAAGTCTGCAACGTTCTGACCAATCTGGGTGGTGATAGGATCCGGATCCTTGAAAGCACGAGCCTCATCGGGAACATCGCACTCGATAACACCAACGATACGGTCTGCATCCACCTCGACGTAAGGCTTACCGATACGATCGCTTGCCTTGCAAATATTGATGGGCTTGCGGAAGGGATGATCCTCAATCTCGTAGACATCATGAATACCCTTGCTGTCGGCACTGTGGAAAGCATTCAACTCGATGATAATGCCGTTCTTAGCCAAACGGCAAACAGTGGGACTGATACCGCCTGCAGCTGTCAGATAGATGTGGCACTTGTTGCCCACCTTCTCAATGGCACAAGCCTCGATGATAGCCCAATCAACATCGCCCAAGTAACCCTGACGAATCTGGGTAGCCATGTTAGAAAGGTTGAGGTCGGAATAATGCAGCTCATTGAGGTTTACGTGCTTGCGGAAATCGGGGTTAGTGGTATAAGGGGCACGGAAATCGATAGCCTGTGCATTAGCCAATGCGCCGTCACAACTCTGTCCTGTGCTGGCACCTGTAAAGATACTAATCTTAAAGGGGCGGCCTGCTGCATGCTCTGCCTCTGCCTTCTTGGCAATCTCAGCAGGAGTACACTTAGGAACACCAGCAGGCGTAAAACCACTCAGACCAATTGTCTGTCCGTTCTGGATAAGTGCCGCTGCCTCAGCAGCAGTAATCTTGTTGAATTCCATATTTCTATCTGCTTATTTTGTTAATATTTTCGTGCAAAAGTACAAAATTATCCGTTTTTAGCCAAGTTAGGAAACAACTTATTTGCATTTTCCCATATTTTCTTTCTTAATGCAACTTCTGAGATTCCCTTTATCTGCGCCACCTCTTTATACAGAGGCTCTATGGGCGCAGCTATATCATCCGTCTCAAGAAACATCATTTCCAGGGGACACAGCACCAGACTTTCTTTATTATAGTGTAATCCAAAGGATACATATATCCCCGCAGAGAGGAGCGACTGCAACTGCTGTGGCTTGCCTCTGAAACCATGCATTATCCAGGGCTGACGAGGCTGCATCTCCTTACGTACCCGCAGGATTTCCTCCAGCGTCTTTACGCAATGTATCACCAAGGGCTTACCTGCCTGTTCACTTTCTGACACATGACAACGGAAAGCGGCTTCCTGTTCTGCCAACGGAACCTCCCATCTGCGGTCCATGCCGTGCTCCTCACAGCCCAAGGACACTTCGTTCTCATAGACTGGATGATGTGTATGAAAGTTGATATAGGGAATTGTCATGGCACTGGGTCGTATCCGTGTCCTCCCCAAGGATGGCAGCGCAAGATTCTTCGGACGGCAAGGTACGTTCCTTTGAAAGGACCGTGCTTACGCAAAGCCTCAATGGCATACTGACTGCAAGTAGGTGTAAACCTGCAGGATGGCGGGGTAAGCGGGGAGATAAACTTCTGATAGAACCGAATGGGAAGTATCAGCATCCCTGCCAGAAGTTCAGACAGAGGGCGAAGATGCTGCAAGGGATTCATTGATTTTAGTTAGAAGGTTCTGCATTTTCTCCATTACCTTTTTTGTAGGGAAGAGCTCGTTGCTGATCCAAAGAAAGGCAATATTAACACCTCCGGTTGTTGGCGAAAGGAGATGCTTGTTTAAGCGATAGGCCTCGCGTAACTGACGCTTTATCCTATTGCGCTTAACAGCACGCTTAAAAAAGCGCTTAGAGACAGAAACCATTATACGGGTTCCTGTCTCTTCTGTCTTCTGGTACACTACCCTTATGGGGTAGGCCATTATAGATTTGTTGCTTCCCTCGAAGAGCTCCTCCAAAGCCTTTCGGCTACACAGACGTTCTTCTTTGGATAGCGTAAAACGTTCTTTAATCGATTCCATTTACCTTCTTCACATACGCAGCAAGGGCAGAAGTGATGCTTGGGTATTCTGGTGAGGGGGCTCCGAAGTCGAGACGAAGTCCGGCATCCTGAACTGCCTTTGCGGTAGCAGGACCGAATGTTCCGATAGAAATCTTGTCTTGCTTGAAGTTGGGGAAGTTCTTCAGCAGAGCCTGAATACCACTGGGGCTGAAGAAAATCAGCAAGTCGTAGTCAAAAGGCTCACCTTCCTGAAAGTCATTACTTACGGTACGATACATGATACCCTCGGAATGAACAAGCTTCTTGGCATCGAGCATTTCTCCGAACTGGCTGGTATGAACATCGCTGGTAGGGATAAAATACTTCTCTGTCTTGTGCTTTGCCATCAAGGGAACGAGATCGTCGATCTTACCTGTCTCACCAAAGAATATCTTACGCTTGCGATACTGCACATACTTCTGAATGTAGAGTGCAACGGTTTCCGTGATGCAGAAGTACTTCATATCCTCGGGAATGACAACACGCATCTCCTTACACAGGGTAAAGAAATGGTCAATAGCATGTCTGGAGGTAAATACAACTGCCGTGTGATCTAAGATAGAAATTTTCTGTGCACGGAATTCCTTTGGCGTAATACCTTGAACCTTAATAAAAGGGCGAAATACAATCTCCACATTCATACGCTCAGCAATGTCGAAATAAGGAGATCTTTCCGAAGAGGGCTTGGGCTGTGATACCAATATCTTCTTTATCATAATTGTCCTAGAATTTTACTATCAATACGTCGGTCACTCTTATCAGTGCTATGAAGACAGCCAACAATGGCATGATTTCAAGGGTGCAAAAGTACACAATTAAATGCAAAGTGCCATAGATTTTGGGGAAAAAGATTAGAAAAGTTTTGTATAGATGTAAGATTTTGACAAGAAGCCCTATAATAAGGGTTATCCATAACGGAATGTGAGGCGGAAGATTTAAATATATGGTAATAATTATTACAGGAAAAATCAGCAAAGATTCGACAGAAAAAAGGAAGAATCCAGATTTTTTCCAGACCTTAATTTTCTTTTTGTCAAAAAAAATCCAATTTACAAAACCTGACAGAATCGTCTTCAAGATAAAATACAGTATCCAAATTCCAGTGTATATCCCGATAAGGAGATAGGGAGACATCAAACCCAAGAAAAGATGCTGCTGGCTCTGCGTGTACATATATACGCCCAAACCGCCCATGATACTTATTACCAGCATCAACAGAAGGGGAATCAGTCGCTCTGAATTGTTATTGGGATTTTCCTTCCTGGTGATGTTCTTTGAGGGAAGGAAGAATTCCTTTGCCTGTGAGACTATATAACTCCTGATTCTCTTTTGTATCACCACCAAAAGCACAAAGCATAGCAGCACGGACAGCGTCACCCAATCATCGTGCAAAAGACGGTATGGCCTTAGTACACCTTCGAAGCCTGTGTGTCCCGCCTTTACCTCAGGATGCATCAAAGAGTCACCCTGAAAGAAACCCATATCCTCATAAAAAGGCGTTTGTGTTTCTGTCTGGGCAACGGAATCTGTTGCAAAGATGCTGATGGTATCACACAGGGACTCTGTCATATTGCTGCAAATCTGCGTATGCTTGTATCCCACAAGGGCGTTTCCAGGACTAGTTTCAGAGCTTCCTCAGGAGTCTGGGCAACCTGCCATATGGCGCTATGCTGTGTTCTCATGAAGTTCTGATCGACTGCCCGCTGCAATGCCTGCAAGAGGAAATTGAAATAACCGTTGGTATTCAGGAGGACAATAGGCTTCAAGTAAAGGCCCAACTGCTTCCAGGTAATGAGCTCCATCAGTTCGGCAAGGGTACCGCAGCCGCCTGGTAGCACGATGGCTGCATCACTCTCTTCTGCCATTTTCTGCTGGCGGATATGCATGTCAGAGGTCTCTATAATCTGCGTCATACCCTGATGACACCACCCTTCCTTTATCATAAAGGAGGGGATGATGCCTATAGCCTCACCTCCCGCCTCCATGCATCCGTCTGTTGTGGCCTGCATCAAGCCCATACTACCTGCACCATTGACAACAGCTATGCCCTGGGCCGCCATAAGCTGACCCAGTTTATAGGCATCACGAAAATAGCACTCGTCTATCTTCGTACTGCTGGAGCAATAGATACAGATGCGTTTTACTTCTGGCATATTCCAAATGCTTCTCGAATCTTTTCTACGTAATCCAGTTTCTCCCAAGTGAAGAGTTCTACCGTCACCTCTTTACTCTCACGGTACAGAGACTCGAAGCGCTTGGTGACAAAGCGAGGTTCACGTCCCATGTGACCATAAGCGGCAGTCTCCTCGTAGATGGGGTTACGGAGTTTCAGGCGCTTTTCTATAGCATAGGGTCTGAGGTCGAAAAGTTCCTTGATCTTCTGGGCAATCTCTCCGTCGGTAAAAGGAACCTTGCTGCGTCCATAGGTATCCACATAGATGCTTACAGGCTCGGCAACACCAATGGCGTAGCTAATCTGCACCAGCATCTCGTCTGCCACACCGGCAGCTACCATATTCTTGGCTATATGACGGGCTGCATAGGCAGCTGAGCGGTCCACCTTAGAGGGATCCTTACCACTGAAGGCACCTCCACCGTGAGCACCTTTTCCACCATAAGTATCAACGATAATCTTTCTACCCGTCAGACCGGTATCTCCGTGAGGACCACCGATAACGAACTTGCCCGTTGGGTTGACGTGGTAAGTAATCTGACTGTTGAAGAGGTTACGGATGTTCTGGTTCTTGATGCTCTCCAATACACGAGGAATCAGAATCTCCTTCACGTCCTTGGCAATACGCTGTTGCATAGCCTCATCGGTATCAAACTCGTCATGTTGTGTACTGATGACAATAGTATCTATGCGCTGGGGAACGCCCTCGTCGCTATACTCGATAGTCACCTGGCTCTTGGCATCGGGACGAAGATAAGTCATTACCTTTCCTTCACGACGGATAACTGCCAGTTCCATCAGCAAACGGTGAGCGAGGTCGAGGCTCAAAGGCATGTAGTTGTCTGTCTCGTTGGTAGCATAGCCGAACATCATACCCTGGTC
>DLBF01000181.1 GCA_002494215.1 Prevotellaceae bacterium UBA7028
TTGCTTGGCCAGTACAACAATTTTCAAAGCCATATTAATTATAATAATGTATTTATTTTATCTAAAAAAGCAACGCCTTTTCAAGAAAGGCGCTGCAAAGTTACACATTTTTTGCAAAAGTGTGCAATTTTTATCATAAAAAGATTGTTAACACCTATTAGTCCCTTTTTATAACTATCTCACGCTCCTTTTAAATATCCTGCGTAACAAAATAAGTATACGTAGTATCCAAGAAAAACCGTTTTCTATATCTTGACCATAGGTCAAGCCCGCTCCCACAGCCCTTTATTAACAAAACAAAGAACTTTTCGATTTGTTAATTAATGTTATTTCCAAACATTTTTCAGGTACTATGTATTGCAAGGTATTATATTTCTCCTTTAATTTGCAGCAGAAAACTAAAAAAATATCCTTTAAAAACAAAAGTATTATGGACAACAAACGTTTTTATCTGTCTGTTACAGACAAGAAGATTGGTGGTGTATGCGGCGGCTTGGCCGAGTACTTCGAGATTGACCCTCTGCTGGTACGAGTAGGATTCCTTGTTGCTTTCTTCGGCTTCGGTTTCGGACTGATGGCATACCTTGTTTTATGGCTGTTAGCTCCTAAAGCTCCCTATCAATACTAACACCTTTATATCATGGATATTAACAATGCTAAATCGCAGATGCGTAAGGGAATGCTGGAGTACTGCATACTCCTGCTTCTGAAGCGGCAGGCGGCTTATGCGTCAGATATCATCCAGCAGCTGAAGGAAGCAGACCTGCTGGTGGTGGAAGGAACGCTTTACCCACTGCTTACGCGTCTGAAAAAGGATGGCCTTCTTGCCTATGAATGGCAGGAGAGCACGCAAGGACCACCCCGCAAGTATTACTGCCTAACTGCCGAGGGACAAGGTTTCCTTGCAGAAATGGATCTTGCCTGGAGCGAGATAGAAAGAACCATAAATGTTCTGAAGAATTCACACACAAAAATAGTCTAAAAACACAAACACAAATTCATGAAAAAGAATATCACAATCAACCTTTGTGGGCGGCTCTTCCAAATGGACGAGGATGCTTACGAGATGCTCTCCACCTACGAGCAGTCGCTTCGTAACTATTTCCGCTCTCGCGAAAGTGGTGAAGAAATTGCCGAAGACATAGAAGCACGCATCGCAGAGCTTCTGGACGAAGTAAAAGCACAGGGCGCAGAAGCCATTAACATAGACCATGTAACGGATATCATTCAGCGCTTGGGTAAACCAGAGGAAATGGATGGCCTCTCCCCCGACCCATCTCCCGCAGACGAAGAGAAATCCGACGAGAATGAGAATTCTACGGCTTCTTCCTTCACAAATGGAAGAAAAGGCAAACGCCTTTATCGCGACCCTTACGACAAAAAGGTGAGCGGCGTACTTTCAGGCTTTGCGGCTTACTTTGGCGGAGATGTACTGTGGTGGCGTATAGGCTACGTGGGAATCATACTCCTCTCCTTTCTGGGTTCAACCTTCAATTTCCTATGGTGGTTGCCAGGACATCGTTTCTTCCTTAATATTCAATTCTGGGGGTTTGGCCTCATCATCGCCTACGTTGTATTAGCAATCTTAATGCCAGTAGCCTGGGCACCCGAGGACCGCTTGCGTATGAAGGGAAAGCCTATCAATCCGCAGAATATTGCACGACAGGTAATGGACGAATCACAACGTCCTATCGTACAACAACGTGACCAGAGTAATTATGCCGGCGGTTGCCTAAAGGCGCTGGTTGTCGTTGTCGGGATAACAGTTCTGTTTCCCTTTATCCTATTTACCATTGGCTTGCTTATTACCTTAATTGTTGTCGCAGGAATCAAAACGTCTATGGTAGTAGGTTTAATAGGTGACATGCCATTTTTCCCAGCATTCTCCTCCTTTGTCGACGCATGCCAGCCTTTATTCCTTATAACCTTGATTTGTTGGTTGACGATAGTGGCACTTCCCACCTTCGGTATCATACGTCTGCTGCGTGGCGGCAAGAAGCTTCGTTCCTCTGTAACAACGACCCTTGTAGTGGTATGGATTTTTGCCCTCGGTCTTGGAATAGCCTGTTTAATAGGAACCGGCATTAAGATTGCTGCATGGGAGGATAATGAGGGCCACGAAATAGAACTCATCCAAAATAGGAAGAAACTATCATCAATAGGCTGGACGCTGAAGACGTCCACTAACCTTGACGAATATATAGTCGACATTCGTACTGGTTTCAGCGGTCTTCCTCATTATGCTATTCAACTTGAGATGGACAAGTATGATGATATAACCTATTCCGCCGTATTAGAAAAGGAGGTAAATCTTCCCGAGGAAGGAGCCTACCAGTTCATGTCATTGACGGAAGGGTACGACGCAGGCCTTACCTATACCTTCAGCTATATGGATGGCGGAAAGGAGAAGGAAGCTGTGCTGCGCCCCTCAGAGGATGGTCTTCACATCAATACTATTGGATGCGATGAAGTGGGCAAATACGATATGCTGTTCCCTCATTTGGAGAGAGAGACTGAAGATTCATGGGAGCAATTCTCTCAATGGGGCGAGGATTGGGTTTATCATTGGATTGACCTCCCACATGTGGATGCTGGCAAGTTTAAGATTACCATCAAAGCTCACGAATGCACAGACCGCATGAAGATTCGCGAGATAAAGGTTGTGAAGGCAAACAAGGGTGCAAGAACTGTGGCACTATCAGACGCCAATAGTATTGAGGAGAGCGTTCAGGACAGCACCCAAGAGAGCGTTCAGGACAGCTGCGGAGTTGAAGGCTCTCGAGTGGTTAGAATCCGTCATGGCGAAACGCTGGCCTCCATCGCAAGGCGTAATCATACTACCGTAAGGCAGTTGTGTCGCCTCAATCATATAAAACCCAATTCACATCTCCGTAGTGGTCAGGTGTTGAGAGTAAAGTAACCCTTACAACTGATAAGCGAAACTAACACACATAAAAGACATGAATAAGAAATCATTATCAATTGTAGCAGCGCTGGCTTGTGCCAGCCTGCTCAACAGTTGCGACTTCATCCGTAGGGAGTTCGGAGAAAGAAAACAAACAGAAATCACGCTGATAAGTAAGACCGAGTGTAACATCGATACCGTAATGAACAAGCCCAACTACTCGAAGGGCAGAGAGTGGGTGATACAGAACACCGGAACTGAGAATCTGTGCATCGATAGCGTAATTCCTTCCAGCGACTGCGTAGAACTTATCTTCCCTGGTGGAACCCAAAACGTAAAGGAAGAATATTACGCTCATTGGACAAGCTACGAGAATGGCGAGATGAAGGAGCACAATATCTCTAAGAATATACAAATGACTTTGCCCCGCGATACGGAACCGGGAAAGTATCTTGCCATCCGCGCCATGCTTCACCCAGCAGAGGGAGAGGAAGGTCCCTTCTCCTACTCCATCATGGTATATGGCAACTTCCCAGATTCGCCCCTCGAACTGACTTTAGAGGGTGACTACGTGATAGCAGACTAAACACAATTAATAATAAGATATAAAGATAACACACAACATTATGTTCAAGAAGATTTTTATTAGCCTCATGCTGGCAGTTTCTTTTTCTATGACTGCCAGCGCCACAGATTGGAGTGAATTAATCGGGAAAGAGCTGGTGCTGGACAGATGGGGTAATGTACGGGACGGATGGTTCTCGGATTACCACCCCATGAACACCATGGGGGCGGACCCCGTAGAAAGAATCATCCTGAAGGATGCCACACACGTCGTATGGAACTATACCCAGCAGGGCGACTTCGCACGCGAATGCTCCCTCCAAGGCCCGGTTCTTACCTTCAACGAACCCATCTTCGGTAATAAGGAGATGAGGATACTGAAGGTAGAAGGAGAAGTCGTCCTGACATTGGGCGGGGACAGCCTGACACGCGCCTTCTACATCCTGAACCCCCAGCCGGATGCTGAGCAGCTGCCCGCTTCGGCTGACAGCAAGAGGGGATTCTGCAACGGCAAGCTAAAAGGACTGCTGCCCCATTTCACAGACCTTACCTATAGCAGCCGCACCCCCATGGGACGCCATTTCCAGCTCTGCAAACAGGCTAAGCCGGAAGAGAGACTTTGGCTGGAAAGTACAAAGGAGGTGTTTGATTATGAAGGGGCGCAGATAAAAGCATACGACATCAGCCTGTTCCCCAACGGCAACCCCGCATTGGCAGATATTCAACAGAAAGGCATGATCCAGACCAATGCCCTTGGCGTGCTGAAGGACATGGCCTGCATGTACCCCGGTTTCATCAAGTCCATCATCCATCAGGAGGCCCCGGACTCGTTCCGTGTGGATATGTTCGACCCCGACGGCAACCCCATCCGGGTATGCGTCAGCAACCGCTTCCCGCAGATTGACAAACAGATTTTCAGCACGGGAGAGAACGGTACCTATAACTGGCTGTCCATATTGGAAAAGGCTATCATGAAGTGGCTGAACGTCTATAACAACCAAATGCCCATCGCATCTTATTGCGCCGAATGGATAACCCCCATGCTCACAGGTGACGGCCGTAGCTTCTGTATCCAGCCGGGCCGGCTGACCGGAAAAGAGCTGGCTAAGGTTGTCAACACCTGCCGCCAGAACGGCATGATGGTGAACGGCGTAGCGGATTTGCGCTTCACAAGCCTTTCAGGCACCCCTACTGTTACCAACCCCGACATGGCCTTCCGCATTATCAGCCCCGGAGCCGCCGCCAATTACTTTGACCGGAACGCCGTAAACAACCCGCTAACTGTTGTCAGGACTTTTAAACCTGAAGAGCTTTACCCCTCTAACTGGCGCAACACGCAGACTGGCGACTGGGAAATCGGATTCTTCAATGACTTTGCCATCTACGACTGCCAGTTCTGGAACTATATGCAGAAGCAACAGAATGGCGACAAATATTCCCTCGTTCTGGAGAATAATGGCAGGGAAATAACCGTAAACGTAGGGAAACCGAAGAACGGACTGCGCAGATTAGAGATTGCCGGCAAGAAGGCCGACTATGACATCATAAACACGAAAACCCTGCCCGACTACCCCGTAAAGGACACCCGCACAGACTTTGTGGATAACGGCTATAAGACGGATACCATAACCATCATCGGATGGCTGAAGGACATGCCGGAACAGGACAGGAAAAAGAAAAGCGAGGTTGAAGCCCATTATTCTAACATTCTGAAGAATAAGCAAGAAAATGCATCTGCCAGCATAGATTCATTAGGACGCTTTGTGCTGAGATTCCCCATACTCAACACCACCCGCATTACGCTTATATGGTATCACAACTATATATGGACCGTAGTAGAGCCAGGGCAGACTTACTTCCTGTTCTCGGATTCCAAGTCAGGGCAGAAACTTCTCATGGGTAAGGATGTACGTATGCAGAACGAGATGCTGAAATATCCGCTTGACACAGAATCCGTTTACATGGGGTATGATGATACAGACTTTGACCGGTTTCTTGCCTCCACCGATAGTCTGCTGAAGAAACTGCCCGAGAAACTTCAATGGCTGAAAGAGGAACACCCTATGCTTTCCGACCGCTATCTCCGATACCGGAAGGGCAATACCTTCTGGAATCAGGCCCGCAACGTGGGGCAGTCACGTTTCAGGAACGAAAGCCATCATCTGCCTGACAATGTCAAGAGATTCGCATCAGACACATTCTGGGCGCATCTGGAGAAACCATACACATTGTATATGTGGCAAGAGGATTTCTTGGACGACTATCTGACGGATGTAGTAATATTTGACCGTTATACATATTCATATAAACATTTTGACCTTGCTGAAGAATATGCTGCTAATGAAAAGGAACGGGCCGTTATTGTCCGATGGAAAGAGTGGATCCTGAAGGCACAAGAATCCATTAAGCAGGCTGCTACGCAGGAGGAAAAAATCAAGATTGCAGAGGAGGAGAACAGCCGGAATGCCGACCTCATAAAAGAAGTGGAGAAGATTCTCAATAGTCCAAGAGCCCGTAAAACCATTAACGGAAAGTCCTTCCTTTCCGAATTAGAAAAAGAACTGCATCGCCTGGACTCGCTGGGCACGGATCCAGTCATCAGAGACCTCTTTCTTACAAGCCAAGCGTGGGGCAGACTGGAAGGGATCCATCAGTCATTCCTTCCAGAAGTAACAGATTCCCTTAAGAAGATAATATCCCTGCCTGCCAGTATGGAGCTGATTGAGAACAGGAACAACTACTACCTGGCCTTAGAGAACCGCGAATTTGACAAGCTGGTTCTCAAATCGTCCGACAGCCTGAATGGCATCAGCGAAGGCGAGACATTGCTGCAGAAGATTCTGGAACCCTACAAGGGAAAAATCGTGCTGTTGGATGTATGGGGGACCTGGTGCGGCCCATGCCGGGCAGCCCTCTCGCACAGCCAGGAGGAATACGAGCGGCTGAAGGACTATGACATCCAGTATCTGTATTTGGCCAAAGACAGTCCGCAAGAAGCATGGGAAAATACCATTAAGGAGTATAATGTAACTGGCGACAATGTGGCGCACTACAATCTGCCCGGCGAACAGCAAGACGCCATCGAACGGTATCTGAACATCCACTCATGGCCCAGCTATAGGCTCTTCGACCGTAACGGCAACCTGCTGGATATGGATGTTGATGGCCGGGACCTGGAAGGATTAGCCAGTTTGCTGGATAAAATGAAATAGGTTTATAGTTAGTTTTAAGGTTAAATTAATAAGGTACCTGACAGTCCCTCTGCGTTGAGAAATGCTGGGGGATTTTTTGTTAGAAAACCTCTGATTTTTAATTAAGAATTAAGAGAAAAAAGAAGAATTAATTCCCATTTTTTCCAACTCATCCAGAGGAGAGATCCTCATTATGAATTGTGAATTATGAATTATGAATTATGAATTAAAAGAAGATTCTTCACTCTTCACTTAAGCGCCGGAGGCGCACCACCTCCTCGCAAAGGGTGGGCTTGTTGGTGGTGATATAATCAACACCCAGTTGCTGCATGGCCTTAATATCCTCGGCCTCATCTACCGTCCAGACATTAACATTCATACCCAGAGCATGCGCCTCTGCCACCCACTCGGGATGCTGACGGAAGACTTTGATATGGTAGTCGATACCCGTCAGCCCCATGGCGTGAACCTCGGCGGGCGAACGGTCACCGGACAGATAGGCCACATCGGCCTGAGGAGCCAATTGGTGAAGCGCCCTGCACGCCTCTATGGAGAAGGAGATATACATCACCCGCCCTTCCAAGCCGTACTTGCGGATGGCAGCCACGGCAGCCGCCGCACATTCGCAACTACGCTCAGGACGGCGATGGTCCTTCACCTCCACCACCAGGCGTGTAGGGCTCTTGCTCTTCCTCAGTATCCTGAGCAAGTCCTTCAGTTGCGGCATACGCTCCCCGTTCCTCAGCCTCAGCTTCTTGCAGGCGGCATAGGTGGTATCCTCGGGCGTAATGCCCTGGAAGGTACGGTCGTGATTCACCATGATATGGCCGTCGCGCGTCAGCCAGATGTCTGTCTCGGAACCATAGATACCCAGGTCCAGCGCCCGCCGGAGCGAGGTGCGCGAGTTCTGGGCAGAGCCCTCCGGCATCCAGTCGCCACGATGGGCTATGGTCTGTGTACCAACTGTCTGCGCCAGCGTGGCGACAGCAGATGAAAAGCAGAAAACGGCCGCAAGGGCCAATAAACGGTAGTATGTCATGTTTGGTTAGAAGACCCTCCCCGGCCCTCCCGTGAGGGAGGGGGTAGTACACTCTTAAACTTTTTAAACTCAAAACTTATTAAACTGACTCTAAACTCTCAACTTTAAACTCTCAACTTTATAAATCAGCCCCTTCTCGCTTCACAAAAATAAAGAATTATCCATAGCAATCATCATTTCTAAACGTTATATTTGCTTAAAAGCGAAAAAGAGGGTAAATTTGCGGGCATTTTTAAGGAAAAAGGAAAAACATGAAGAGAATACTTGTCTGCTGCCTGCTGGCATTTACCTGTATGAATGCCGTACAGGCACAAGAGACCCAAAAAGAGAAAGTAAAGGAACACATTAGCAACCACTTCAAGCCCTACGGCTTCATCCGCAACTACTTCTCGGTGGATACACGCGAGAACGTGGCCGGAACGGGCGACCTGTTCAACTACCTGCCCAAGGACAACAACTGGAACCAGACGGAGGCCGAGGCTGCCGCATCAGGCGTGGCACGCGAGGACCTGAACGCTCAGACCACCATGCGCTTCCTCTCCCTGACAACCCGACTGGGACTGGACATCAGCGGCTACCGTTGGGGCAGGACCAACTTCGGCGGTAAGATCGAGACCGACTTCTATGCCGGTCTGACGGGTAGTACGGGAACAGCCCAGCTACGACTGAGACAGGCCTACCTGACCCTCTCGTGGGACAGCCTGCGCATGAGCGGCGATGCCCTGGCACGTGTCAGCCTGCAGATGGGTCAGGCATGGCATCCCCTGGCAGCCGACCTGCCCGATGTTATCTCCCTGAACTCAGGCGCTCCCTTCAACCCCTTCAGCCGTACTCCTCAGATTAAGATGGACGCTCAGCTGGGCAAGTACTTCACCCTGACGGCTTCCGCCCTCTGGCAGATGCAATACACATCAGCCGGCCCCGAGGGAGCCTCAGCCAACTACCTGAAGTATGCCTACACGCCTGAATGCTACCTGGGCCTCTCCTTCCATCCTAACACCAACGTGCTGCTGCGGGCCGGCGTGGATATCCTCAGCATCGCACCCCGTCATACCGGCACGGTCCTGAACACTCAGAATCAGGAGGTGCAGGTAAAAGTGGGCGACCGCATCACCACCTTCTCGCCCTTCCTGTATCTGCAATACAAGCACAGGGATTTCAGCCTGAAGGCCAAGACGGTCTTCGCGCAGGCCGGCGAGCACATGAACCTGAACGGCGGCTACGGCATCAGCCGCATCTGCGAGGACGGCTCATGGGAATACACACCCACCCGTAACTCATCATCCTGGATCTCCATGACCTATGGCAGGCAGGTAAAGGGTATCCTCTTTGCCGGCTATGTCCGCAACTTCGGCACCATCGACGCCCTTGCCACAGATGCCGCCGGCAACATCCAGGGCTTCTACTTCAGCAAGAACAGCTTCACCAACCTGAACCGACTGCTGCGCCTCTCGCCCACAATCCTGGTCACATGGGGCAAGTTCCAGCTGGGTGCTGAGTATGAGATAACCTCCGCCCAGTACGGCAAGGACCTGAAGGCCTCCAACGGACTGGCCGAGACCGACCTGCATTGGGTCACCAACCACAAGGTGCAGCTGATGACCAAGCTGAACTTCTAAGACATCATAGACCCGCATTCTGGCAATCGGAGTGCGGGTTTTATTTTGCCCTTTCTTGGCAAAAATGCGCAAACAAACCAATGGCTTTTGTTAAAAAAGTGTATGGTTTATTGGTCGTGTGCAGTTTTTTTTTCATATCTTTGCGGCAGAAATCAACAAAGCATTATGAAGAAAAGCATTGCATTAGGCCTATTGGCTGCTTGTTCGCTACAACTGGCAGCACAGGTGAGACTGACAAACAAGGGAGCGGGGAACGCCTTCCCTTTGGTAAACGGAAAGGAAAAGGCTGTTATCTGCTACGACAAGGAAGATGCCCTGGTAGTGGAGCGTAGCGCTAAGATGCTGGCCGAGGATGTGGCCTGCGCCACAGGAACACAACTGAAGGTGCAGGAGGGAACAGCAGGCGCCACCTACGCCATCATAGCAGGAACCATCGGGCAAAGCAAGAGCATAGACCAGCTGGTAAAGGCTGGCAAGATAGATACCACAGGTCTTACGGGAGCATGGGAACGCTACCACGTGGCATTGGTGAAGAACCCCGCGAAAGGTGTCAAGCGTGCTATCGTGGTGGCTGGTAGCGACCGCCGAGGGACAGCCTACGGCGTACTCTCCATCAGCCGTTCCATAGGAGTGAATCCCTGGCGCTGGTGGCTGGATGCCCCCACACCCCAACATTCCACGTGCCTATTGCAGGTGAACAACTTCACCTCACGCACTCCCAGCGTCCGCTATCGTGGCGTGTTCATCAATGACGAGGACTGGGGCCTCCTGCGTTGGGCCAAGCGTAACTACGAGAAGGACAGAGGCAACTTCGGCCCACGCACCTATGCCGCTGTATGCGAGCTGCTGCTCCGTCTGAATGCCAACTACCTGTGTCCTGCCATGCACGAGGCTTCATTAGCTTTCCATCAGGTACCCGAGAACCGACTTGTTGCAGATACCTTTGCTATTGTCATGGGCTCCAGCCATTGCGAGCCTCTCCTGCTGAATACAGCCAGCGAATGGAACAAGGAGAAATATGGAGCATGGGATTACATCAACAACCGCAAGGGTGTGGATAGCGTGCTGAATGCACGTGCCTTGGAACTGGCACCTTTCGAGAACGTTTACACCCTGGCATTACGCGGACTGCACGATGTGGCCATGGCGGGCGGTAACGATATGACGGAACGCAAGAACACCATGCAGGCAGCTTTGGAGGCACAGCGACAAATGGTGGCCAAGGCTACGGGCAAGGCTCCCGAAACCATTCCGCAGGCTTTCACTCCCTATAAAGAGGTATTGGATGTGTACGACAAGGGGCTGAAACTGCCCGACGACGTCACCATCATCTGGCCCGATGACAACTATGGTTACATGAAGCGCCTCTCCAGCCCCGAGGAGCAGAAGCGCTCGGGACGTAGCGGCGTCTATTACCACGTATCCTATCTGGGTCGCCCCCACGATCATCTGTGGATGAACACCCAATCACCCAACCATATGTACGAGGAACTGAAGAAAGCCTACGACCTGACAGCCGACCGCATCTGGCTGCTGAATGCCGGCGACATCAAATCGTGTGAGTTTGCCGTCGACCTTTTCCTGGCTATGGCCTATGATATAGACAGCTTCGACTATAACCGTTGTGCCGACTACCGTACAGAATGGACCTGCAACCTGCTGGGCAACGAGCACAAGGATGTTTACAAGGATATCTTCCGCACCTTCTACCGCCTGGCCTTCCAACGCCGTCCCGAATGTATGGGATGGGGACAGGAATGGGCCAGCGACGACCATGCCCGCGAGCAGAAGACAGATACCGAGTTCTCGCTTACCAACTATGGCGAGGCAGAGAACCGTCTGGCCGAGTATCGTCGCATCGGTGCCATCGTAGAGGATATGTTGGCTAAGATGCCTGCCGAAAAGCACAGCTGCTTCTATCAGGCTGTCTATTACCCCGTAAAAGGATGCGAGCTGATGAACCGCATGACCATAGGCGGACAGATGAACCGTTGGTATGCCCTCCAGAACCGTGCCGCTACCGCCCAACTGAAAGCCGAGGCCCTTCAATGTTACGACTCATTACAGATTATTACCAAAGGCTACAACAGCCTGGAGAACGGCAAGTGGGAACATATCATGAGCATGACTCAGGGCGTAACAGCCTCGTACTTCGAGAAGCCGGAGCTACGTGATGCTACGCTGGCCCCCAACGCCAAAATGGGCGTGATAGCCGAAGGGGAATACGGTACCCGCGGTCCACGAAGCGTACAGGCGCTTCCCACCTTCAGCAAATACCTTCCCACACGCACCTATTATATAGATATATATAACCAGGGCCAAGGCATACTTAACTGGGAGGCTATAGCCAACAAGGATTGGATTCAGCTGAGCCAGACAAAGGGCAGCACTCCCCTACAGCAACGCATCGTGGTAAGCGTAGACTGGAACAAGGTTCCGCAAGGCGAGGAAGAGACGGGCCTCATCACATTGAAGGACGCCAACGGCACAGAGCAAAACGTTATGGTAAGTGCTTTCAACCCAGCCTCGCCATCTGCCGATGAGCTGAAAGGCCTCTATGTGGAGGACAATGGCATAATATCCATTCCTGCCGCAGGTTTCATGCGCAAGAACGAGAATCAGGCAACCAAGATGATAGAGGTTCCCAACCTGGGTTGCGAAGATACCATCATCATGATGGGCGACCCTGTGGTACCCCGCCAGAACAGCCGAGCCCGTAACGCTCCCTATCTGGAGTACGACTTCTACACATGGGAACAAGGTATGGTAGATGTTTATACCTATGTGATGCCTACCTTCACCACTAGTGTGGATCGCGGCTTTGCCGGACACGAGCGTACCAACGTAGAGAATCAGTATGGTGTCCGAATCGATGATGGACTGCTCATGCATTGCGCCACCAACTCGTGGGAATATGCGCAAGGGTGGTACGAGAGTGTGCAACGTAATGCCCGCATCAACAAGTGTACGCTCTATGTTAAGAAGCCCGGCAAGCATACCCTTCGCATCACCTGTCAGGACCCTGGCACCATGCTGCAGAAGATTGTCATCGACCTGGGCGGCATGAAGCGCTCCTACATGGGACCCGCCACTACGATTGTCGAGTAGCGGTTAGAGGTTAGAGGTTAGCGAACTAAAGTCTAGAGCCTAAAGTCTAAAGCCTACTTACTCTTCGGCTTCTGCGAGAAGCGGTAGCTGACGGTAAGGAGGGCGTAGCGACGCATGGAGTTGGTCCACATTTCCGTACGTCCATATGAGCTGACCCAATAACGCAGGCTGGACACTTGGCTCAGGAGGTCGTAGCCACGCAGCTTTAGCAGCCATTTTCCTTGCTGGAAGGATTTTGTAAGCGAAGCATCCCAATAGAGGCGAGTATCGTTCATCTCGTCGTCGGTATAGCCACGGCGTGTATGGAACGTCATATCCGTATCAAGGGTAAAGTTCCAGGGCAACTTGTAGATTGCGTTTATTCCATAACCTATTTCCCAGATATCCGTAGGCTGCTCACCTATTGTAATGTTGCGATGGATGTTACGATATGTGACATCGCCCTTGAAGGAAAGGGACAGTTTGCTTTTCTGGAAGCGGAGTGTGGGCTTGTAGCTAACAGTTGTATTACCCACCCTATTCAGTTCAGCACTTGTGCTAGTGGAGGTAGTGGCCAGGCTGGTGCTCTTTTCATACCTGATACCGATTTCATTACCGATGAACCAGCATTTCTTCTTATCCAAAGCACGACCCCAGTTGACACTAGTTCCCGCAGACCAGTTTCCTCCGTTGATATTCTCTGGTCGATAGGTTCTCACACCCGTTAGGGGATCGTAAACAAATCCCTGCACCCTGGCATTATTTGTTATACTGGCATTAGCACCAATTTTAACGGTTTGGTCTATACTGTCTCTACGAATACTGTAGTCCAAATTAAAGTAATGGCTTGTAGTAGATTTCAGGTCGGGATTACCCAAGAAGATATACATCGGGTCGCTACTAATGGGGCGGTCTATAAGGTCTGAGGCGCCTGGCGTTGATGTAAAAGGAGAATAATAGAAATTCATATTATGGCTCCGTATGGAATCGCTTTTTGACCAGTACATGCTTAATCTGGGCTCCAGAATGGTATAGTTACGTGTAAGATTGGTGGTAAGTGGTACACTCTCATATCCCAGACATTGCTGTTGGAAATTTGCACTAAAGCCAGCAGAGATACTAATGTAGGACCACCCCTTATGGCGGCTTGAGAAACTCTTATTCAGATTAAAATCCACACCCACCATGCGGTTCATGGTCTTTTTGCGCTGATTGTAACTGTTTTGCGTATCAAAGATATAATCCACGCTATCACGCAGATACTCGCGGCGATCACTCTGTTCATCCCCTGTACCAAAGGCGATTTCCGGCTTAATGCGGATATCCCTATTTAGATTATAATTGTAAGCCAGATTAGTATTCCAATTGTATGAGTAGCTGGGTGATTTCGTTTGGCGGTCACGATGATCTGTTGTCCCCAGTTTATGATAAACATAATGGCTCAGGCTGGTGGATACGGGATTAAAGCTCTGGTTATAGTTAGCGTTGACATTAAATGTGAAATAATCGCCTGTAGGCAGACGTTTAGTCAGATTAGAATTCATATGGGCATTTAACCTGTCATACTTCTCGCGCGAGCGGCTCCACGAACTGTTGATACTGTCCATCATTACGGCATCGGCGGTTGTCAGGTTCCATCCTTCACTTTGGTTACTATCGTGGTTATAAGATAGCGAGGCCGTATTCTCATACATAAACTTACCCGTCAAACGTAGCGAATTCCGCAACTGGAATTGGTTTGTCTTGTATCTGTTGGTGGACTCTGATTTGCTAAAGCTATTGCCGCCGTTCATGAACGTCTCGCTCTGATATCTGTTCTCTCCTCTATCATCGCTCCACGACGCGCTCACCTCGGTAGAGTTGTTCACCTTGTCCTCAGGACCGATGTAAACAAACTGGCCTCCAATCTGTTTAAAGTGCCTATCGCCTGCCTGCTGCTCGTTACTCTGGTACTTCTCCTGATACCTATCAAACTCCATAGACTCGTTTATATTGTTCAGTCCGCCAAAGAGGACAGCCCTCGTATGGTCAGAGAAACGCAGCCCGAAGCCCTTCAGCTTATAGCGCCAGTCACCCCCTTTCGCAGGCCCAGGCGAGCCGCCAGCCTCCACGTTTGCCGATCCGCCCACGCTATATTCACGCTTCAGGACAACATCCATGGTGTATTCCTTCTTGTCCTCATCGTCTATGCCCAGGTATTTGTTCAGGGCTGTCTGCTTTTTGTACACTTGAATGTTCTTAACCGTAAAGTACGGCAGGTTCTGCAGCATAATCTTATTCTTTCCCTTGAAGAAGTCGGCTCCGTTCAGCGTCAGGTTATCAATTTTCTTTCCGTTGACAAATATCTCGCCGTCATCCTTCAGCTCCACGCCAGGCAACTGCTTGATAAGGCCGTCCAGCATCGAGCCCTCTGGAACATTAAAGGCGTCGGCATAATAGACCAGCGTGTCGCCCTTCCACACCATCTTTATCTTGGTGGCTTTGACCGTTACCTCGTCCAGCATACCACCATCAATATCCCCATCTTGAACTGCGACTTTCCGGTTTTGAATTCTCTTCATATAGACCTTGGGGCCTTCCACCTGTTCCAGTCGACGGTTTACACGCTTCAACTCATAGTTTACGTATGCAGTTTCGTAATTGGGGTGTTCAAATTTGAGGATGAATTTTGCAGGCTCACGGCTAACGCCAAAGTGATAGTGTGTCGTTCGTGCCGGTTCCCCATTATCACCCCCGTAGCCACCATAGACTTTGGAGGTGTAGATTACCGTAGAGTCCTCCCTCATCATGGTGGTTTTGACGTCCAGGATACCCATTTTGGTAAAGTTGTCAGCCACTATACCTTGTATAGATATCCATTCAAACTTTTCCTTCTTCTTCTTTACCTTTGTGCTGTCCGTCTGACTATAAGCCGCAATGGCAAATGTCGCCAGCAGCACCAAAAGAAATACCTTCTTCATTTGTGTGTTATGTTCTAATACCTAATCGGATGTTGAGTTTTTAAATTAAGAATTAGCGGTTATTGATTAGCGGTTAGCGAACTAAAGCCTAAAGTCTAGAGCCTAGAGTCTAATTCTCAATTTTCAACTTTCAATTTTCAATTTACTATTCCTTCCTCACATTCATCTTGTCCAGCAGTTTTGCTAAGCCGTCCAGGTCGAAGCGAGGGTCGGCATTTACGTCCAGGATATTGCCATCCCCGTCTATAAGTCTGTAGGTGGGATAACCTGATATGCCGATAAAATGCTCTATGGCCTGTTGCTGGTCTTGGGGCAGATTGTAATGGACAACGTTGTCGCCCAGCACCTCGTACTCCTTGATGATATTCTTCCAGGTTTCATCAGGGCTGCTGTTTGCCAGGTAGAGATAGACGATGTCGTAGTCCTTCAGGCGCTTGTATTCCTCCTGACTATGCTTGAGCCCCTCCTTGCAGGGGCCGCACCAGGTTCCCCAGATATCCAGCAGGATGGTTTTCCCCTTGTATGGCTCGATGAGCTTGCGCAGAATCTGTTCACCATCGCTCATGTCGGCAACATCCCCGGCAGATTTCAGGCTGGGGGATTTGGAGATGTCCCTACTCATAATAGCCTGGTACTTCTCATGCGTTGCCTTTACATAAGTTTGGCAGCAGGCATCTTTACATTCTCCTCCAGGAATTCCATTACGTGGTCTGACAGAGGCTCACGGGTACCATCCATAATTTTATCCAGCCCGTTAGCGATGATAATGTCACGTAAGTCCTGATCACAACCTATGGAATCCAGAATGCTGAGCTGAGAATCGACCCAAAATAGCGGATATTCTTCTGTAAGAGCCTGCTCAATATCTTCCCGATCATATAAGAGTCCGAATTGTTTGCACAGATCCGACTTGAAGAACTCTTCATTTGCCTTTTTTGCCTCCTCGTCATCCGTCCTATAACTGGAATACTTACTGAATCCGTCGGCATAGCGGTCAACAAGGTCCAGTTCCTCGTCGGTAATCTTCACCTTGCCGGCTGCCCGGTATTTCCTGAGAGTTGACGAATACAACTTGCAGAACGCCATCACGTGATTGACCAAATATTTATTTTCCACAAGCTGGTCGAGGTAATCTCTCCGGAACGTCTTAAACTCGCGGTATAGCGTATATGGCTGCTGAAGTTGCTGCCAATGCTGGTTTGCATAGTCCTGGATTTCGGCTGGGACCTTCCTGTCTTTCATATAGAAACGTCCCTGCATAAGGTTGCGGCATACATCCATCTGGTAATGACCCTTCAGGTAGTTGATGTAACGGTCCGAGACGTTGGGTCGGACGGCAATCACCTTCTCCAGCCGGCTCAGGGCCTCAGCCTCATCTTCCTTCAAACCCTGCATGAAGGCCAACGCTTTCTCTTTGTCCATATCCCTTTCGTCGGGATGACGGAAACCCCATGAAATGGGATGAGCCAGCGTCTCGTTCTGCAGACGGCAGTCGTCACCCATGAAGTAGCGGCGCCCCTCCTTGAAGTCATATAGCATGAAGTATGTCTTGCCCGGCTCAAACAGCGTGCGGATATAGGTACGATTCCAGTCATAAAAAACTTCGGTACTGTTCAGCATGGGAATCTTCATGACGAAGCGCCCCTTGTCATCCATCTTTCCGTAGCTGATATTCGGATTTCCGTCATTCGTAAAGATTCTATCATAAGCACTTACCTGGTACTCTTTGCCCAACTGCCTCATATCCTCCGGCATATCCTTCAGCCAGCCGACGAAGGTTACGGTATCTGTCTGGTAACGGGTGTCTGTAAAGCCTGTGCGGGTATCCTTTGTGGGGTAATCCGGCATGAAGCGGCTTGTTATCATACTGTACACCACCTTCCGGTTGCCAATCTGCATGGTCCTGAAGCCTTTTCTGTCCTTGCCTATGCTTACCTTCAGCTCTTCCTTGCCATTTGTCAGTATCATCTCTGCCTGACCTGTCTTAGGGTTCACATTACTTTGCCTGTAGTCCCAGAACTGACAGTCATAGATGGCGCAGTCTTCCAGGAAAGCTATCTTCCAGTCGCCCTTGTCATCACGCCAATAGGAGGGGAACAACTGCTGCCAACGTTCCTCTACGGGCTTGATACCCTGAATCTGCCATGCTCCGTCGAAATCACCCTCAGAGAAGTCGAACACTTTTGTGTTCTGTGGTAAGGGTTGAAAATGAAGTACAACGTCAGCCTTGCCGTCCTTTCCTGTCTGGCAATGCTTGTCCAACTCCGTTCCATCAGCGGAAATGATGAAATACTGCGTATTGCCAGCCTTCAGGAACGTTTTTCCGGAAAACTGATACCAGTATTCTGAGTAATCAGATCGTTGGCTTACGGTCATATATACCAACGTTTCCGTTTCTTTCAGCTCCACCTTGGTAATGTCAAGGGAAAGATTAAAGAATCCGTCTCCGTAGCTGGTTCCATACTCTGTGGTGGGATTCTCCCACACAACTGTTTTCACTTTTGCCTGACCTGCCATAGCCATGAGGGCAAGTAGCGCGATGATGAGTGTTTTTTTCATTTGATTTTAATAAATGTGTTGTTGTTTAATTTCGTTCTAAAGTCTAAAGTCTAGAGTCTAAAGTCTAATTATAATTTATCCTCCGAGTTCGAGTACAAATATAGGATTTTCTACTGAAGTCTAAATAGGATTGTGCCCTAAAAATTCGCACTTTTTTATTTTCTTAACAATAGACAAGCAAAACTATCTCTAATAGTTAATAATTATAGGTAGCTAAGCCCCCTTACTGATTACTTAACTACTTCCTTTTGACGGCGTGTCTGTCCCTTGCCACAAAAAAAGTGAGAAAAAAGGAAACGGGCGCTGTTCTGGGTGCACAATTTCTGTGCCTTCTCTATCAGGCCTTTAAAATTCCTATAGTCCTTATAGCCGATAGCAGTAGCCAACAAATGGGAAATCGGGACACTAATGTCTTCTTTTTCTTGAATTATCCTTATAATACTCGGAATACCATTCAAAGCAAGCTTTTCCACAGGCTTCCTCCAAGCCGCCAAAGGCCGGTTTTACCGTTCCGTCTGTTACCAGTTTGTCAACGTCTAACAGGCAGTGCGTGCCTGAAAGTGTCATGGAGATGTTACCGAAGTGGTCCAGGCAGGCTTTGAAGGCTTTGCCCCACTTAGAGGTAGAACCCGTTGACCATGTACCATAGTTTGGCTGAACCCAATCTCCATGTTCGTTATAATGCCCTTCTTTGTCAGGATTTTCAGGACTCCAGTCCACCTCAGTTATAATAATAGGGGCAAAATCCACTACGGGGACCTGCTTATGGAACTGATTAATCTTAGACTGCGGGTCGGAATGGGAATCGCTACAACCGTACCATCCCGTATAGTCATGAACCGCATAGCCGATATCCGACCCTTCTATAGGGTATGATACATAATCAGTATAGTTGGACTGCCATCCTGTTCCAGGTGCCCAGATGATACCGGTAAAGCCATTCTGACGAATTCTGTCAACAACTGGCTGAAAGTAGTCATGAAGTGCAGCGGCATCATCCTGCCCCTGTGCATTCTTCAGAATGACGGGTTCGTTGGCTAGTTCTATGCTTATCTGTCCGGCATACTTACGGACGGAATCATTCTGTGTAACGATATCCCATACTTTAAGCAGATAATTTTGATAGTAATCATCTACCCTTAGTTTGTGTGGGCATACGCCAGGCGGGCGTATCACTACATACATGCCGTGGTTCATAGCCTCCTTGGCAAGGGGAAAGTATAATGTGTGCAGGAAGTGTTTCAGACGTTCAGGGTTAAACTTTCTGATATCAGCTTCTCCTTTTGTATCTTCTGTCTGCCCTGCAGAACCGGGATAGATATAGGTATCAGAGGGATCATTGGTCCATGCCGGGTCCATATGCAGTCTGAATACATCGCATCTGGCTTTCTCCAGTCCAGCGAACAGTTTACTGAAGTATGCTTTGCAGCGTGCTGCACCATTGTCATCATAATAGGTTGCTGGGGTGCTCCATGGGGAACCCCATCGATAATTATTAAAGTACATACTGGGGGTATCCATCACACCATGCAGTATAACATGGTTACCGCCCGTGTCAGTCAGCCATCGGCCTTCAATATGCAATGGTGGCAGGGATGCCTTCCGTTTTGCCGGTACTGTAGTGGCAGAGAGGCAGGCAATGATTAAAAGGATAGCTCTGTAACTCATAATCTTATCCTATTCTTTTTTCTTACCTATACATTTGCAAAGATATATATTTATTATCGGAGTACGAAACTTAAAAAGCAAAAAAAACGATAAACGATAAACGATCAAGAAATGATGATGACAGATGACAGATGACAGATGACAGTTTCCAATTAGCGAAAAATGCCTTACTAAGATTTACTATTATATTATATATAATATATATTATATATAATATAATAGTAACATTTTCTTTCTTCTCTTTCGAAAACTGTCATCTGTCATCTGTCATAGATGCAAAATTAACTTTTCGAGAAGATGTCGTTTTATGCTTTTCAAAACGTCGTTTTATGGTATCATATTTTTTGACATCACACGATATTGTCGTACCTTTGCAGTGTCAAACAAATGAGGGAAGAAATAACTCCCACACGAGGCCGTAAAATTTCCCACGCGCGCAAGAAAGTTCCGCCTCACGTGAGCGCAAACAACCACCCTTAATTGATATAGTGAAAATTTATTACAAAACTTACAAACTCAAAAACTAACAAACTAACTAAATTTAAAACTTACAGATTATGTTGAAAGTAAAAGCAATTGAGAAACTACAGAAGATTGGCAAGTACGAAGGCACTCACCGCTATGTGATGCAGCCCGAGATGTATGCCCAGTTGGCACAGGACAAGGTGATTAAGGAGGCAGCGGACAGAATTGATGAAGCAGCGAGAGCAGAATGAAGCTCGCTTCGATTCTGCCGAGTCGCGCCATCAGAAGACGAAGTCAACTGATAAAGAGCGGGCCTTCAGGCCCTCTCTTTTATCTTTCATCTAATTTTTCTCTTTTAATTTTTCTCTTTTATCTCCTTTTTTCCTTATTTTTGCAAAAACAAATCAGAAGAGATGAAGTTTATCAGTTGGAACGTG
>DLBF01000108.1 GCA_002494215.1 Prevotellaceae bacterium UBA7028
GAACACCATCCATTCGCGTGGCGGAAACCAAGTGGTCTTCAGCAGTATCAATTATGGTACGGACACCAGTGCAGAGGGTCGTTGCATCATCCGCGAGATTCTGCGCAGCACATACGAGGGTGTAGGAAACGGCGAGACGGCCATCTTCCCCATTCAGATTTGGAAGAAGAAGAAGGGACTGAGCTACCTGCCTACCGACAAGAACTACGACCTCTACAAACTTGCCTGCAAGGTAACGGCTCGCAGGTTCTTCCCCAACTTCATCAACCTGGATGCCACCTACAACCAGAACGAGAACTGGCGCGAGGATGATCCTGAGCGTTACAAGTGGGAGTGCGCCACCATGGGTTGCCGTACCCGTGTGTTCGAGAACCGCTTCGGACCCAAGACAAGTATCGGTCGTGGTAACCTCAGCTTCTCGACCATCAACATTGTACGTCTGGCCATTGAATGTATGGGCATCCAGAATCAGGAGGACCGTATCAATGCCTTCTTTGCCAAACTGGACAGTCTGCTGGAGGTTACGGCACAGCAGTTGCACGAGCGTATGGAGTTCCAGAAGACGGCCTTCGCCAAGCAGTTCCCCTTGTTGATGAAGGGACTTTGGATAGACAGCGAGAAGCTGGGCCCCAACGATACCATAGCCGCTGTAATCAATCACGGAACACTGGGTATCGGATTCATCGGACTGGCCGAGTGTCTGGTTGCCCTGATAGGAAAGCATCATGGCGAGAGCGACGAGGCACAGCAGTTGGGTCTGCGTATCATCACCTATATGCGCGACCGTGCCAACGAGTTCAGCGAGAAGTATCAGCATAACTACAGCGTTCTGGCTACTCCCGCCGAGGGCTTGAGTGGCAGATTCACCAAGTTCGACCGCAAGAAGTACGGCGTACTGCCTGGTATCACAGACCGCGATTACTACACCAACTCTAACCATGTGCCCGTGTACTACCATTGCTCTGCCCTGCATAAGGCGCAGATAGAGGCTCCCTATCACGATCTGACCCGAGGCGGTCATATCTTCTATGTGGAGATTGACGGCGATGCCACACATAACCCTGAGGTGGTGATGAACATCGTTGACCTGATGGATAAGTACAACATCGGCTACGGAAGTGTGAACCATACACGCAACCGCTGTATGGACTGCGGATACGAGAATGCCGAGAAGCACATGGATGTGTGTCCTAAGTGCGGCAGTAAGAATGTGGACCGCCTGCAGCGTATCACAGGTTATCTGGTAGGTACTACCGACCGTTGGAACAGAGCCAAGTTGGCAGAGCTCAACGACCGTGTGGTTCACGAATAATATATAAGGATGACAATTAAGGTATTAAGCGTTCTAAACGACACTACAGTAGATGGACCTGGATTCAGGACCTCCATCTACTGCAGTGGTTGTAAACATCATTGCGAGGGATGTCACAATCCGCAGTCGTGGGCCTTCAATGCAGGGGAGGAGAGGACGGTGGATTCCCTGATGCAGGAGATAAAGGATGACCCCATAGCCCATGTGACCTTCACAGGCGGTGACCCTTTCTTCCAGGCAGAAGCCTTCTCGGAGTTGGCAGCGCGCATAAAGAAGGAAACGGATAAGACCATTTGGTGCTATACCGGTTTCCTCTTCGAGTATCTGCAAAAGAATACCTTGTATTATAATCTGCTGAAATACCTGGATGTTTTGGTGGATGGCCCCTTTGTTCAGTCTTTGCGCGACGAAGACTTGCTGTTCAGGGGCAGCAGCAATCAGCGTCTCATAAATGTCCCTGCATCGCTTCAGCAGGGCAACGTTGTGCTTTGGCAACGTGATGAGATGCTCTATTAATCTTCTTTCTTAAGGGTAAGGGACTGCGTGCAGTATTCCAGTACGGCTTGGCGGTGAGTGATGAAGATAATGGTCTTCTTGCCGCCAGACCATTGGTGCAGTCTGGACAAAAGTTCCTGTTCCGTCTCGTTGTCTAATGCGCTGGTTGCTTCGTCCAACAAGAGGATGCAACCGTCGCGTAACAAGGCGCGGGCTATGCTGATGCGCTGGGCTTGTCCTTCGCTGAGTCCAGCTCCTAACTCGCCGAATGTGGCATCCAGCCCTCGTTCGATGGCAAATTCGGCACAGGCTGTCTTCAGGGCCTCCAGCATCTGCTCGTCTGTGGCAGAGGGATTCCCCAGAAGCAGATTGTCGCGTAGGGTTCCGCTGAAGATGGTGTTGCCCTGGGGGACATAAACCAGATTGCAGCGTGTTTGCGGACTGATGGCATAGCTTCTTTCTTGGGCATCGTAAATCTCCAAGTTTCCTCTCTGAGGTTTCATCAATGCCAGGATGAGACGGATGAGGGTGGTCTTTCCTGCGCCTGTCTCGCCCTGAATGGCGGTGATGCTGCCAATGGGGAAGTGGTAGCTGAGCTGGTTCAGGACAGTTCTGTCTTCATCATACGCATAAGATACGTCGTTTATGCGTATGCCTCCTTCGGCAAGGCGTATGGCTTCGCCTTCGGGTTCGGCAGGTGTTTCTTGCAGCTCCATCAGTCTGTCGCAGGCCGTTATACTGTTGACGATGATGGGAATGTATCGTGTCAGTTCGCGGAAGGGACCTTGTATCTGACCTACCAACTGAATGAAGGCAATCATCATACCATAGGTTATCTCGCCATCGTGCAGTCGGTTCACTCCCCACAGGAAGGTGATGAGGTATCCGCCTCCGAATCCTGCGCTCAGCATAGTTGCCGAGAAACTGCTGAAGAGTGTTCTCTGCTTTATCTGCTTGCGTAGCATCGCCTGACTGATACCCAATCGTTCCACCATCGTCTGGCAGCGTTCCAGCGTCTTCAGGATGATGCGGTGCTGGATACTTTCCTGCAGGATGCTCTGTATCTTGCTGTCTGTGTTGCGAATTTCGCGTGTAAGGGCTCGCATCTTCCTGATGTAAAGTTTGCTCAGCAGGATAAAGGCGGGGGCAACAAAGACCAGCAGGCAGGCCAGTGTCTCGTCCATGCTGTAGAGGAAGATAAAGGCGCCCACGAAGCGGACGGTGAGTCCCAATACAGAAGGGATGGTTTCCGTAATGACGTTGGTGATGTCCTTTACATCGTGCTCCAGTCGGTTCAGTACGTCTCCGCTATGATGTTTCTCTATGCCGCTCCACTCGCTCTGCATAAGATGGCTGAAGAGGCGCAGCTGAAGCATATTCTGACTGCGGACACCCAGAATGGCAGCTACCCACTTGCGGGTGAACCCCATCAGTATCTGGGATAGCATGATGCCGATGAGTAGGGCGGCTGCTAAGTTGAGGGAACTCTGACTACGTCCAGTGGCTATGTCGATAGCCAGTTTGGTGGCAGCAATGAAGGCAAAGTCCAGGCCTACGTGTATAATGCCTAAAACAGCATTGATGCACGATTGCAATCGCAATCCACGTGAGGTGTGCCAGAACCATCTTGGTATATTGCTGCTCATAGCGGAGAGGGGTGTTAGATGCGCACGTCGCTTCCCCACATCATCTTGTCGCGAAGGGTGTGGAAGAAGGAACCATTACTGCGTTTGAGTACTTTTATCAGATAGGGAGCCCTGCGAATGGAAAGCTTGACACCTTCCTGGCACTTCTCGCTTCGTCCGTCAACGGCCACGAGGAAATTGTGGTTCCGGCTTTCTACCGTCAGGGTGATTACCTTGTCGTCAGAAAGGGTGAAAGGACGAACGTTCAGGCTGTGAGGAGCAACGGGAACCAGTCCGATGGTCTTGCTGTCGGGATGTATGACGGGACCTCCAACACTCAGGGCATAACCTGTACTTCCGGTAGGCGTATTGATGATAAGCCCGTCGGCCTGGTAGGTTGTCAGATACTCGCCATCTATATCCACCCGTATGCTGATCATGGAGGAGTTGTCGCGTTTCAGTACAGCCACTTCGTTCAGGGCAAAGGGATAGTCTGTGGGCTCGCCCTCGGAATAGGACAGGTGCAGGACGCTGCGCTCCTCTGTGCGCAGTCCCTTGGCATAAATCTGGTCTATGGCATAAGGGATGTCCTCTGGAGAGAAATCGGCAAGGAATCCCAATCGTCCTGTATTGATACCCAAGATGGGAATCTGCTTGTCGCCTACGCGTCTGGCAACTTCCAGAAATGTTCCGTCGCCTCCCATACTGATGGCTACATCGGCTTGGAAATCGTCGCCCTCAATGAGCTGAGAGTAGGGAACGTTGATAAGCAGGTCTTGGGTTAGAAACTCGTAGAATGGGGCATCTATGAGGATGGATGCCTTGTGTATCTCAAGCTCTGTCAGCAATTTCTGAACAGAATTAGCTTTCTTGTGCTGGTAGATATTGCCAAAGAGGGCAAATCTCAGGGTTTTCTCCATTTTTCTTTCTTTTTGTCTGGCAAAGATAAGAAATTTTCCTAACTTTGCACAAAAAGATAACCTATTTAAATAATGTAAGGAATGATTTACGTATTTTTAGCTACAGGATTCGAGGATATCGAGGCTTTGGCCCCTGTTGATATCATGCGCAGGGCAGGTCTGCCAGTTGAGACTGTTTCCGTTACAGGGACGGCGATTGTTGAGAGTGCCCATGCTGTTGGCATCAAGGCCGACAGGTTGCTTTCCGACATCGATTTCGGCAAGGCTGACATGATTGTCTTGCCTGGTGGTCTGCCTGGCAGTACCAATCTGGATGCCTGTGCTCCGCTGACGAAGGCTATCGCTGCCCACTATGCTGCAGGCAAACCCATTGCTGCCATCTGTGCCGCTCCCCTGGTGTTCGGACATCTGGGTATCCTGCAGGGTAAGAAGGCAACCTGCTATCCTGGGGTAGAGGGTGAGCTGAAAGGCGCTACCTATACGGCTGCTATCGTAGAGCAGGACGGTAACATCATTACTGGTAAGGGACCGGCTGCCGCTTTCGAGTTCGGCTATACCATCGTTGATTACTTCAAGGGTGCTGGGGCAAGCAGTCCTTTGCGCCAAGGTATGATTTATCAGGAATTACTGGGCTGATATATGGAACGCTACGCCATTATTGTAGCAGGAGGTAAGGGGCTCCGCATGGGCGGTGAGATTCCCAAGCAGTTTCTGCCTATAGGCGGGAAGCCTGTGCTGATGCGAACCATCGAGGTTTTCCGTCAGGCTTATCCTGATATCCATATTATTCTGGTGCTGCCTGTGTCTCAGCAGGATTATTGGCAGCAACTCTGTCAGGAATATAATTTTGCCGTCCCTGTTCGGATTGCCGACGGTGGCGAGACTCGTTTCCATTCTGTCAGCAACGGATTGAAACTGATACCTGATGATACGGACGGCCTTGTGGGTGTTCACGATGGGGTGAGACCCTTTGTGACGGTAGAGACCATCAGGCGTTGTTATGACGAGGCGATGGAGAAAGAGGCTGTGGTGCCTGTAATCTCTGTGGTGGAAACGGTGCGTCAGCTACGCAAGGACGGGACAAGCGTTACTGTTCCGCGCAATGAATACAAGTTGGTGCAGACGCCGCAGACGTTCTGTATCTCATTATTAAAAGAAGCCTACCGACAGCCGTACACCTCCTTCTTCACTGATGATGCCTCTGTCGTGGAGGCAATGGGGAAGCCGGTCTATCTGGTGGAAGGAAATCGCGAGAACATTAAGATTACCACACCTGCCGATATACGTTTTGTAAACGGACTGCTCTGAGAAATGCAAGATCTAAGGAAACTGGAACTAACCTATTTGCCTGGCATAGGGCCTAACAGGGCCAAGATGCTGAGTCAGGAGTTGAATATCAACTCGTGGCACGACTTGCTCTATTATTTCCCCTATAAGCATATAGACCGTAGCCGGCTCTACATGATAAATGAGCTGTCTCCGGATATGCCTTTTGTGCAGGTGAAAGGTCAGATTCTGAGTTTCGAGGAAGCTGGTGCGGGCAGAAAGAAACATCTGATTGCCCACTTTACGGATGGCTATATGCTGATGGATCTGGTGTGGTTCAACGGCATCAGCTATATAAAGAAAGCCTACAAGGTGCGTACAGACTACATAGTCTTCGGCAGACCTAATATCTTTAATGGTCGTATCAATATTACACATCCTGATATAGACCCCGCCAATACGCTCGTACTCAGTAAGATGAGTATGCAGCCTTATTACAATACTACGGAGAAGATGAAGAAGGCGGGCCTGAATTCGCGCTCGCTGGAACATTTCACCAGTACACTTTTTACCAAGCTGCAGGAGCCTTTTCCCGAGACACTTCCTGCCTACTTGATAGAACGCCTTCATCTGATGTCGCTGGATAGCGCGCTGCGTTTTGCCCATTATCCTTCTACGGCAATGGAACTTTCCCATGCCAACATGCGACTGAAGTTCGAGGAACTATTCTATATTCAGCTTTCTATTCTTCGCTATTCGAGGGAACGACAGGCCAAAAGGCACGGATTCCGTTTCGTGAAGGTTGGCGATACGTTCAATACTTTCTATTATCATCATTTGCCCTTCCAACTGACAGGGGCGCAGAAGCGTGTCATCAAAGAGATGCGTGCCGATATGAACAGTGGCAGGCAGATGAACCGATTGCTGCAGGGCGATGTGGGAAGCGGTAAGACTTTGGTGGCGCTGATGACAATGTTGCTGGCCTTGGACAATGGCTTCCAGTCTTGTATCATGGCACCTACCGAGATTCTTGCTGAACAGCATCTCGAGACTTTCCGTTCCTTCCTGGGAGATATGAATGTTCGTGTGGAACTACTTACGGGAACGGTAAAGGGGAAGCGGCGACAGGCTATCTTGGACGGACTGAAAGACGGCTCGGTGAATATTTTGGTGGGAACCCACGCTATCATAGAGGATAATGTGGAGTTCCAACGTCTGGGGCTTGCCGTCATCGACGAGCAGCATCGTTTCGGTGTGGCACAGCGAGCCCGTTTGTGGAAGAAAAGCGAGGTGCCGCCTCATGTGTTGGTAATGACGGCAACTCCGATTCCTCGTACTTTGGCTATGACTTTGTATGGCGACCTCGATGTTTCCGTGATAGATGAACTGCCCCCAGGACGCAAGCCTATCAAGACCATTCATGCCTATGATAATAAGCCGGAGGTTCTTTATCGGGGCATTCAACAAGAGATAGAGGCGGGCCATCAGGTATATTTCGTCTTTCCTCTGGTGAAAGAGAGCGAAAAATTGGCTCTCAAGAACGTGGAGGAGGAATTCGTGAACCTGCAGAAGGTGTTCCCCAATTACCGCCTCAGTATGGTACATGGTCAGATGAAGCCTGCCGACAAAGATGCCGAGATGCAGAAATTCGTGAATGGCGAAACGCAGATTCTTGTAGCAACAACGGTAATAGAGGTAGGTGTGAATGTACCCAATGCCTCTGTTATGGTTATTCAGAATGCCGAACGCTTTGGACTTTCCCAGCTTCATCAGCTTAGAGGAAGGGTTGGCCGTGGCGCTGAGCAGTCCTATTGTATTCTGGTTACAGGGTATGAGTTGGCAAGGGATACAAGACGTCGTATTCAAATTATGACGGAAACCAACGATGGCTTTGAGATTGCCGAAGAGGACTTGAAACTCCGTGGCCCTGGTGACCTTGAAGGAACCCAACAGAGTGGTGTTGCCTTTGACTTGAAGTTGGCTAATCTGGCGCGTGACGGGCAATTAGTTCAGTTGGCTCGTGATACGGCAACCAGTGTGCTGGATGCCGACCCGCAGCAGAATCTGCCTGAAAATCAGATTCTGTGGAATCGTTTGAACGAGCTGAACCAGAAGGAGGAGGATTGGAGTAGAATATCATGAAGAATTCGTCTTTTTTTGTTGTGGCAATTTGCTTCCTGCTCAGTTCGTGTGGCGGTAATCGTCCGAATGGAGCGGAAGAGGTCGTTCCTGATACCTTGATTGTGGAAGAAGAGCCGGAAGTGAAACCTTATCCTGCAACACAGTTTCCTTCCGTGGAAGCCCTTAAATACGAAGTGGATGTCTTTGACTCTTTGCATAGCGGTATTATTGAGAATCTGACAGATATGTATGCCGATGCTCCTGGTGTCTTTACCTTTCGTGGTAATCTGTTGCGTAATGCCGACTTTGGCGGTAGGGTGAAAGGCAGACCTGACACGCTGATTGTAAACTGGACTTTCGATACAGAATCGGATAATCGTGAGACTTCTGTGGGAACATGGGGCGGCGGTACTGGATGGACAGGGCAGCCTCTCTATGTCTGTTGGCCGGATAGTATATTGCATCGTTTCCGTAATGAACTAAAGGGAGACGGATATAATCTGTCCAAGCAGGAAGTGATGTTTGGCTCTCTTTGTTCGAGGGCATATTTCTTGGATTTCGAAACTGGCAAGCCTACGCGTCCTTCTGTTGATGTGCAGAATCCCATCAAGGGAACTGCATCTTTAGATCCCACAATGAATGGCAATCTGTACATTGGTCAGGGTGTTCCTGCGGTTGAGCCAATCGGTGCTATGTGTGTCAATCTTTTTCAAAGTAAGATTACACATTTCTATGGCAGAGACCCAAAAGCATGGCGTGGGTGGTCGGCTTATGATTCGTCGCCAGTTAGACTCGGTGATTTCTTGATTCGTCCGGGAGAGAATGGTACGTTATACAAATTCTTGGTTGATGAGAATGGCACTCTTACGCTTCATTCCACTTTGCGATTCCGTAAAAATAATTTGTACGGTGCTGGCGGTATGGAAAGTTCCATTGCCATCGTGGCAAATTATGGGGTAGTTGGTGATAATCATGGTAATGTGGTGTGCGTTGACCTCAATACCCTGCAGCCTGTATGGTATTATTATTTGGGGGATGACATCGATGCTTCGCCTGTAATCGAAATGGAAGGTGATACACCCTATGTGTATGTTGGGTGCGAAGTTGACCGCCAAGGTCCTACGGGTACGGCCAATTTGGCTAAGATAAATGTTCTCAGCGGACAAGAGGCGTGGTGTCTGAAGACTGTTTCCTATAAAGCGCTGGTAGGGGAGAAACATTTCGATGGCGGATATTATGCAACACCTCTGTTGGGACAAGGGAATTGCAGCGACAGGCTGTTTGTGAATTTTGTGGAGAATAGTCCTGCCGGTGGTCAGCCTGGTTATTTTGTGGCAATCAGTAAGGAAACGGGTGAGGTGCTCTATCGTGTTAAGCTTAAGCACTATGCATGGTCGTCTCCTGTGTTGTTCCTGAACGAAAAAGGCGAATGTTTTGTCCTTACGGCTGATACCTATGGCAATGTCTATATCTTTGATGGAAAGGGTGGTGAAGAGCTTTGTCGTCTTCATGTAGGCTCTAATTTCGAGTCTTCTCCTTGTGTCGTTGGTAACCAAATTGTGGTAGGTTCTCGTGGTAGAACTATCTATAAACTAACGGTCGGGAATCGTAAAAAGAGTTAAAAACCTTTGCCGTTTCGATTTTTCTTTATACCTTTGCAGCCGAAAAGTGGAAAACGTCCACTTGAAAAAATGAAATTTTAAAAGAAACCTCATGCTGGAAAGGACTCTGGTCTTATTAAAACCAAGTACAATACAAAGAGCGCTGATTGGTGAAATCATCAATCGTTTCGAGAAGAAAGGCCTACGTATTGCAGGAATGAAAATGATGCAGTTAAACGATGCTATCCTCGAGGAACATTACGCTCATTTGGTTAAGAAACCGTTTTTCCCTTCATTGAAGGCCTCGATGATGAAGACTCCTGTCATCGCAATGTGTCTTGAAGGAGTTGATGCAATTGCAGTTGTTCGATACATTACTGGTTATACCAACGGACGTAAGGCAGATGCCGGAACCATCCGTGGTGACTATTGTATGAGCAATCAGCAGAATATCGTTCATGCTTCTGACTCACCCGAGGCTGCTGCTATTGAGTTGAACCGCTTCTTTAAACCTGAAGAGATATTCGACTTGGGTAATCTGAATATGGATCGTCTCTACGCCGTAGATGAGGCAAACTAATGCAAAAATAATAATGAAAACAATGATAGTTAAAAAACTTTTCTTTATGATGGCTATGGCTTGTGTTGCTACCTCTGGTGTGGCACAGGACAAATTGGCCAGTATGGCTCCCGTAGATAAGAAGATGCGCGCTATCGATAGTCTTTCAATTGTTCGTATGCTTCAGACCGAAGAATCTACGCAAGCACCCGCTTCTGCACTTTATCCAGAATGGAATAACGTATATACTACTCATTATGGTGTTCAAATGCCCGATGAGTACAAAATTGATTTGCGTGGTTTCCATATGCCAACAGATAATCGTTTGGTAACAAGTCACTTTGGTTATCGTAAGGCATTCCATCGTAATCATTACGGTACTGATATTAAATGCTATGTAGGCGATACCATCCGTGCTGCGTTCAGTGGAAAGATTCGTATCGTAGCTTACGAAGGCAAGGGATATGGTCGCTATGTTATCATTCGTCATCCCAATGGCTTGGAGACTTTGTACGGTCACATGAGCAAGCAGCTGGTTAAGCAGGACCAGACGGTTAGAGCTGGTGAGCCTATTGGTCTCGGTGGTAATACCGGTCGTTCTTATGGCGCTCATCTGCACTTCGAGACTCGTTTCCTGGGTAAGTTCATCGATCCCGAGAGATTGTTTAACTTCGAGATGCAGGACGTAAAGGCTGACTATTATGTATATCGTTCAAACGGTAGCGGAGCTCTCATGAACGGCAACAGCGTATTGGCAGCCAGCGAGACAGCACCTGAAGAGGTGGCAGAGGTAAACAAGCAGGAAGAGAGCAGAAACTTCCAGCAGCAGAAGATCGCTGCACAAAAGGCTAAGCCTCGTACTTCTTATCATACGGTTAAGTCTGGTGATACCCTTTCTTCTATCGCCAAGAAATATCACACTTCAGTTAAGAGTTTGTGCAATCAGAATGGTATCTCGGAGAAGTCAACCCTCCGTATTGGCCAGATTCTGAAGCATAGCTGATAAGATTATTTTTAATAAAAAATAAAGACGCCCAAGGTATTGACTTTGTGGCGTCTTCTTTTTATCCTTGAAATTTGGAGAATAGAGAAAGTTGGCGTACCTTTGCACAAATTATATAATAATGTATATGGAGACCAAGGAACAGTTTGAACAGGTGATGGCAGAATGCCGCGCACTCTTTGCAAAGAAGTTGCATGATTATGGCGCTGCGTGGCGTATTATGCGTCCTACCTCGCTCACAGACCAGATATACATAAAGGCAAATCGTATTCGTAGTATCGAGACCAAAGGTGTCAACTTGGTGGGAGAGGGTATCGCCCCCGAGTTCATAGGTATAGTCAATTATGCTATCATTGGCCTGATTCAGTTGGAGCGTGGCTATTCCGAGACACCCGATGATATGACCGAGGAAGAAGCCCTTGCTGCTTATGACAAGCACGCTCAGCAGACGCTGGCCTTGATGCTCCGTAAGAATCATGATTATGATGAGGCTTGGCGCGGTATGCGTATCAGCAGTTACACCGACCTTATCCTCATGAAGATATTCCGTACGAAACAGATAGAGTCTCTTGGAGGAGACACGTTGGTATCAGAGGGTATCGACGCAAACTATATGGACATGATGAATTATGCTGTTTTCGGCTTGATAAAACTGACGTTCGGTGAAGAGGAAAATCAGGAATAGGATAGTTGGGACAGTTGTCAACGTTTCACGTTTGCTGCTGTCTGTTACTTTCATATTGTCTGGAACGGTTAAGCTGATAGACCCTAAAGGGACTGAATACAAAATACAGGACTATCTTGCGGCACTGGGCTTTGCAGACTCTCTGTTCGCATCTGTTCCCTTGTTGCTTGCCGTTATTTTCTCTGCCTGCGAGTTTGTGATGGGCATCTACATGCTTTTTGGCATTCAGCGTCGTCTGACGTCAACTGGTATGTTGTTGTTTCTGGCGGTTATGACACCGCTCACCCTGTATCTTGCCATCGACAATCCCATCTCGGACTGTGGGTGTTTTGGCGATGCCATCAAACTTACCAACTGGCAGACATTCGGTAAGAACGTAGTACTGTTGGCAGCTGCAGTTTTGGTGCTGCGTTATTACAGACTGATGAGAAGGGCTATGACAAAGCGTCACCAGTGGACGGTTTCTATCTATACGTGGTCGTTCGCTCTTGCCTTTGCTTCATATAACCTGTATTATCTGCCGGTAGTGGATTTCCGCCCTTATCACATTGGGGCAGATCTGAAGAAAGCCCTGACGTCCGACGTAGAGTATGTCACTACATTTATTCTCGAGAAGGATGGAGTGCAGAAGGAGTTCACGTTAGAGGATTATCCTGATAGTACGTGGACATTCATAGACAGCAAGACGGTTACGTTAGGAGAACCTGCAAAGAGCACTGGCATAGAGAATCTGCAGATATTGTCTGTAGAGACGGGCGAGGATGTTACCCCGCAACTGTTGCTGGATTCAGGGTATGTATTCCTGTTGGTGGCCCCATATCTCGATAAGGCTGATGACAGTATGATGGAGCGACTGATAAGCCTCTATGACTACTGCGTGGATAATGATTACCAGTTCTTCTGTCTGACATCAAGCGGAGAAGAGGAGATAGCCCGTTGGGTGGAACTCACAGGAGCAGAATATCCTTTCTGCTATACGGATGCCGAGGTGCTGAAGACGATGGTACGCTCTAATCCTGGTCTGATGCTGCTTCATAACGGCGTTGTGGAAAACAAGTGGGCTGATACGACAATCCCGGGTGAGGAGGAGCTTACGGCACCTGTTCAGGATTTGCCAAGCTTTCACCCTGCTATCAGTAGTCTGAAGCAGAAGGCTCTCAGGATTTTCCTCTGGTATGTCCTGCCACTGCTGTTCTTTGCCTTGGTGGATAATCTGTGGGTAATGTGGAAATTGAGAAAATTACATAATATTAAACCATTTAAAAACAATTTGAAAATGAGAAAGAAGATTGTTGCAGGCAACTGGAAGATGAACAAGACCCTGCAGGAAGG
>DLBF01000058.1 GCA_002494215.1 Prevotellaceae bacterium UBA7028
CCCTCGAGCATCCGTTCTCTCGGCCAGCAGATATTCAAGAACAGCACTGGAACGGCATACGTAAAGTGCAACATACCGGATGCCGGTTGGGGCAGTATCAGTTCATTCTACAATTCAAAGTTCACGGAGGTTGTGATATCTGAAGGCGTTGTAAGTATCGGTAAGCATGCCTTCCATGAATGCTCTTCAATAGCAAGGCTCAGTCTGCCGTCCAGCCTCAGGGTCATATACGATGAGGCATTCTATAACTGCTCCGGCCTTGAGGAACTGACACTTCCTGCCACTATAGACTCTATCTGCAACAAGGCATTCAACGGTTGCGGCGGTGTGGTTTATCTGAATTGTAACATACCGGACACGAACGACGGAGTCTTCCGCGACTCAAAGATTACCAAGTTGGTGGTAGGCAGCGGCGTGACAAGTCTCGGCAGGAATTCGTTCCGCAATAGCACACAGCTTTCCACTATTTCGCTTCCCTCCAGCTTGATTTCCATTGGCAGCTATGCTTTTGAGTCATGCAAGGTGCTGGCCTCCATCCGTATTCCCTCCAGTGTTCGCAGCATATCGGATAACGCGTTCTGTAACTGTTCTGACCTTACGGAAGTAGTTGTTCCCGAGGGTGTGGAGTCCATTGGTGAGTATGCCTTCGAGGGCCTGACGAGCCTGCAGTCGGTCCAGCTTCCCTCGAGCATCCGTTCGCTCGGCAAGGAGATATTCAAGAACAGCACTGGTACGGCATACGTAAAGTGCAACATACCTGATGCCGACTGGTATGGTAACAATTCATTCCGCAATTCACGGTTCTCGGAAGTTGTAATATCGGAAGGCGTGGAGAGCATCGGTAAGTATGCCTTCTATGACTGCTTTTCGATAGCAAGGCTCAGTCTGCCGTCCAGCCTCAGGGTCATATACGATGAGGCATTCTATAACTGTTCTGGACTTGAGGATGTTTATTGTTATGCCATAAATGTTCCCAGTGTAGGAAACAATGCATTTGAACGTTCGTCCTTTGCTTCTGCCACCCTGCATGTTCCTTCGTCGGCTATCAGCGATTATAGCAATGCCACAATATGGGGTGATAACAGTAACATTGTGGCAGTGAGCGATGAAGGCGGTGGTGATAATCCGACACCAGCAGGTGAATTCCTTGGAGCAAGGCGTATCTTTGGAGATAACCTGCTGAAGAGTCTTTGTTATGATGACCGTTATGAGGATAGTCGACTCACTTTCCATTATGACAGCGATGGTTTCGTGACGAAGATAGACAATCAATATAAAACCTATAACATAAACTATGACGATAAGATTACCATCAGCAAATCAGACGGGACAAAATGGACGGCTACATTGGAGAGTCATGGATATATCGGTCGTCTTGATTATACTGATGATAAAGGTAATATGGAGAGTGCGACATTTACCTATAATGATAACGAGCAGCTTGTTTCTGTGGACTATGGTGGCGGCGATGTGTATACTTTGACATATACAGATGGCGACATCACTCGTGTTACTAACTATAGAATGTCAATAGATTATAAGTATGATAATTCCAGCCAAAGCAAGATACAGAATGTCGGTAATGTGATGGAGTTAGATAATATCTTTGCTGTTGACATGGACGAGTTCCATTTGCTCTTCTACATTGGTGGATTGGGCAAAGCTACAAAGCACCTGCCTATTTCCGGAACAGCAAACGGAGAAACCACTACGGGCTCATGGACATTAGATGATGCTGGTCGTGCTACAAAAGCTACCTTCAACGGTCATTCTATTACTTGGGATTGGGACGGTAATGGCGGTGAAGGTGGTGAAACTCAAGAGGACGAGAATTGCATCAATGGTATTTATTATAGTTTCTCTTATGATACCGCAGAAGTTACGTACAAGGACAAGAATTATAATACTTATACTGGTGATGTGGTCATTCCTGGTACCGTTCAATATCAGGGAAAGACTTACACTGTGACGGACATAAACAACATGGCCTTCCGCAATTGCCAAGGTCTTACATCTGTCACTATTCCTGAAAGTATAACAACAATTCAGAGTCATACTTTTGAAGGCTGTAGTAATTTGGCAACAGTTGTTCTACCCGAAAACTCGTTAAGTATTCAAAGTTATGCATTCATGGGATGTAGTAGTCTATATCCTTTAACCATACCCAAGAATGTTACATACATTGGAGGCTATGCATTCTCAGGATGCAATCTTCTGACTTCGATTGTCATCCCAGAGAAGTTAACGTCTATTAGTGGGCGTAATCCATTCTACGGTTGCCAGAACTTGTCATCCATCACCGTAGAAGAGGGAAATACCGTTTATGACTCGCGTAACAACTGTAATGCCATTATAGAGACCGCAAAGAATGTGCTTGTGGTCGGTTGTAAGAATACTGTTATTCCAGCAGACATAACGGAAATCGGAGAAAATGCATTTTGCTATTGCAGCGGCATGACCGAATTGTATTGCTATGCAAAGGCAGTGCCAGAAACTCCTTCAACTGCATTCTCGAATTCCCCCATTTCTTCATCTATTCTATATGTGCCGGCGAGCTCCTTGGCTTCGTACAAGGCAACAGCCCCTTGGAGCCAATTTGGTAATATTGTTGGTATGGATGATGGAGACGATCCGACGCCTGCAGGTGAATTCTTTGGAGCAAAGCGTATCTTTGGTGATAACCTGCTGAAGAGTGCTACCTACGACGACAAGTTGTTTGCTTATTACTATGATAGCAACGGGTTTGCCACCAAGATGGAAAGAACATCTGGTTCCAAGAAAACCTATACCATAACCTATAGTGATAAGATTACCATCAACAAGTCTGATGGAACCCAATGGACCGCAACGTTAGAAAGTCACGGATATATTGGTCGTCTTGATTACACAGATGAAAAGGGTAATGCAGGTTGTGTGAAGTTTACATATAATGAGGACGGGCAACTTACTGGGGTAAATTACGATGATGACGAGTTCTTTACTCTAACTTATAGCGATGGTGACCTTACTCGTTGCACATACAACAGGCTAAGTGGTTACAACAGATCATGGGATTACATCTACGAGACTGCCAGTCAAAGTAAGATGTTGAATACTGGCAATATAATGGAATTTGACAATATCTTTGCCGTAGATGTGGATGATTTCAATATGCTTTACTACATCGGAGCCTTGGGTAAACCGACAACACATCTTCCATTGGCTGCGATAATAAGTGGAACTACTATGTCGGGTACATGGACAATAGATGATGCTGGTAGAGCCACGAAGGCCGTAATTGATGGTCATACCCTGACTTGGGATTGGGATGGTAATGGTGGTCAAGGAGAAGAATCTGAGCAATATGAGAGTGCTGTTCTTGCTGGCTCTATCATTGGTCAGTGGAGCATAGTAGGCGGTTCGTATAAACGTTATGAGAACGACGTACTTGTTTCGCAGGAGGGCGGAGTCATCCCGCCTCCATATGACAGAATTGCGTTCTATGAGAACGGAGCTGTTGAATTCCTGGAGTACAGCAGCTCTAACGGCACCTATCACGAAGATGGCAATGGCACTTATTCAATTGTCAACAACAAGTTCGTTTACGGAAGTGGCGATTGGGATACGTTCATTATAACATCCTTCGATGGTAGCAACAACATGGAGGTATTCTTCCAGTTCTCGGAGAATAAAGGTAGCGTCATTGTCAGAAAAGTTTATACCGCAACTCTTCAACGAGAAACTGGCGGAGGCAATGAACAAGAGACGCAGACTGATAATATACTTGCCTTCGCGGATAATATGAAGGTTAGGGTAGGTTCTGAGTTCCTCATGCCCATACAGATGACAAACGCGGATGCTATCACGGGTGTGCAGTTTGACCTTTATCTGCCTGAGGGTATGCAAATCTGTGTGGATGAGTATGGCGACGAGATGATAGATGTTTCCCGTACAAGTGTACGCCGTCACTCTATTGCGTCTCGTACTATGAGCGATGGAGCACTTCGTATAGTAATCTCGTCTACTCAGAATGCAACCTTCGAGGGTAACAGCGGTACGATTCTTACCTTGAAACTGGCTCCCGAGAACACAATGGAGGCTGGCACCTATGAGGTATTACTGAAGAATGTCATCCTTACCGATCCTGCTGCCAAGCGATATGCTGCCCCAGACGTGAGAAGTTACATCAACGTAACCAGATATACACTTGGCGATGTTAATAATGATGGTTATATCGATGTAGCCGATCTGGCAGGTGTGGTACGCTTCATCTTGGAAAATGCTGACGACAACCTTATCTTCAATGCTGCAGATATGGATGGTAATGGTTTGGTAGAGATTAATGACTATGCTGCACTGGTGAACGTAATTCTGAGCCAGAATACGCCAAACGCTGTTCAACAGCATAGAGCCAAGGCAATAAGAAAACCAGTGATTAGTTTGTCAGACCTTTTCCTTGATGGTAATGGTGAGGGTGAGCTGGTTGTTCGTCTTGACAACAACATCATGCAATATACAGGTTTCCAATTCGACCTACGTTTGCCTGAGGGCATTGAACTGATAGATGAAGGGGCAGAATCCATTGGCAGTCAGCATGGCGCATGGACACAAATGCTTTCAGACGGAGTATGTCGAGTAGTTTGTGCTTCTTTGATGAACGAAGAATTGCGCGAAGGTGATGTCCTGCGCCTACAGGTGAAGGTAACTGGTACTATGGACCGAGAGCCTGAAGTTGTTGCAGACAATGTGATACTTTCTGATGTAAATGCATCAAGGCATGACGTTGCTTCTGCAAGGGCATTCGTGAATACGGACGATGCTACTGGCATACGTGATGCATGGGGTAGGATGGAAAATGGAAGAATAATCTACAATCTTGCAGGCCAGCGCGTCCAGAAGGGAAAGAAGGGGCTTTACATTATGAATGGTAAGAAAGTTGTCGTTAAATAAACTACAGAGAATATGCTACGACGATTATTATCCGCAATAATGCTTGCTGTGGGTCTGTTGGCCCATAGCAACGCTTTTGCCCAACACGAAGCCAATAGGTTGGAATTGTCGCAGAAGGTAGAGGTGGAGAAAGGTGCTACAGAATTGCAACTTCCTGTCGCATTAATCAATGAGACAAACATTGCAGGCTTCCAATTCGACCTATATCTTCCGGAAGGCTTTTCTGTGGCCAAGGATGAATACGGTGACTATCTGATTGATCTGGCTCGTACTACAGCAAGGCGTCATAGTTTGGCTACGCGCGAAATGTCTGATGGCTCTTTGCGCATTGTGCTCAGCTCCATGACTAACGCTTCTTTTTCTGGTAATAGTGGAGTTGTACTCAACGTTACAATTACAATTGCTGAAACTGTAGCTGCCGGGATTTATGATGTATACCTGAAAAACATTGTCTTGACCGACCCACAGGCTGCACGTTATACATCTGCGGATGTGTCAGGCGCTATTGTAGTTGGTACGACAGAACAGTCTACAATTGTTACGGCACAAAACTTGACTATGGAATATGGCGATGAGGTCCCGTTACTGACCTATTCATCTGAGGGTGCTAATCTAAAAGGCATACCAGCGCTCTCTTGTGAAGCCACATCCACATCACCTGTAGGTAGTTATCCTATTATAATCACCAAGGGCACTGTCGAAAATGCTTCGGTTACGTTCGTGAATGGTACACTCACCATTACCAAGGCTCCACTTACGATTACAGCCGGAAACTATATCATGAAGCAAAGTGAGGCAATGCCCGAGTTTACGCTTACCTACACAGGCTTTAAGAATGGAGACACGAAGGACGTGTTGACTAAACTACCAACGGTTAGTTGCGAGGCAACAGAATCAAGTGCCCCAGGAGAGTATCCTGTGATTGTTTCTGGTGCAGAAGCTCTAAACTATGACATCAGTTATACCAGTGGAAAATTGACTGTGAATAAGCCTGACGAGGTTTTGTCTGACGATAATAGATTGGAATTGTCAGAGAATATTACCATAGATGAAGGAACAATGGAGTTGGTCCTTCCCATTATGCTGACCAACGAGGAAAAGATTGCGGGTTTCCAGTGCGACCTGTATCTGCCTGATGATTTTACTGTTGCTACGGACGAGTACGACGACTATCTGATTGATGTGGCCCGTACCACAACCAAACGCCATAGCCTGGCTACGCGGGAAATGTCGGACGGAGCTCTTCGCATTGTGCTTAGTTCTATGACGAACGCTACATTCTCAGGCAATAGCGGGGCTGTGCTCAATATCACACTCGCTGTCGGAAAGGATGTCGCCGTAGGTAATTATACAGTGAACCTGAAAAACATTGTGCTGACAAATCCTGAAGCGACTCGCTACACCTCCCGAGATGTTAGTGGCATCATAACCATTAAGGCTCCTGAACCTGTAACCATCAAGGCTAATAGCCTAACGATGGTATATGGCGATAAAGTCCCGATGCTTACCTATACCAGTGAAGGCGCAGAGTTAATTGGTGTTCCATCGCTTTCCTGTGAGGCTACATCCACATCTCCAGTAGGCACCTATCCGATTGTGGTTTCCAAAGGAACGGCAGAGAATAAGGTTATTACCTACGTAAATGGGATACTGACAATTACAAAGGCGCCATTGACCATTAGTGTCGGGAACTATGAGAAGAAACAATATGACCCTATGCCTGAGTTTTCTGTTTCCTGCGAAGGCTTCAAAAATAATGAAACGGAAGATGTGTTAACCAAACAACCTGTAGTAAGTTGTGAGGCAATTGAGGATAGCGCTCCAGGAGAATATGCTATTACGGTAAGTGGCGCTGAGGCAAGAAACTACGAGATTCAGTATGTTACAGGTAAACTAACCGTAACAGAGCCTGATTCTTATACTTTGACCTATATGGTGGATGGTGAGGTGTATAAAAGTTTCTCAATTAAGTATAGGGATGCCATTACACCTTTGGAGACACCCACCAAGGAGGGATATACCTTCTCGGGTTGGAGTGAGATACCTGCAACCATGCCCGCAAAGGATGTTGTGGTAACCGGAACGTTCTCAGTCAATAGTTACACACTGACTTATATGGTTGATGGAGAGGTTTATAAGACTACCCCCGTCGCTTACGGAACGGCATTGACTCCTGAGGATGCGCCCACCAAGGAAGGCTATACCTTCTCGGGTTGGAGTGAGATTCCTGAGACTATGCCAGCGAAGGATGTTGTGGTAACTGGTTCGTTTACAATCAACAGCTATATAATAACGTATGTACTTGATGGCGAGGTCTACACCACAGATACATTGGAATATGGAGCAGAGATAGTGGTGCCTGTTATTCCTGGTTTGGAAAATTACACTATTTGGGAGGATGTTCCAGAAACCATGCCTGCTAGTGATATTACAATCTATGGCAAGGCAAAGGAAATCATTGATGGCATAGGCCCAATTCAAAATTCAAAATTAAAGATTCAAAATGGTGCTGAAGTATATGACCTTTCGGGGCGAAAGGTTAATTCAAAATTCAAAATTAAAGATTCAAAATTGCCGAAGGGTATCTATGTTGTCAACGGGAAAAAGGTTGCAATTAAGTGAAAGTAGAACCGAACTTACTTGATTCCTTCCTTGAAATAAAAAAAGCGAGGCCTATGGCTTCGCTTTTTTAGTGCCTTGAGCAAGAAGGCTGAATTCAAGAGGTATTTACGCTTCAAACGCATCGAATTCAGCCTCCAAACTTTTGGAGCTTAATTGCGATTGTTTTTCAACTTGATTTTGACCAACAATCAACTTAAATAAATATTTTTCTAAGTTGATTTTTTATTCTTCCAAGGTCTTGAGGGCTTGGTAGATGAGGATGTCGTTGGGGTAGGTGAGCTTGAAGTTCATGATGTCACCCTGTGCTATGTGAAGGGGTAGGAATCCCAGTTCGTTGGCTAAGGTGAAGAGGCTTTGGGACTTGGTGATGCCCTTCTCGTTGGCTTTCTCCATCATTTCCTTCAATGTTTTAAGTGGGAAGGTGTGGGGTGTCTGTGCCCTGAGCAGATTCTCCCGAGGGATGTAACTGTTGCTTATGCTGCCGTTCTCACTTACCAAGAAGGCTTCCTGACTACGAACGGCTGTTATGGCGTTTCCGTGTGTCAGGCATACGGCAATGTTACGACTGATAACGTCCTGACTGATGAGTGGACGTACAGCATCATGAACCAGAACAATGGATTCTGTATCTTTTACCTCCCGAAGAAGATAAGCTATGCCGTTCCTGATGGATTGCAACGAGGTGTCACCGCCTATGATGGCATGGCGGAACTTGGTGATCTCGCCACTCTGAGCCTCATCGCAAATGGTTTCTTCCCAGCCACGGGCACATACCACATAAATGTCCTGTATGAGCGGATGCTGCTGGAAGGCTCGCATGGTATGCTTGAGAACAGATTCTCCGTTCACTTCGATATATTGCTTGGGGCGGTTGGTGTTCATGCGGGACGATTTGCCGCCGGCCAGCAACAGGGCTATGTGTTTGTTGTTCTTCACTTTGTTTGGTTTACAGTTTACGGTTTACAGTTGAAATAATTATGAATTGTGAATTATGAATTAAGAATTGTGATGAATCTCGTCAAGGTATTTCTGACAGAAGGTTTCGTGCGTATGAATCATACGATAACGAAGGATCTCCAGTATGGTGGATTCGAAGACGAAATATATCCAGGGTTGGCCTATCAGTACACTAAGGAAGAGCACACCAGCTCGGGTGTCAAAGGTGAGGATGTTGGTGATGGGCATTAGCGGAAGGCTGTCCTGGCGGAAGCGCTGGCGCATATCCTCTGGCACGTTGCCACCTAACTTTCCCTGAATAGCACTGAACAGTTTCTGAAAGACAGGGGTCTGGTCCTCCTGACTCTTGGTATATCTTATATAAAAGAACAGGTACAGCTTGTGGAACCATTCTCGGCTGTTCCATTTCAGACTGCGGAACTCTTCGCGCTCCTGCTGACTGGTTGCCAGCTCGCTACCTTTCTCACCCAGGAAGAACCATAGGTGGATGTTGCGGTAGTAGTCCCCGATGGCACACTGACGGCCATGACAACGCAGTCCTGCCCAAGCAGCCAACAGCCATATCCAAATTCCCCATTGGGGAGTGAGCCTGAGGCAAAGTCCCAGATAGATACAGAAGAACCATACGTCGCCGGCAAAGCCATCGAGGATGCGGCCTATGAGGGTTTTCTTGCCCGTCATGCGTGCCAACTGTCCATCGGCACAGTCGTACCAGTTGGCCCAGATGAGCAGGCAGATGCCTATGATGTTCATCCTAAGGTCTGTCTGATAGAAGAAGTACCCACTGGTTGCACCGATGATGATGCTCATCAGCGTAACGGCGATGGGATGAACGCCTAACTTCTGGAACAGACAGGCCCACAGGTAGCCTGGTGTACGGGTGACGTAGAGCTCAAACCGACTTTCCGTGTCGGTTGATTTCATCGTTGAAAGGACCTTTTCCTTTAATCTCATTTGCTTGCCTTCAGGCCTTTGATAACGCTGTTCGTAAATCCGTTCTCTTCCATCGCATTCAGTCCGCGTATGGTAATGCCGCCAGGAGTTGTTACACGGTCTATTTCGGTCTCGGGGTGACTGCCGTTGGCCTGTAACAGTGCTACGGCACCCTTCAGTGTCTGCTCAACTATGTGCTGTGCATCGCGTGCATACATTCCTAATTCCACGCCGCCTTCTGTGGCTGCACGGATATAACGCATGGCGTAGGCAATACCGCAGCTGGCCAATGCCATACCGGCAGGAATCAGTCGTTCCTCCACCATCATGGCCTCGCCCATCTCCTGGAAGATGGCCAGAATCTCTGCATCCATCTCGGGCGTGGTGTTCTTGCCTGCTATAAAGGTCATACTCTGCTGTACGGCAATGGCGGTGTTGGGGATGATTGTATAGACGGGGTGCTGGTAGCCAAAGAGGCTGGCAATCTTGTCGGTATTGATACCTGCGGCCATACTGCCCACAATCACTTTCTCGTTCTTTAGCTCGGGTGCTATCTCCTTGGCCAGTTCCTCTACTTTCCAAGGCTTGACAGCTATGATGACCATGTCCGCCTCGCGAACACATTCCTTGTTGTCCTGCGTGATGTTTATTTGAGGGAACTCGGCTTTGATGGCTTCCAGTTTACCTCTGCTGGGGTTACTTACAAATATATCTTGGGTATCTACATGCTGGCCCATCGCTAAACCTCTGGCGGTGGCACCTCCCATATTTCCTGCTCCGATAATGGCTATTTTCATATTTTTTTAAATTAAGAATTAAAAGAGAAGAGTTAAGAATTAAGACCCCACTCCCCGCTCTCCCGAGGGAGAGGGCTCTTTTTGTTTTTTTGAATTTTGCTTTTTGCTTTTTGAATTATCGTTTGATGATGGCTCTGATGATGAACCATGCGTGTGCCGATATGGCGTTGGACCAACCGTAGTGACGGGCCATCAGACGGAGGCGTTCCAAGAGTGATTTGCGGTGATTGCGCGTGGTCATGCCCTCGTTCAGATAATCCGTCAGAATCAGGTGCGTGTTGACTATCCTTAATCTGCGCTTGGCTGCCTTCCTCATGATGCGGATGCACCAGTCGTAGTCGGCCGAGTAGCGGTAAGAGAGGTTGTAGCTCTCGGTCTTTGCCAGGTCGGTACGTGCATAGAACGACTGGTGACAAACCCTCATGCCACTAAGGAAGCTCTTCCATGTAAGGGAGTCGGGCGTTGTAAGACGACGGTGACGCACGAAGCGACCTTCGTTGTCCACCAAGTCCGTTTCTCCGTAGATGATGGCAGGGTTGCGGAGGTTGCCCTTCTTCAGCTTGGCACAAGACACAATCTTAGAAATGGTATCTGCTGTGTGCAGTTTGTCTCCCGCATTCAGGAAAACTATGTACTCGCCCGTGGCCAGTGACAATGCCTTGTTCATGGCATCGTACAGTCCGTCGTCGGGACCGCTGGTCAGACGTATCTGATGTCGGTTGTTGTTCTGCTCTACGTATCGCTGCACCAGGCTAAGTGTCCTGTCCGTAGAGACGCCGTCCACAATCAGGTGCTCAATCTTCTCGTAATCCTGTGCCGCTACGCTATCTAAGGTGCGTTGCAGTGTAGCCTCTGCATTGTAGGTGACAGTGGCTATGGTTATTAGCGGGAGTGAGTTGTTGGGGACGTTATTGCTATCTTGATTCATATACATTTATATATTTTTGAGCAACATGTGTCTCGCCGTATGCCGATGCTGCCTTGTGCAGGGCTGCTTCTCGCATATCGTGGGTAAGCACATATTGTATGCCTTCTGCCAGATCGTTTACGTCTTTGTATTGGGCGACATAACCGTTCTGCAGGTGGTCTATCATCTCGGGGATTCCGCCTACATTGAATCCTACACATGGTGTTCCGCATGACATGGCTTCGGCAATGGTGTTGGGCAGATTGTCCTGCAGGCTGGGGGTAACAAACACATCGGCAGCAGCATACATCATTGCCATCTCCTCGGGGCTACTGATGTAGCGACCTCCCTTACCCAGGCATATAGTTGAGAGTTGAGAGTTGAGAGTTGAGAGTTGATCCCCTCCTTCTCCCCCTTTGGGGGAGTGAGAATCCAAGGCCATAGATTGTGGGCCCTGAATTATGAATTGTGAATTGTGAATTGTGAATTTTTCTAAGGCTTGCTGAAGGAATGCGAATCCTTTGCGTTCATCATTCAGGTTCTGGGAGCAGAAAAGGATAATCTTATTGTCTAAGGGAAGGTCCAACTTCTTGCGGGCTTCCGTCTGGTCGATGTGTCGGAATATGTTGTGAGGAACGCAATTGTTGATATGAACCACCTCGGCATCAGGCATCGCCTGCTTGGCACGGTCGGTAATCCACTGGCTGCATCCCACGAAGGTGATATTACCTTTCTTATATATGTTCTGTTTTTGCAGGTAGTGCTTGTGGGCAATGTTGCCGGGTAGGAGAGGGCACTGCCGGCATTCTGTTTCCTGACAGTCGCCCTTATAATGACAGATGCCCAGATAGGGCCATTCGTCGTGCAGGGTCCAGACAATCTTCTTGCCGTCCTTTATCATCTTCTTCAGGCAGGAAAGGGATACCATTCCCTGGTTGATCCAGTGCAGGTGAATGATGTCTGCCTCTTTGTATTCTTCGGTGCGGGTGATGTTGATGCCAAAGTCGGCTGTGTCTGCCTGCCATAGCTTGCCCTTCAGGCGCGACATTATCTGCAGACGCTCCAGAACCTTGGGAATGATGGTACCCGTTTGGGCTACAGTAACGGAAGAGGATAGCTTATCGCGTACCAGCATCTTGGCTTTTACACCATTGTTGTTCAGTGCTTCCATCAGACGGAAGGCTGCAATGGCGCCTCCGCCTACCATATCACTGGTACTAACCAACAGGACTTTCATTTGTATGCCTTCTTTCCCATCCATTTAAGGATGCGTTTGTTTATGGATTGCAAGATGAAGCGGAAGTTGCCGTAGCGCAGGTTCAGGAAGAGTTCTTCGAAGGAACGCCCCACCTTAATCATGGGGTTCATCCATCCCATAATCTTATAGGCTCTCTTGCGGTAAGCCACATGTTCCATTACGTAGGCGGGATGTTGGACAGGTGTTTCCTGTTCAAACCGCTTCATGGTGAAGATGCGTCGGTAGCCTCGGGGCATTGTCTCCAGCGAACCGCCAAAATGCGTACTTCCGGCAATGGCGCCCAGATTGTTAATCATATTACGACAGGGAACGATGCAGAGTCCGTTGCTCATCAGCAGATGAGCCCAGAAGATGGTCTCGTAGAAGGCTTTGCCTTGTTCCCTGTGGCGTGTGCACATGGGCAGGAAGTCGTTGCGATAGCCCCGTTCCTTAATGATTGCTTTCAACTGAGCTACAGCTTGTGAGTCGTCCATCCATGTGTAATGCTCGTCCCACTGGTCAATGACTCTCTTCCACGAAGCCCAACCCCAGATGCTGAAGTTGGTCGTAAAGAAATAGTCTTCCTGCACATCGGGGGTCTGTTCTTCTACATTGAAACCCGAAATCATGGTTATGCGCTCGTCGTTCTCGTAACGGTCCAGCATCTCCTTGCAGAACGTGAAGAACGATACGGCAGGTACATCATCATCCTCCAGTACCACGCACTTGTCCGTTTGGCTGAAGGCCCATTTCTGCGAGATAAACTCCGATGGGTCGCAGCCGTAGTTGCGTTCCTGGTATAGCTGGTGAACCTCGCAGTCCCAGTCTATCTGGCTAACGACCTCCCTGCAGGCAAGGATGCCAGGCATGTCTTTCTCGGAGCGGGGACCGTCTTGGTAAAGGAAAAGTCGGGCGGGACGTGCCTTCTGCACTTGTGCAAAAACTTGCTTCAACGGCTCGGGGCGGTTGAAGAACAAAATCAGTACGGAAACGTCAACAAGTGCTTGTTTCATGATGCAAAAGTAATGTTTTTAATTCATAATTCATAATTCATAATTCATAATTTTGGATTTCATGTTGAATTCCATAAAAATGTTTAATGTTCAATGTTCAATGTTCAATGTTTTTCATACTTTTGCGGCATGAAAGGAAGAAATCATGCTTTTGACCTGCTTTGCGGGCTTTGTATTCTTAGGATGATTACGCTGCATTGTGTCAGCGTGTGTGGATTTAGAGGCTGTACGTTTTGGTTCGATAAACTGATGGCGTGGACTTTCTTCTTTATCTGTTTCTTCTTTTTCAAGGCAGGTTATTTCAACAAAAGTATTTCCGCTCCTACCCGTTTCTTCCTGAAGGATAAGTTCAAGCGCCTGATTATTCCTTATCTGACATGGGGCGCAATAGGTAGTGTGTCTTATTTTGGCCTGCTTCTCCTTTACCCCGACGAACTGCATAAATACTGGGATATGTTGGCGTGGAGCCACGTATGGTCGCAAAGCCATTTCTACGGAAATCCGCCTGTGTGGTTCCTGTTCTCGTTCTTCTGTATGTATGTGATGGTACATTTCATGCAGAAAGTTCCTTATGTAGCCTATGTGGCTGTTTTGTTCCCAGCAGTCAGTTGGTTGCTTTCGGAGTATAAGATTCAGTTGTGGATGAGTTTGGACAATGTCTTCATGGGCGTTTATTTCTTCTATTTGGGAAAATGCTGGCATTGGCTGCAGCAAAGGATGTCCAAGCAGACGTTTATGCTTCTGTCTTCAGCCCTGGTCCTTATATTCATAATAGGGAATCATTATTGGCACGGAGAATATGATATGAGTCTAAACCACTGGGTACATCGTCCGTGGGGAGCAGTCCTGAATACAACATGTGCTCTTTGTGGCATCTCAGGTATCCTGCTGGGGACACTTTCCGTTCGCGTACCTCTTATATGCTATATAGGGGAGCACAGTATGGTATATTTTGTCCTACATTATCCCATCCTGTTGTATTACACCCTTATTCACGGCATATCGGGTAGAGGAATGGTAGGACGTTGGGATGAGTTTATCATCTCAACCCTGATTATTCTGTGCGTCTGTACCTGGCTGGTTCCGTACATCGAGAGGAAGCCTTGGCTGAGTGGAAGATTTCCATCTGCCGCTTAACCATGGAATCTGTTCTATATAAGGTACAAACCAAGAACAGATACAGAATACGGCTGGAATCAAAATCAGCACATCATCCCATCTGTTATAGATGCTTCTGCCATAGCTGAGATGCATAAACTTATAAAAGTACAGCATGGGATAATGCGAGATGAAGTACACCATACTGTGTTCGCCAATGAAGCATAGTATGGGGATGCGAACGGGTGGGGCGGTCAGTAGTAACCCCGACAGACCGCAGAGTGCACAAGTGGCATTCGTGACAGCCGTCAGCGAGCAACCCGAGAATTCGTTGTAGCTCATCACATATTTGCCCGGGTGAATGAAGTTGACGGCAATAAAGATAACCGTCAGTACCAGGGATAGATATCTAATCTGCTTTTTGCTGTAGCGTTGCATAAGGATGTGCCATAGGCGGCCCAGGTAAAAGAAGAAAGTGGCCATGAACACATTGTTGGTAGACATCCATAAGGGATTGCCCCATGTCCAAAGCAGGTAGCTTATCAGAGGGAAGGATATGACAATCCAATGCAGATATTTTATCTTCTCGATATAATGAACCAATATGTAAACGCAGAAGAAGGAGAACAGGAACCATACAGGACCATTACCGTAGAAACCGGCGTTCTCCCAGATGTGTTCTATTTGCAGCGGTTCCACCCACCCCTTGTATCTGGCCGTGAGGTGCGGGTAGAAGGCAAAGTATATGGCTAAGCCTATGAGACCTGCGCTCAGGTAGGGTATCAGCAGTCTCTTGCATCGGTCCGTAAGGTATTCCTTGTCGTTGGTGCCGGTTCCTTTGTTGAAGTAGCCAGCCTTAAAGAAGAAGAAACTCATGAAGAAGTAGCTCCACTGCATGACTTCCAGCCACCAGTCGACCTTGTCCTTTCCGCAGAAGGCCATGATGTGCAGCGTTACCATGCGTATAATGCAGATTCCGCATAGGATGTCAAAGGCATGATTTCTTTCTTTCGCCATTATTCCTTGAATTTAAGTTTAGAAGGTCGATGGCTCACTTTCATCTCCTCCGGAATGTCTTTTCTTACCTTGCCGTAATGATTGTTGAGGTATGCCAGCAGATCTCTGGGGGCGGCAACCTCCAGATCGCCCAGTTTAACTAACTGACTATGGGTGATGTCTTCTACGGCAACGCGCTCGCTCTTGGTGATGATGTTCTTATAGTAGTCGGAACGGCTGTTGTTGAACATCGTCTGTGTACGCACCATCAACCAGAATATCAGTCTCTTGGGCAGTAGCGTAATGAGGACTCTTGTCATTAAGCAAGGCCAGAATCCTCTCTCGCGCGGTTCCTCTATGTCGCAGTGCCCGCAGTGTTTCCATTGCCAGATTTCCTTGGCAATGAAGAGCCCGTTCAGGAAGAACAGTATGTCGTGCTGAATCTTCTCTGCCCTCTTGCTCTTGGGCATATTGTCGAAAGGGAATATATCGACGTATATCCCTTGGTGCATTTTTATGTGTTGAAATGTTTTCTCATTGAACTCGGTGCCGTTCATTCTTACTTTCATAAAGAAGAACGGTACTCGCGGGTCTGTTTGGGGTGTCTGAACAAAATAATCCTCCCCCATCTCCTTCTGTGCTATTTGGGCAAAGCGCTCATAGTCGGAACGGGGCATGCCCACGTCCACGTCATCGTCCCATGGCAGAATCTTTCCCCAGAAGTGCGCACCTATGGCTGTTCCTCCTGTTATAAAGTATCTGATGCCGTGCTTGTCGCAGACACGCTTTATCTCAGCAAGAATTTGGTAGAGCGTAGCTTGTAGCCGCTCAAGTTCTTCTGGGGTATAGCTGTGGTTCATGTTGCCCGATTTTATTTAACGATACGGGTTCCCAGTGGAGAACAGTTCTCCATGTTCCCAGTTCCGTCCGCAGCATCAGTCTTGGCGCTCAGGTTGTCCAGCAAGTTTACGATGATAGCCTCTTGGGTACAAGGTAATACGGGGCTTCCAAACTCACGTGTTCCGTGGTGTGACAAAATAATGTGTACGATGCGTTTTATCTCGTCAGCGTCAATGCCCTGCTGCTCCAATACGTTCTGCAGTTTGTGAGCACCAATGAAGATGTGCCCTAACAGGTACATGTCGGGTTGCGTCTCTCCCTCAGTGTTGTACTCGTAAACCTTTCCATAGTCGTGGAACAAGATAGCCAGAATGCAGCGCTCCACTTTTATCTCGTAGGGCAAACAAGGGTATAGTCCCTCCAGCATGTGCAGCATCTGGTACGTGTGGTTGGTCAGGCCGCCGGGGAAAGCGTGATGCACGCTGGTAGCAGCGGGATATTTGCTGTAGGGGGTGTATAGCTTGTCGGCAAAGTCGCGTATGATAGGGATGAGGCTCTTGTCTGTGCAGAAGCCTACAAGTGTGTCGATGGTCTTGTCCCATACGTCTCTGCGGATGGGGCGGGGCAGTAGGTTGTAGAGCGGATGGTCCATCAGCGGCATGGCTCCTGGCTTCATGTCTGTAAGAGCGCAAGATTTCTTGCCTGCATTGTCCTTTATGTTATAGAAACTTACCAGTTGTCCCACTTTGGGTTCTGCCGTTGGTTGTAAGTCCCATACGGATATATTTATGGTCTCTATGAGGTCGGCCACCTTCAGAACCGCGTATGGTGAACCTGTACGTGTGGTGCCGTTGGTGCGACTCAAAACAAGATATTCTTTAATCATATCGACGCTGTTTTTTCATTGTTTAGAATGCAAAATTACGAAAAATACTGACCCTAACAAAATAAAATGCCCTTTTCGTGTGCTTATTCGTAACTTTGAGACTTTTGTTTCCAAATTGTTTCGTCTTAGAATAAAAAAGAATGGATTCTTTTGTTCTGCGTTCGATTTTTCGTAACTCTGAGACGTTCGTCTCGAAATTACTCCATCTCGGCATAAAAAAGAATGAATTCTTTTGTTCTGCGTTCGATTTTTCGTAATTTTGAGTTTACACCTCGAAATTACTTCATCTCAGCATAAAAAAGAATGGATTCTTTTGTTCTGCGTTCGATTTTTCGTAATTTTGCACCCTGAAAAAGATATAACGTAAGAAATATGAATACATTAGAATCCATTTTTGCAGAGAAATTACTGAAGGTTAAGGCTATTAAATTGCAGCCCAGCAACCCATTTACATGGGCCAGCGGTTGGAAGAGCCCTTTCTATTGCGATAACCGTAAGACCCTTTCCTATACCGACCTCCGCTCTTTCGTTAAGATTGAACTTACGCGTATTATTCTGGAGAACTTTCAGGATGTTGATGCCATTGCCGGTGTAGCTACAGGTGCTATTGCACAGGGTGCTTTGGTAGCCGATGCGCTGAACCTGCCTTTTGTTTACGTTCGTAGCAAACCAAAGGATCATGGTCTGGAGAACCTCATCGAGGGTGAACTGAAGCCCGGAATGAAGGTTGTTGTTGTTGAGGACCTTATCAGTACAGGCGGTAGCAGTTTGAAGGCAGTAGAGGCTATTCGTAACAATGGTTGCGAGGTGGTTGGTATGGTTGCCAGCTACACATATGGTTTCCCTGTTGCCGAGAAGGCTTTCAGCGATGCTAATGTTAAGCTCATTACCCTCACTAACTACGAGGCTGTTGTAGAGCAGGCCGTTAAGACCGGCTATATCACAGAGGATGATGTGGAAGTTCTGCACGAGTGGCGTAAGGATCCCGCTCACTGGAACGGATGATAAACAGTTTAGAGTTTAGGGTTTAGAGTTTAGAGACGGGAATATGGCAGAATATAAAAGCGACGTTAAGAAGATATACTACCCCGTAGAGCGGGTGTACGAGCGTCTTTCGGACTTGAACAACTTGGCTGTCATCCAGCAGAATCTTGACAATCCCATGATTCGCGAGAAGATGCTGGAGCAGGCTGGCGACAAGGCTTCGCCAGAACAGTTGGATGCTGTCCTACAGAAGCTGCGTGAACTGAAGTTTGATAGCGACAGCGTGTCGGGCTCCTCTCCTGTGGGTAATATCACGCTGCGTATCATTGAGCGCGAGGAGAACAAAACCATCAAGTTCGCGCTGGAAGGTGCACCCATCCAGGCAAATATGTGGGTTCAGTTGCTCCCTGCCACAGACACAGAGTGTGCTATGAAGCTCACTGTTAAGGCTGACCTGAATTTCTTTATCAAGCAGGTGATAGGCAGTAAGTTGCAACAGGGAGTGGATGGGTTAGCACAGATGCTGGCAAGCATACCATATTGATAATTAAATTAAGAATTATGAGTTAAGAATTAAGATTGGACACAATTGAATTAAGAATCATAGGATTATTCCCTCAAAGGGGTAATTTTTAACTCTTAATTTTTAACTCTTAACCAAAAATGGCAATGGCAAAGCTTTGGGATAAAGGATTTGAGATTCAGGACAAGATAGAACGTTTTACCGTAGGACGTGACCGTGAGATGGACCTCTACTTGGCAGAGGCTGATGTGCTGGGCTCTATGGCTCACACCACCATGCTGGAGAGTATTGGTCTGTTACAGGCTGATGAATTGCAGCAGCTCCTGGCCGAACTTCGTAATATACACGCTCAAATTAAAAGGGGCGAGTTCGTTATTGAGGAAGGTGTAGAGGACGTGCACTCACAGGTTGAACTGATGCTGACGCGTAAACTGGGCGACATAGGCAAGAAGATTCACTCGGGACGTAGCAGGAACGACCAGGTGCTGGTCGATCTTAAACTCTTTATCCGTCGCCAGTTGAAGGATATTGCTACGGACGTAAAGGAACTCTTCCAGCAACTTCAGGCACAGAGCGAGCGTTACAAGGACGTTCTGATGCCCGGTTATACCCACCTCCAGGTGGCTATGCCCAGTAGCTTTGGTCTTTGGTTTGGTGCTTATGCCGAGAGTCTTGTTGACGACATGATGTTCTTGCAGGCAGCCTTCCGTATGACCAACCGCAATCCCTTGGGCTCCGCTGCAGGTTATGGAAGCAGTTTCCCCCTGAATCGTACCATGACCACCGAGTTGCTTGGCTTTGACTCCATGAACTATAATGTGGTTTATGCACAGATGGGGCGCGGCAAGACGGAACGTAACGTGGCCTTTGCTCTTGCCAGCATAGCAGGAACCGTCAGTAAACTGGCTTTCGATGCCTGTATGTTCAGCAGCCAGAACTTTGCCTTCGTGAAGTTGCCTAACGACTGTACCACTGGTTCCAGCATCATGCCGCATAAAAAGAATCCTGATGTCTTCGAGTTGACACGTGCCAAGTGTAACAAACTGCAGGGGCTGCCCCAGCAGATAACACTCATCATGAACAATCTGCCCAGCGGATACTTCCGCGATCTTCAGATTATCAAGGAGGTGTTCTTGCCTGCCTTCCAGGAACTGCGCGACTGCTTGCAGATGACTACATACATTATTACTAAGATAAAGGTCAACGAGGATATCCTCTCCGATTCACGCTATGATCTTATGTTCTCTGTTGAGGAGGTTAACCGCCTTGCCACAGAGGGTATGCCTTTCCGCGATGCCTATAAGAAGGTGGGCTTGGACATTGAGGCTGGCAATTTCCGTCCCAACAAGGATATTCATCACACCCACGAAGGCTCCATTGGCAATCTCTGCAACGACCGCATTGCCGAGCTG
>DLBF01000204.1 GCA_002494215.1 Prevotellaceae bacterium UBA7028
TATTACCATAATAATAACGCGGAGTCTTCTGCTGAGCATTTGAACCTGCGAGATTTACTTTAAACTGGGTAGTCTTTGTAATCTGGAAATCCAAGTTTGAGCGTACATTCAAACGGTTATAAGCATAACCACCCTCGTAACCCTGATGGTTATCCCAGATTCGAGTCATATCGCCCTCATTCTGGTAGTCGAATGCCACAAAATACTTTACGAACTTAGTACCACCCGAAATATTCAAGTTTGTATTATAAGAAAAGGTATAGCTCTTAAACATCTCATCTTGCCAATCCACATTCGGATAGCGTTCTGCCTGACTGTAATCGCCAAGATAACTACCATTAGCGTCATAGTTTTGTACGACTGTATAGTCTTGATTGCGAAAGTTATTAATAAAGGTCTGAGGACGATAGTAAGCCCAAGACGCAGCACCACCAATAGCAAGTTCATGCTCAATAGCCTGGTTGCGATACATATATCCATCATAAGAATCATACTTACGAGGAAGCTTTGATACTGCTTTCAATGTTGCATTGAAACCTACATCGATACGTGCCTTACCTTCCTGACCGCGCTTAGTGGTAATCAGAATAACACCGTTAGCGCCTTCCACACCATACACAGCAGTAGCAGAAGCATCTTTCAATACAGAAATAGTTGCCACTGACGAGATATCTACAGATTTAATCTCACGCTTTACACCATCCACGAGAATCAGCGGCTGGGCATCCTGATTCCAAGCAGCTGCACCACGGATGTAAATACGGGGATCTTCCTCACCAGGCTGACCAGAAGAAGCGATGGTAGCAACACCAGGGAGGTTACCCGTCAGGGCTGCACCCACACTACCGATACCTGCGGCACGTTCCAGCACTTCACCCGTAGTCTGCGTAATAGCACCGACCACAGATGCTTTCTTCTGCTGACCGTAACCTACGACAACGACTTCTTCCAGCTGAGTGTCATCCTGCAAAGTTACCTTAAAGTTGCGTTGTTTTCCAATTTTGACTTCCTTCGTGGTCATACCCACATAAGAAATCACGAGTACTGTCGACTCTGAAGGCACATTCAGTTTGAAGTTACCATCAAAATCAGTCACGGTACCCAGCGATGGCTTACCCTTCACAATGACTGAAGCGCCAATCAAAGGATCTGCTGTACCGTCTGTGACTGTACCCGTTACCGTGATGCCGTTCTGAGCCTGCATGGTCGTGCAGAACGCCGTCATGATAAGAATCACGGAAACAGTTCGTCTGAGCAATTGTTTTAGATTCTTCATTTTGTCAGAATTTGATTCATAGTTGTACGTTATTTTACTAAGTTAGTTGTTCTCGATGGTGAGTGTTGCCACTCGTTGTTAGTTCTCTGTTTTTTGCATAAATTGATAATAAGTTAGTTATTCACGCTGCAAAGGTAACGCTTTTATTTATTAATACATTTATTGTTTGTAACACGAATTTTATATTTTGTAACACTATCTAAAAAACCTTTAATAACAATGCTTATACAGCCGTTTATACTGCCACTCATCAGTGTTTTTTTTGCCTGGTTTGTCTTTCGGAAACAAGAGGATGACATCCCGTCATCCTCTCACCCATTAATACATACCAAAACTACTAAATTAAGTAACTTATAAAAAAGCTATTTATGCAATGCTATGCGATTTTACGCTGCAAAAGTAAACGATATCACGCATACGTACAAATATTTATATTACATAAACTTTATTTTTTGTAACATTTCTTTGGCGATTTCATCGGAAAGTAATATCTTTGCAGTGTTTTTGTAACTTGAAACAAACTATGACACACAAAGTTCTACTTGCACTACTGTGCTTAGCGAACGTTATTACTGCTAACGCCCAAATGGGCAAACTCTTCGACGCTGACAAACAGATGTCGAGCAGCTATACCACACAAATCTATTTGGACAGAGACGGTTTTATCTGGGTAGCCACGCGTAACGGACTGAACCGCTACGACGGTTATCAATTCCGCACATTTAAGAAAGAGGCGCGCCAGAACCTCGGTATGGCCAGCAACTACGTCAACTGCATGACGCAGGACAGAAACGGCCGTTTTTTCATTGGCATGTATGGTGCCCTCCAGGTGTTTGACGGCCAGCGCTTCCGCACCATTACCACCTACGATCTGAAGAAAAAGCCCGTTCCATGCTATGTGACCAGTCTGCTGGAACGTAAGAATGGCGACATACTCATCGGTACCTCCGGCCACGGAATGCTCCAGATGAAAGGACACCGCGAAGCCTACGAGATGGATGGTGTCTTCACGGACCTGAAGGGTGTACACCGCATTATGGAAGACCGTTGGCAGCACATCTGGATAGCCACCGAGTCGCAAGGTCTCTGGTGCTGGGACGGTAAAAACATCAATCGCTATTTCCAGGAGGACGACATGCGCAATGGCATCCTTGATGTATGCCAGGGCGACAACGGAAGAATATACGTTGCCACCACCAACCGTGGACTATTCCGGTTAGACAATGGCATCGCCACACATATAGAAGGTACGGGCAACCGCCACATCTCCGTACTCTATTTCAACAATCGCGGCCATCTGATGCTGGGCTACGACGGTATGGGACTCGGTATCTATAATCCGCAGAACGGCCGACTGATAGACAACCCCTACTATAGTCGTGAGGTAGACCTGAGCACTGCCAAGGTCTACTCCATCTGCGAAGACCAGAACGGCAACGTCTGGCTGGGACTGCTGCAGAAAGGAATCTTCATGCAGCCCGGCCATGCCATGGGTTTTGGCTATATGGGACCGAAGTTAGGTTCTCGCAACGTGTTGGGTAATGCCTGTATGACCGCTGTCACCGGCGACCATCAAGGATGGCGCTGGACAGGTACCGACCGAGACGGACTATATGTACAGGACGAGAACTTCCAAATGGTTAAGCACTTCAAGGAGAACTTCCCCGCCACAGTGCTGGGTTCGTGTGAAGACAAGAAAGGTAATATCTGGATAGGCAGCTTCAGAGAAGGTTGCGGCTGGATAGACCGCAAGACATTGACCTACCACCCCTACCGACTGCCACAAGGTCCCGACGTCAGCATTTTCGACATCCTCTGCGACCCCAAAGGACAGCTCTGGTTGGCAACGATGGGTCAGGGACTCTTACGCCTCAACCCAGAGACTGGCGAAATAAAAACCTATACCCAGCACCCCAAGGCTCCCGAAGACCGCAAAATCAACAGCATCACCAATGACTATCTCTCGCAGCTCTCCCTCTCTGCCGACGGCAGACACATCTATGTCGCCACAACGATGGGCGTCTGCTGTATGGACATGGCAACAGAAAACTGGACGAGCGTCTTCGGCGAGAACTGCCTGTGCTATGGCACGGCAGCCCGCATTGCCAAGGAGTATAACGGCACCCTCTACATCGGTACTAATGACGGCCTGCTGTGCTACGATCTCAACAAACGGCAAATCAAACGACTGGCCGTAGAGAGCGGACTGTCAGACAATGGCATCGCCTCCATCGAACAGGACCATGCCGGTCGTCTCTGGATAGGTACCGACCATGGTCTGTGCCGCCTGGACCCTAAGACGGGCAAGACCAGCAATTTCTTTGTAGACAACGGTCTGCAGTCGAACGAGTTCAGCGATGGTGCCTCGTGGACCTCGCCACGCGGATACATGGTGTTTGCAGGTTTGGGGGGGGTAACTTGGTTTAACCCCGCCGACATCCACGAGCGTGCCTGGAAAGCGGAGGTCAAGCTAACCAACTTCTCCGTCAACGGAGAGCCCGTAGCACCCGGTTCCATGTCGGGTGTCTGGCAGGTCACGGACACCACAGTCATCGCCTCCAAGCGCTTTGTGCTCAGCAGCAGCGACAACACCTTTGCCGTGCAACTGTCAACGCTGACCTACGACAACCCCGAGCATATCGTCTACAGCTATCGCATCAACCGCGAAGGCTGGGTGCGCATGCCACTGGGTGTCAACGAGATTACCTTCAGCCACATGGCACCAGGCGACTACAGCTTCTGCGTCGTGGCTGAACAGAACGGCATACAGACCCCCGAGCGCTGCTTCGAGGTGATTATCCATGCTCCATGGTACAGAACACCTCTTGCGTACATTATATATATATTAATACCTGTCGTGCTCTTCATGCAGTACCGCCGGCGCCGCCAGCGCAAGGAACAGGACAACCTGCGTCTGCAGGAACACATCCATGCTGAGGAGATGGCCGATGCCAAGCTGCGCTTCTTCATGAACATCAGTCA
>DLBF01000033.1:0-638 GCA_002494215.1 Prevotellaceae bacterium UBA7028
TATCCGTAACATGCAAGGAAAGTACCCTTCCCGGCGGAATCCTAACTTCATGCAGAGCTATAGCGTGTGCTTTTTGCTCAAAAACTTACGCTTTTATTTTGATTGCTAAACTATTTTTTGTACTTTTGCATGCGAGTTGTACTTAGTATGAGACTTACTGCCTGACGGCTATAGCTGCAAAAGAGGCTGGTAGCTTGTGTATAGATTGATAGTCAGAGAGTTATAAACAACTGATAAAATTGTATCATAAGAATCCGTTGGAAAATGAAACATCCTGCCAAAATTGACATAGCCGTGCTGCTGCTGTTTTTCAACCGTCCAGAGTCGTTCGGTCAAGTGTTTGCTGAGGTCAGGAAGGCCCGGCCCTCGAAGCTGTTCCTCTATCAAGACGGACCGCGCGGTGAGCGCGACATAGCTGGCATTGAGGCTTGTCGCCAGGTTGTTGCCGACAAGAATATCGACTGGGAGTGTGACGTTCATCGTAATTACTTGTCACAGAACCAGGGCTGTGACCCTTCGGGGTTCCGTTCCCACAAATGGGCATTCTCATTGGCCGACAAGGTTATTGTGCTGGAGGATGACGTGGTGCCGTCGCAGTCTTTTTTTCCTTTCTGCAAGGAGATGCTCGACCGCTATGA
>DLBF01000033.1:693-8094 GCA_002494215.1 Prevotellaceae bacterium UBA7028
GACCGCTATGAGCACGACGAGCGGATCACCATGATAGCCGGTTTCAACGTTGATGAAATAACGAGAGACTGTCCTTACGATTATTTTTTCACCTCGGCTTTCAGCATCTGGGGATGGGCGTCGTGGCGTCGTGTGGCAGAGCAGTGGGACGAGAGTTATAGTTTCATGGCTGACGATTTTAATATGCACCAGATGGAGGCCGTTGCCCGTCAGCGTGGCTATCGCAACTCGATGCTTCCCATGTTTCGTGATCACAGCCGGAGCGGAAAGGAGTATTTTGAAACTATCGACTGGGCCAACATGATATTAAATTCGGGTTTGGCCGTTATGCCGGCGAAAAATCAGATTAACAACATCGGACTGTTGCCAGACTCCACTCATTTCAATTCAGAAATAAATACCATTCCCCGTCGCCTGCGTCGCATTTACACCATGCAGCGCCACGAACTCCTGTTTCCGCTGAAACATCCTAAATACGTCATTGAGAATGTTGACTATCAGACGCGTCTGTACAAGATTAACGCATGGAATCACCCTTGGATTAAGATACAATATTCGCTGGAAGAGTTGTGCAACAACCTTCGTTACGGCAATTTTCGGTTTATCTGGCAGTCGATGAAGAACCGTGTGGCGAAGCTGCTCGGATTAAAGCACTATAAATAATTAGAAATGAGCAAGGAACGACTTTCCAATATTGAGCTGCTGCGCCTGCTGGCTATCCTCTTCATTGTGATGATGCATGCTGCCGGTTTACTTATAGGTACCGACCATCTGCCTAACCGCATTGTGCTGACGGCCATCAATGCCGTGGGCAACATGGGGGTGACGGTGTTTATCCTCATATCAGGCTATTTCGGCATCCATTTCCGGTGGTCGCGTCTGTGGACATTTTGGGCCATGGCGCTTGCTACTCGTTGTTAGAGTACGCTATTATAGTGGGTACGACGGGCGTCTTCTCGCCGCAGGACCTCTATCATGCATTGACTCCCGTCACGTCGTGCCACTGGTGGTTTCTGACGTGCTATGTTGTCATCTTCTGCCTGTCGCCCTTCCTTAACCGCGCCGTCACCGGACTGACACGCCGACAGATGGAGTGGCTGCTGGGCGTACTGCTGTTTTTCTTCGTCGTGTCGCCTACCGTGTTGCGTAACTCGCTGACCGACGACATGGGCGGCAAAGGACTGCCCAACCTCATCACCGCCTACTTGATAGGTCAGTATCTTAAGCACTACACACTGCCCGACTGGTGGATGCGCCATTGCGGCAGGGGTGTCATCGTGTGTGTGGCGCTGACCTTTGCCATCAGCTTTCTGGCGGGCAGCATCAAGCCGCAGGCTACCATCCTGCTTTGCAAAGACAACAACGCATTGATGGTTGCCGGTGCCGTCCTGCTGTTCTGCTGGTTCTGCCAACATCCGTTTCGTTCGTCACTCGTCAACAAGTTGGCCACCTATGTGTTTCCGCTATACCTGCTTAACCAGACTGTCTTGTGGTGGTTACAACCATTGCTGGAACCCCACATGTATAATGGTCTGTTCTGGTGTTACCACCTCATGGCTGTTGCCACGGTTGTAGTAGCAACATTGGTGATAGAATGGCTGCGGCGTCGGCTTCTTTCTGGAGCTATTGAATCCGTGGGAAGGCGCATCAGCGTCTATGATTTATAATATGCTGGAACTTGCTTGTATTTAGTAAGACCGGGTATGCGGCCCTCGAATCTGTACATCAGCGCACGCCAAATTCCATAAAGGTATTCTGAGCCCAGCAGTGAGTAGCCTTGGTGCCAGATATAGCGATTCCCAAACAGGGAACGCATTTCACGATGCTCATAGGCCTTGGCATAGTTGAGCTGCGGACGTTTGTCGGTCATAAAGTAATAGCCAATAGGAAGTGCGTTTTGAGAATCTTTTGGCTGGAGGTCCTTGGTGTCGATGAAATGCCATAATTCATCTTTTGTCTTAGGCACATAAGCCACATCGAATCCTGCATAAAAAGCATAGCCTAAATTGATAACGGGCTTATGCCAGTAACAGGCCTCCACACCGGTTGTTGAACCGAACACAACGACCTTGCAGCAAGCGTCAATCAGAGCATAGGTGCTGACATCAGATTCCGGTGGAATAATGGTCAGATTAGCGTACTTCAAACGGTAAAGATCCTGGTGATAGGGATAAGGCAAGCCTTTCAGATGCGGATGAATACGCAAAGTGAAATGTTTATTCTCATCAGAAAGATAATGTTCCAGTAGGGTTCTGATTCCATCCAGCTGGCTTTTGAAGAGTGTAGTGTTTTCTGCTTCGCTTCCAATAGCAAAGAACTCGTCCTCGGAGCTGTTGAATATGACAATATTCTCTTTTTTAACATCCCAATTCTGCGGAAGTTTTCCCAGTTTCTGATCCTTGGCATAGATGGTGTCGCCGGCAAACCTGGCATTGCGCCGGTTCTCAAAAAACTGCCTGCCCGTACGTTCGCGGTCTTCATGGTCGTCGTTTGCCTCCCATGTGGAGATGATGTTTTTGTAACGCGACATCACGTTATGGGGTGTTCCGTTAAAATAATTGTCTTGGCATCGGGTTCCATTAGAGACAAGAAGGTTCTCAGTACAGAGATAGTCAATGGAGAACTTGCGAGCCAAACCCAGAAGGGGCTTGTATTCGGCAAAGCGTCCGTTGTGGAACACCATCAGCTGCGGCTGAAAGCTGCTTATAATCCTCTTGAATGTCAGAATCATGCGTATCTGCATACGCATCAGGTCTTCAACGTAGTCTCTTATCTCGTCTGCCTTTGCATCAATATTCCGCGTGTAGGACACATACGAGGACAATGCGCCGTAGCCTATCTCGATGTCTTCATAGGTAATACGCTTCAGCTCGTCGAGTGTATCAAACGTGAACTGCTGGCGGTTGGCCTGCTGCCAGTCGTCGGGCGTCGTGTATTCATCTATGGAGTGAATACTGTTTAGTCCCTTGATGGCCTTCTTCGAGCGCGCCAGTTGTCTCTTCTTACAGAACCGGCACTGCAGATGATTGCCCTTGCGGTTATCATTACAGAATCCCAACGACCTGCCACACGTAACATAAAGCACATTATCGCCGGCTTCGATGTGTTCACATGCAGCCTGTATCTGACTGGCTTCCTGAAGCCCCTGCATTTCTAATGTAAAAAATAACACGTTTTTCATACTACGATTCTTTTGCTATGTCGTTCAACGAAAATCTTTCTCCCTTCGCTAAATCACGGCACACCGTCTTTCCCAACACTTCAGGTAAGAACCTTGGATGGAGTCCAAATCCCGGGCGCACGGAGCGAACATTATGTTCCGTAATCACGTCACCGGCCTTAACATCCTCAGCCACATATAGCGAACGGCTGAACTCACGGCCTTTAATCTTACTCGGGTCAGTAGGATAAACCACCTCACCCAATGCCTTCTCCACATTACGGATAGACTTCACCATGGCGGCAAACTCACCGATTTCCATAGAGAATGCAGCATCCGGACCACCAATACTGCGGTCAAGAATGAAATGCTTCTCCACCAACGTTGCGCCAAGGGCGACAGCAGCAACAGCCACATCATAGCCCATCGTGTGGTCACTCAGTCCCACCTTCACACCATAGCGTTGCTTCATATCTACCATGGTCATCAGATTGGCAGCCTCAATAGGTGCAGGATAGGAAGAAGTACATTTCAATAGCGTAATATCATCATTCCCAGCATCCTTGCAGGTTTTCACAGCCAACTCAATATCCTCCGGCATAGCAATGCCCGTGGAAATCACCATGGGTTTGCCTTTCTTGGCCGCGTATTCAATCAGAGGGATATCGGTTATCTCGAAGCTGGCAATCTTCATAATGGGATTGCCAAGATTTTCGAGGAAATCGACAGCCGTATTGTCAAAGGGCGTTGAGAAACAAATCAGCCCGCATTTCTTTGCCTCATCAAAGATAGCCTGATGCCATTCCCAAGGTGTAAAAGCCTCTTGATAAAGGTCATAAAGCGTACGACCGTCCCACAAGGTGCCTTTCACCCTGAAATCCTCTGCGTCACAATTCAATGTGATGGTGTCAGCCGTGTATGTCTGTATCTTCACGGCATTAGCTCCGGCTTCTTTTGCTGCCCTTACCGATTCAAGAGCCACCTCCAACTTGTGACCGTGGTTGGCGGACAGTTCCGCCACTATGAATGTCTTGCTCATTGTAACTTCAATATATAGTATATGTACTCGTTGTCTCTCGTTTGTTCCTGATATCCCAGTTTCTCGTGATACTTGATGGATCTCATATTATCAAGTTTCACCTTGGCAGAAATGGTCTTAATGCCCTTTGCCGGCAATGAAGCCAATATCTGGCGTTCCCAGATTATTGTTTCTCCTTTGCCCTGCGTTTCTGGGTTGGCAAAAATGCCACGTTCCCACACATCATCCTCTTCCTTGGTCAGATTGTAAGTTCCGACCAACAATCCATCGCGATAGATGGCGAAATAAAGTCTTTCGCTGTTTCGCTTAAGCTTTTCAATAAAGCTAAAGTGATTTTCTTCAGGAATCACGTCCGGATTCACCATCCATTTACGAATGGCATCTAGATTTCTCAAACGTAATATTTCCAGTTGCTGCTCGCGAGTGCAGTCAACATAGTTAATCACTTCATACATTGCTGTTCCAGATAGAATGTATGACTACATCTTTATACTCCCCTTGGAACAGGCAATGCTCTTTCAGCGTTGCTTCGCGGGTAAAACCGTTGGATTCCAAAGCGGTGTATAGGTGCGGACGCAAGTCAAAGGCATAGGTGTAGATTTTGTGCAGGCCAAGGTCATCGAAAGCCACCTTCTTCAGCATCGTAAGCCAGTTGCTCCAATGCTCCTGGAAGTGCTCCGCCTCCAACTGTGTGTCCATAATAAATGAAATCTCTCCGTTACGGTCTATCCAGTTGATATGAACCAGACCGCCATACCCTATGCAGGTACCCTTGACTCCGTCGACCTCAGACGCGACTTGGCAGTGAGAGTCGAAACTCTCACTGCTCTCGCTGCTTCTTCGGTTCTCCAAATAGGAGAAAAGTATCTGATCGGGCTTGGGGTTGTCATACAGTTTGGAAACAACATTGTCAAAGTACCGCTGCTGGTCATCCGCTTTGAGGGGACGCGCCTGACGCAGATGATAAATCTGCTCATTGCGCCACTTCATGATAGAAAACCTGTCTTCATAGCGCAACGGCACAATGGAGTAATCTCCAAGATGCTGTTCCTGTTGCTGTAAACAAATATATTGGGGCATTCTTTTTCACTTTTGATTCAGCAATTTATACTTCATCTCCGCCAACTTCCAGTCGGTCTCGGTGTCAATATCCTGAATGGTGGTTTCATCCACCTCTATGCCACCTATTTTAATATTACCAGCAAGCCACTGTCTGGTCTTATACCAATAAAACGTACCTGTGTCGTGATACTCCTTGGGTAAATCCTGACTGCGGCTGTTCTCATACTCTGGCCAGTGACGCTTCATCGTACCATCCTCCGCCAAATCGAGACAACGCCAAATGGGATAGCTGAATTGTACTACAGGATAGACACAAGTGAAGTCAGACTGCTGCAAACGCTCAAAAGCCTCCACGATGCTCTTGCTCTGCACCATCGGTGCCGTAGCATAGAAGCAGCAGAAATTATCGAACTCCTTACCTAACTCCTGGTAATTAGTCAGCACTTCCTTCAACACATCTGCAGTCGTAGCATAGTCGCTGGCCGTTTCAGCAGAGCGCATAAACGGTACATTCGCACCATACTGTTTTGCCACTTCTGCAATCTCCGCATCATCGGTTGAGACCATAATCTCGTCAAACAGCCCTGATGCCTTTGCCGCCTCAATGGAGTAAGCCAGCATCGGTTTTCCTAAGAACGGCTTTACATTCTTACGAGGGATCCGCTTGCTGCCTCCACGGGCTGGTATAATACAAAGATTCTTCATCAGTTACTTAGAATAATAAGCAACAATCTTTTTAACGGCATGTATCGTGTCGTCAACATCCTCGTCTGACATCAGGGGATAAAGGGGAATACTCATAATTCCCTTATAAATCTCTTCTGCATGGGGGCATAAGCCTTTTTCGTAGCCTAAATGCTTATAATGGGGGAACCAATACACCGGCACGTAGTGAATCTGGCACTGCACGTTCTCTGCACTCATAGCATCGAAAAACTGACGACGCGTGCAAGTGAGCTTGTCTAAATCGAGTCTGATGATATAAAGATGTCGGCATGTGTCAGACTCAGGAATCTCCTTTTGAACAATGATGCCTGGTACGTCTTTGAAAGCCTCGTTATATTTACAGACAATTTCCTGCCGACGCTGCTTGAACCGTTCCAGTTTCTTCAGCTGGCTCAAGAGAAGAGCCGACTGAAAGTCAGTCATGCGATAGTTATAACCCAAGCTGATTTGTTCATAATACCATATTCCCTCGTGAGGAGCATCCTCCATCAGGCTCTCATCACGAGTGATGCCATGAGCATGAGCAAGCATGAGCTTCTTATAATAGTCGTCGTTATTCGTAGTAATGGCGCCACCTTCGCCGCTGGTAACAGTCTTAACAGGATGAAAGCTGAAACAAGTCATATCAGCTAAGCTGCCCACATGTGCGCCGTTATAGCAAGTACCGATGGCATGGGCAGCATCTTCAATAAATACTAGCCCGAACTCGTCACATATTTTTTGTATCTCCTTGATTCTGACTGCCTGACCGGTGAAGTCGACAGCCACTACTGCCTTGGTCTTGGGTGTAATGTGGGCTCGAATGCTTTCCGGATCTATGTTGTATGTCTTTGGATCGATGTCGGCAAAAACCGGCTTCGCGCCGCAATAGAGCGCACAATTGGCACTGGCAGCAAAGGTAATGGGTGTTGTTATCACCTCGTCGCCTGGGCCAATGCCAGCAGCTATACAGGCGCAATGAAGAGCTGCCGTGCCGTTACTGCACACCACGGCATGTTTTGCGCCCACATACTCAGCCAACCGTTTCTCTGCTTCCGCTACCTTCGGGCCACAGGTAATATAAGGACCGCGAAGCACATTGGTTACAGCATTGATATCGTCCTCGTCTATACATTGACGGCCATAATAAATTTTTTCATTACGTACGGGCTTACCTCCTAAAATCGCTAATTGTTCCATAGTTTTTTCTTGCTTATTTAACTTCGAATCCGGGAATTACTTTGGCGAATTTCTCACGAAGAGTCTCAACAGTATCCCAGTCTTTGTTATTATCGGATGCAAAATAAAATCCCTGTTCCACGAAATGGGCTCCCGGATAGTGGTTCAGATAATCTTTAATGGTATGGTTGAAGGCTACCGAAGGAAGAATGGCATAATACTGCCCCAAATCAATGGTACTCAAAGAATCGGTAGG
>DLBF01000056.1 GCA_002494215.1 Prevotellaceae bacterium UBA7028
AAGTGGAACCGCCGCATAGAGCCGTTGCGTTACCGCGAGGCACAGGCAAGGTTTCTCTCCGATACGGAAGAGGTGGCGATGAAAGCCGTAGAGAAGTTCTTTAGTCTGCTGATGGCAGGTGAGCAGGTACGCATAGCCGAACAAAACGTGCAGACAGCCGAGAAGCTTTATGAGGTGGCGCAGGCCAAGCGACGCATGGGTAGCATCAGCGAGAACGATGTGCTGCAGATGAAACTGGATCTGCTGAATGCCCGTAGCGATCTTACCAACAGCGAGAGCAACCGTCAGGCCTACCAGTTTGCCTTACAGTCCTTCCTGGATGTGGATGAGGAAATAGAACTCATTTCTCCTGATTCGGTTCCCTCTCTCTCAGCAAGGGCGGGAGGTGAAACTGGCCGCATTTCTTATGAAGAGGTACTTGACCACGCCCTCGCGAACAATGCCTTTGCCACCACCATGCGGCGGTGTCAGTTGGAGGCTGACTACAGCGTGGCTGCCGCCAAGGCCAACCGCCAGAGTATCACCCTGAATGCCCAACTCGGGTACACTGGTGTAGGAGACAAATTAGGCGGTGCCTATCGCGACCTGCTGAGCAATCAGGTGGTAAGCGTAGGATTCATCATTCCTATTCTGGACTGGGGCAAACGGAAGGGAAGGCTCAAGATGGCGGAGAGTAACCGTGAGATTGTGCAGGGCCAACTGCGACAGCAGGCACAGGAGTTCAGGCAGAGCCTATTTGTGTTGACGGAGCAGTTCAACAATCAGGCGGAGCAACTGCGTATTGCCAGTCAGGCGGATACCATCGCGCAGCGTCGCTACTACACGAACGTAGAGACCTTCAAGATAGGAACCATCAGTACGCTGGAGCTCTCGAATGCGCAAACAGCCAAGGATCAGGCACGTCTGGGGCGCATTAACCAACTCTACTATTACTGGCGCTACTACTATCAGCTGCGCAGCATAGCGCTCTGGGACTTTGAGAAGAACTGTGACCTGAGCGAGGACGTGGAACGTCTCATTGAACGTTAGTTTACTGTTTACCGTTTACCGTTTAAACTTCAAACTTGAAACTTGAAACCGGGTCGAAGACCCTCTGAAACTTGAAACTTAAATATATGAAAGATGATAATCAAACTATGGACCGCGCTATTCCTGTTAGCGTGCAGCGGAAACGCAAGATGAAGAAAGCTGGCATGTGGATTGGTGGCTTTGTGGTTGTAATGTGCATAGCTGCATGGGTAGGAACACAGATGATAACAACGTTGGACAAGAAGACAATCATCATCTCGGATGTGGACCGTGGTACCATAGATGTGAGTGTAACGGCGTCTGGTGTCATTGTACCAGCCTTTGAGGAGGTCATTGTTTCGCCCATCAACTCTAAGATTCTGGAGGTCTATGCCCACAGCGGCGACAGCGTGGATGAGGGAACGCCCCTACTCCGACTGGACCTGCAATCGGCGGAGATGGACTATGCGCAGGCGCTGGACGAGCGAGAGATTAAGCGCCAGCAGATGACACAGCTGAAGGCTAACATCGAGACACAGCTCTCTGACCGCCAGATGCAGTTAGAGGTGGAGGAGATGAAGGTATCGCAGTTGGAGGCTCGGCTGCGCAACGAGCTGTATCTGGATAGCCTTGGCTCAGGTACCCGCGATAAGGTGCGGCAGGCAGAGACCGACCTGCGCACAGCACAGCTAGAGCTCTCGCAACACCGTCAGCAGTATCAGAACGAGAAGAAGGTGAAGCAGGCGGAAATGCGTATGCAACAGCTGCAGAATGGTATCTTCGAGAAGGGACTCTCTGAGAAGCGACGCACGCTGGACGACGCCAAGATTCTATCGCCACGCCGCGCCACGCTCACCTACATCTGCTCGGAAATAGGAAGCACCGTAAGCGCAGGACAGAAGATAGCTGTGGTGAGTGACCTGAGTCATTTTAAGGCGCAGTGCGAAATCTCGGACAGCCACAGCGAGCGTGTACGTGTGGGTGGAGAGGTTATCATAAAGATTGGCAAGGAACGGCTGACGGGTTCTATCAGTACGGTTACGCCCCTCAGCCAGAGTGGTGCCATCACCTTCACTGCCGTGCCCGACGATATGAGTCATCCTCGTCTGCGCTCAGGCCGCCCAGCTGAGATCTTTGTCATCACCAGCATAAAGGACGATGTGCTACGCATCAAGAACGGAAGCTTCTACAGCGGACCGGGAGAGTACACATTGTTTGTAATTCAAAATTCAAAATTCAAAATTCAAAATGAGAAGGGAAGTGCCGTACTTGTACCACGGAATGTTAAGCTGGGTGAATGCAACTACGACTACATCGAGGTCATTGAGGGACTGGAGGAAGGTGAACAGGTGGTGGTCAGCGACATGAGTAAATACAAAGGGAAAGAGAAGATTAAGGTGAAGTAAAATAAAATAAAAAGCCTCTCCCCCTAACCCCCTCTCCAAGTGGCGAGGGGAACGCCTACGGCAAAAGGGGCTCATTACCACAAAAAATATGTCAATGAATTTTATCTCAAAACTTATCACTCCCTCCTTGGGGGGGAGCTGGAGGGGGGCTTTTTCACTGATTCGCTCTGATAAGCTCTACTCCGCGATGTACATCTGCGGCACGGCTCTGGCCATTGCCTTTACGATGCTCATTGCCGAGGTGTATTATGTGAAGACTGCCAACATAGCGCCAGAAGTGAACCGCAGCAAAACGTACTATCTATCGAGATTTGACAACAGAAATTGGAAAGAGGATTCAAACGATTCTGTTCCTGTGGTGGTCGAGATCACCCAAGAGATGTTCCGCAACATGTTCCTGAAAATGAAAACGCCAGAGTGCGTGATGGCAGAATTCCCGAGATGGGGATTAGGCGATTTCTACATTAAACTGGCAGATGGAAAACACGACCGCTCTGTAGTAATCGAGTTGACAGAACCCAACTATTTCCGTTTCTTCCAATTCCACTTTACGGAAGGAGCACCCTTCACGCAGGACGACTTCGACAACGAACGACGTATAGTAGTCATCACAGAGGAAATCCGCGAACAGCTCTTCGGCAAAGGAGAGAAAGGCGTAGGGAAAACCGTCCGTGTGGAAAACCGCGATTACCGTATCTGTGGTGTGGTGGAAACACCCAGCGTGTTAACAGAAAAATGCTGTGCCGACATCTGGTTCCCCTACTCTGCCGACAGCCTGCTCATAGACCGAGGCAAAAACTATCACACGCAGGGGTTGGAGCTTTCCTTCTGTGTTGCCTCCGACAAGTTTAATGCCTTCAAGCAAGAGATGCGGGAGGTGGAAGCACGTTATAATGCGGTGCACAAGGAGACCAACTTGGATATGCTACAGGGTCTTGATTCCTATTATAATGGTGTATGGAACAACATAAGCGGGGTGTTCAATAAATATTCCCACGAGAAGAGCTGGTACTGGTACATGGTGGTTGCCATCTTCATGCTACTCTTCGTACCAGCCCTTAACCTGAGCGGTATGGTAGTTAGTCGTATGGAGCGCCGTCTGCCCGAGATGGCTATCCGCAAGGCGTTCGGAGCCAAACGGCGTACACTGCTCGGGCAAGTCATCATGGAAAATCTGACGCTAACAATCATTGGCGGTTTCATTGGTTTGTTTCTGGCATGGTTAGCCCTGTATGCTTGGCGCAGTTGGGTTTTCTACATGTTTTTCTCACCAATTCAAGGTTATGATTTCTATGGCCGAGTTCCCATCATTGAGGGGGAAATGCTTTTCGCCCCCGCCATATTCCTCATCTGCCTGCTAATCTGCTGCGTACTGAACATACTGGCAGCCGCATTACCCGCATGGCTCAGCCTAAGAAAACCGATTGTAGAATCAATGATGGAGAAGAAATAAAAAAAGCCTCCTCCCAGCCTCCCCCAAAAGGGGAGGAGTTCATACTCTTTGAAAACATTATAATTATGAATAAATTATCAAAATACACTTCAATTCATTCCCCCCTCCCTTGGGGAGGGGCCGGGGGTAGGCTTTGGCTTTCCTTGGAACTTATCCTCGTCACCATCGTCTGTTGGTGGGTGTTAGACCCTGTATTGGAAAAGATGTACATCAACAACCAGCCCTTTGGTTATGACATCGACCGCATGGTTCGGATGGAGGTGGCAAGCACCCTTAACCGATCGGAAAGGTTAGAAAGAGAAGATGAGATATCCACCGAGGAAGAAATGCTACTCAGGAAGGTGCAAGATTTGGACGATGTGGAAGTAGCCTTCCGCTCTGTGTACTCTGCCCCAGGCTTTGATTCGTATTTAGCATGTTGTCAGATAGGAGACAGCGCATGGCTTCGATTTCCGATCATCTATTTCCAAAGCGAATCCCCGATATTCAAGGCGTATGGTATCCAGTCGCTGACGCCCGAGGTGCCAATCAATGAATTAACAAATGACTGCGAGGAAAACAAGTCAGTTATCCTATCGCGCACCTTAGCAATGGCAGCTTTCGGCACAACCAATGTGGCAGGACGTACGATTAAATTGTATTTTGTGGCGGAAAACGAATGGATAGAATACCGCATCCGTGCCGTGGTTGAGGATGCGAAACAATATTGGAGGGACAGAGACCATACCTGCTGCTACATCTGTTCTAAGTGGAAAAATACAATGAACAACCTGCCCATTGTTGTCCGTCTGCGTGATGATATTAGCGTAGAGCTGTTCCGCGAGAAATGCGAACATGAGCTACAACAAAGCCTTACAACGGAGCATTGTTACATTCGCAAGATAGAATCCGCACGCGAGAAGGCTGAAAGCAAGTATGGACAATTTGATGGTCCTCAGGTGCACAGGAACATGCTCACCGCTGCTTTCTTCGCCATCAACCTGTCTCTCGGCGTTCTTGGCACCTTAATAATGTACACGCGGCAGCGCCGTGAAGAAGCTGGCGTGCGCCGTGCCTTTGGAGCCACCAAGTGGAGTGTATTCTGGGGTTTCATCCGTGAGGCATGGGTGCTCACAACAGTCAGCGTCTTCATAGGCTGCATCATCTACTTCCAGTACCTGATTTCAGGAGATTTCTACGAGAAAGGAATGTATGACAATCCTATTGTTCACTATTGGTTCGACAGCATAGAGACCCACTTCCCCATCGTCTCCCTCTGCGTGTACCTATTTATATTATGTACCGTCCTCATAGGTACGGCTATACCGGCCTGGCGCATCTGCCGGAGCGAGATTACGGAGTCATTGAGGGAAGAATAGGAACTTCGGTCCGCAGGACGAAGTTCAATTCAAAATTATTAAATTCAAAATTCAAAACAGACTAAGGCCTAGTGTCTGAGTTTATATGGGCATGGATTATTCTTTGTTTTTCTTTTCGCAGTTTTGGTTTTCGTGCCTTTCGATGTTAAAAAAATAATTTTGAATTTTGAATTTTGAATTGAACTTCGTATCTTTGCTCTGAAAAATATACAATTTTCAATTTTGAATTTATAAATTTTGAATTTTGAATTTAAAACATGGTATTAGTTGTTGACGACGATAAAAGCATACGACTCTCCCTGAAGCTGGTACTGGAGCGTAACGGGTATGAGGTGGCTATGGCCGAGGAGCCAAAGGCTGCCATACAGATTATCCGAACTACCCCCTCTGTGGACCTAGTGCTGATGGACATGAATTATTCATGCTCTATTAATGGCGAGGAGGGACTGACGTTACTGAAACAGATAAAGGTGTTCCGCCCTAACCTGCCCTGCATCCTGATGACAGCCTGGGGAACCATCGACTTGGCTGTACAGGGCATGCGTGCCGGCGCTTTCGACTTCATTACCAAGCCATGGGACAATGGCGTATTGCTGGAGAGAATACAGACGGCAAAGACCCTCTCTAACTTCCCCTCTAAGGGGAGAACAAAAGAAAGCCTCCCCATAGAGGGCAATCGCGGAATCGTAGCGATTGGGGAGCTATGCGACGGTGGGCAAAAGGTTTGGAGAGGGTCTCCTATTATTGGAGATTGTTTAAAGGAGGTACTAAACACGGTATCTCGTGTGGCTCCTACCAATGCACCCGTGCTGATTACGGGCGAGAGCGGAACAGGCAAGGAACTGATTGCCGAAGCTATCCACCGTCAGAGCGGCAGAGCTAACGGTCCGTTCGTGAAGGTGAATCTGGGCGGTATCTCCACCTCGCTCTTCGAGAGCGAGATGTTCGGCCACAAGAAAGGTTCGTTCACCGATGCCACATCCGACCGCGTGGGACGCTTCGAGCTGGCAAAGGGCGGCACCATCTTTCTTGACGAGATAGGCGAACTGTCGCTGGCCAGTCAGGTTAAGCTGCTGCGTGTGCTGCAAGACCAGACCTACGAGGTGCTGGGCGACAGCCAGACACGCCGTACTGATGTGCGTGTAATCTGCGCCACCAATGCCGATCTGCGCAAGATGGTAAAGGAACATACCTTCCGCGAGGATCTTTTCTTCCGTATCAACCTCATCAATCTGCATCTACCTCCCCTTCGTGAGCGCAAGGGAGATATTCCATTGCTGGTAGATCACTTCCTGCAAATGGCATGCGCTGCCAATAACCTGCCTCTGGTGAAAGCCTCGGCAGATGCCATTGCCTTCCTGCAGACACTCCCCTTCCCTGGTAACATACGCGAGTTGAAGAATCTGGTGGAACGCACAGTGCTGATGAATGGACACAGCCCCTCACCTAACCAAAAAGAAGAATGCATACTTACTGCTGATGATTTCCGAAGCAGCTGCTCATATACTTCCGGTTTAAATACTCCCCTCGCCCACGGGAGAGGGGACGGAGGTGAGGCTGGTGGATCTGTCTCCCTTGACTCCATGGAACGTAACGCCATAGCAGCCAGCATAGCCCGACACAACGGCAATCTGTCGCTCGTGGCCAAAGAGTTAGGTATCAGTCGTGGCTCGTTATATCGTAAGATTGAGAAACACGGTATTTAATTATCAATTCATAATTCTTAATTCATAATTCATAATTGAGTTTATAAGTTTTTGAGTTGATAAGTTAGTCGTTATGGAAATTAGCCGTTTGGGAGATTAGTCGTTTGGTCGTTTAGTTGGTGACACAATTATGAATTATGAATTGTGAATTATGAATTGTGAACGCCGAAGGGGTCGCGAGCGAATAGCGA
>DLBF01000032.1 GCA_002494215.1 Prevotellaceae bacterium UBA7028
ATTCTATAACTTCCGAAACTTAAACTGTGTTATAAAAAGAGAACAAGAAGAGAAAAAAATCCGCTTTAGCCTTCGTCTTTTTGGCGAAAAAGAATTAACTTTGCGCCCTGTTTTAAGATAAAAAGATATAAGCACATATGGGAGGTTTCTTCGGAACAGTATCAATGCAGCCTTGTAAGGCAGACCTTTTTTACGGGACAGACTATCAGTCGCACATGGGTACCAAGCGCGGCGGTATGGTTACAGTAAGTGAAGAAGGTGAGTTTTTCCGCAGTATTCATAATTTGGAAAGTACCTATTTCAGGACTCGCTTTGAAGACGAGCTGGACAAGTTTAAAGGCAATGCCGGAATAGGTGTAATCAGCGATACAGACGCACAGCCTATGCTGATGAACAGCCACTTGGGACGCTTTGCCCTGGTTACTGTGGCAAAAATTAACAACTTGGAGGAACTCTGCCAGAAACTGCTCTCCGAGGGACAACATTTCAGCGAATTCTCTTCCGGCAAGATTAACCCCACCGAATTGGTGGCTCTCTTAATTATAAAAGGTAAGGACTTCGTTAACGGCATCGAAAATGTCTTTAACAACATCAAGGGTTCTTGCTCAATGCTCCTGCTGACAGAGAACGGAATCATTGCCGCTCGCGACTCATGGGGCCGTACCCCAATCGTTGTAGGTAAGAAAGAGGGTGCCATGGCTGTTACCAGCGAAAGCACAGCCTTCCCCAATCTGGATTACGAGATATCCTACTTTGTAGGCCCTGGCGAGATTATCCGCATCACCGCAGATAAGATGGAACAGTTGCGCAAGCCAAACAAACGCATGCAGATCTGCTCATTCCTGTGGGTATATTACGGATTCCCCACCAGCTGCTACGAAGGCAAGAACGTAGAATGGGTACGTAACGAGTGCGGCCGCCGTATGGGCGAGGAGGACAAGACAGAAGTGGATTGTGCCTGCGGTATCCCCGACAGCGGTATAGGTATGGCCGTTGGTTATGCCGAGGGTCACAAGTGCCCTTATATGCGTGCCATCAACAAATATACTCCCACATGGCCCCGTAGCTTCACCCCCAGCAATCAGGAGATGCGTAACCTTGTAGCTAAGATGAAGATTATCCCCAATGCCGATAAGCTGCGTGACAAGCGTGTACTCTTCTGTGACGATAGCATTGTACGCGGTACTCAGTTGCACGACAACACTAAGGTGCTGCACGAACTGGGTGCTAAGGAGGTTCACATGCGTATTGCCTGCCCCCCATTGGTATACGGTTGTAAGTTCATCAACTTCAGCGCCAGCAAGAGCGACTTGGAGCTTATCACACGTCGTATCATCAAGGACTTCGAGGGTGACGAGAACAAGAATCTGGATGCCTACACACGTACAGACAGTCCCGAGTACAAGAGAATGGTGAATGAGATTGCCAAACGTCTGAACTTGGATTCACTGAAATTCAGTAAGCTGGAGACACTTATTGAGGCTATCGGTCTTCCCAAGGATCAGATTTGTACTCACTGCTTCGACGGCTCTTCTGCCTTCACGCTGGAAGAGGTCAATTCGCAGGAATCACTATTCTAGATAAAAGAGAAAAATTAAAAGAGAAAAGATATAAATTCAAAATTATTTCTTAACATCAAAATAAACAAAAACCGCGAAAACCTTTTTGAGGACTTTCGCGGTTTTTTCGTATCTCTCGATATTTTCTTTATAAAGTTGAAAGTTGAAAATTATTCGCTAACCGCTAACCGCTCAACGGGACTCCGCCTGCGCCTGAGTACCTACGGAGCGCAAGAAACAGTAAACGGTAAACTGTAAACTCTAAACTAATGAACTGACTCTAAACTCTAAACACTAAACTCTAAACTGCAAAAAACTACAGCACCCTTGCTATTGCCTGCTTTACCTTATCTGCCAATTGCTGATAGGAGATATCTGCTGTCGGCAATATGGGAGGAAGGTAATGTACCTCGATATGTCGAGGGAAAAGGAATTTTCTGTGTCTTGGCAATGCATCATAAGCACCTCTAATACAGACTGGTACGATAGGAACGTTCAACTCCTTGCTTAGGATAGCAAAAGAGAGTTTGAAGTCACCTAAATCACCGTCGTGCGTACGACTTCCCTCGGGGAAAATAACAATATTCTTGCCACTCTTCAGTACCTCTGCCAACTTCTGGATACTCTCCTTCAGATGAGCCTGCTCCATAATGATGGTGTTGTTCTTATCAGCTAAGGCTCGACGGAACTTACTCCTGACATGCTGCTCCGTTGCGAAGAAATAGCAGGTCTTAATCTGACGACAGGTAAGACCGCTCAGCACAACGGGACCATCGACAAAGCTCTGGTGGTTGGGAGCCAAGATATACGGACCCTTGGCAGGTATCTGTATGCGTCCGTGAATGCCCAGTGAATTGTAAATACGGAAGAATAACTTGAAGCATTTGTTGGCAAAGGCGAAGAAACAGGAAGCCTGTGGGATACGCAGATCCGTAACCGACTCGTTGAGCAGACTGTGCCAATCCACTTCCTCCACCTCGACCTTAGTCTTGCAGGATGCCACATGTTCGGCCATTGCCTTGATATTGGGGAAGGCAGCCATCTCCTCTACCAGAAGCTTCATGCCAAAGGTATGCTCTATGAAACCCTGCAAGCCTACCTTATCGAGAGAGTCCATTGCCAAATCCGTCTCGACATGCGAAGAGGGTTTCACAGGCAACTTCTTCTCCTGTTCTATATACTGCTTGATAATGCGGTACTCTTCCGTATCGGGTTCAGGCTCCTCGTTATGAACAGGCTGTGCGGTACGGCAGGCTTCCAACAAAGCCTGCAACTTGAAGCGCTGCAGTTTATCCAGCTTCGTACGGGGAAGCTCGCCACGATACACCGTCAGCGCCATAACCTTCTTGTAATTGGCCACCGTGCGGTTGTAGGGCTCTATCACCTCATGCTTCAGCGCCACCTCAACCTGCGTATCATTCAGCATGGAAGCCCATATAGTCTGTGGTACGACAATGGCACGCAGAAGGTCGCCATCCTGCATGACAGCCACCTCCTTAACATACTGGTCGTACTGCTCCAGTTTATATTCTATCTCGCTGGGTTCTATGTTCTTACCGTTGGAGAGAACGATAATCTCCTTGGTACGTCCGGTAATGGTGACACGTCCCTTCTTATCGATAGTCGCCAAATCGCCCGTATGGATAAATCCATCCTTGTCTAACACCTGAGCGGTCTCCTCGGGACGATTGTAATAGCCCATCATAACATTAGGACCCTTGGCACACAACTCGCCATTCACCAACTTACACTCGATACCAGGCAGTGGAAGTCCGACGCACCCCGGACGAATATCTGAGGGACGGGTGAAACAAATGATAGGAGCAGTCTCGGTCATACCATAACCCTCCAGCACATCCAGTCCCAAGGTCTTGAGACCTTCTCCTATGTCCTTGCTGAGCGCTGCACCGCCACTGACAAAGTACTTAATGTTTCCGCCCATCTTACGACGGATGCTTCCGAAGACCAGACGCGAGAGCGTTCTGCTGCGGAAGAAAGCACACATATTGAAAAGGAATGCCGTTATGATATTAGAGTCTATCTTCTTCTTGATACCACCATAGAGCATCTGCCACAAGCGAGGCACACCAATAACGATGGCCACCTTGCCACGGCAAAGGGTATCCATAAGGTCGGGAGCCGTCAGGCTGGGACAGATGGCAACACCACCACCCTTCCAAAAAGGAGCAATAAGGCTACCCATCAGCGGCAATACGTGGTGCAAGGGAAGGAGAATCATCACACGGCTCTTGCTGGTGTAGATTCTAACATCCTGAGATACGCCTTTGATGTTCGCCATCAGATTCTGGTAGCTGAGCATGACACCCTTGGGACTGCCAGTGGTGCCAGATGTATAGATGATAAGAGCCAACTTCTGGTTATAGGGCACATCCAACCCTGCCCATGGCAGACGTTCGGGCAACTCGCGCGTAAGCTCAGGCTCACACTTCATTCTCTCTTCTATAACATAGTAAGGGATGCTAAGTCCCGTCTGCAACAGCGCCTGCTCGACAACAGGAACATTGTGCTGGGAAGTCCAGATGCCATGCGGCGTACAGTCGCGCAGAATATAAGAGAAATCAGAAACGGTGCTGCTGGCATCTACAGGAACAGCCACAGCACCCTTCTGCCAGATGCTGAAGAATGCATAAACCCACCCCTCACTGTTCTCGCTGAATACGACAATTCGCTTGTCGTTACCCGAAGGCATCTGCTCGGCAAAAACATCGATATACTGCAAGGCTCTGGCAAACGAAATATTGCGTTCCCCTGCGATAATGGCAGTCTTCTCAAGATTAACTGATGTTGCTCCTTTCCCCATGCTTTACAATCTGTATTAAATGATACGGAAGACAAAATTACAACAAAAACGCAAACACGCAAGAAAAAGATGGTATAATGTAGGTATTTTGTCCAATTTATAAAAAAATAACTAATTATAGAATATGTATTAGAAGAAAAAGATGTAATTTTGTACTATGAATTCAAAACCTTATATTCATTTTATGAAGAAGTTATTCATTTTATTGTTTGCATGTCTGTTCATCGTAGCATGTGGAGGTAAGAAGAAAGAAGTCGCCAAGGACGACACCCCACAGAATACAGTATTGATTCTTTACTACTCACAGACTGGCGCAACAGCCTCTGTTGCCAACCAGTTGAAATCTTTCATGGAGGCTGATATTGAGGAGATTATATGCGAGAATCCGTATTCAGGAGACTTCGAAGCTACGATAGAACGTTGTAAAAAAGAACGTGAGATGGGTGAAATACCCGCCATTAAACCCCTCAAGTCAAATGTTCAGAAATACGACATCATCTTCCTGGGCTACCCCATCTGGTTCGGCACTTATGCACCTCCTATCGCGTCTTTGATTGAGAATGCCCACTTCGAGGGCAAGATGATTGTTCCATTCTGCACCTTCGGAAGCGGCGGTCTGGAAAGCAGTGTGGAAGAGTTGAAAACCCAGCTGCCCAAGTCCGTCATCATGGAAGGCTTCGGCATACGTAACGCACGTTTGCAGTATATGCAGGAAGAGCTTGAAGACTTCCTCGTTCGCAACGGATATATGCAGGGCGAGGCTGAGGAGTTAACTGATTTCAAAGTACAGGAAGAATTGTCTGAAGCCGACAAGAAGGTCTTCCACGAGGCTTGCGACAGCTACCCCTACCCCATGGGAATACCCACTTCCGTTTCTAAACGATATAGAAAAAACGGCACGGAATACCGCTTTACTACTCGCGGTAGCGACGATGTCAATTCAAGGATGACCGTCTATATCAAGCTGCGCAACGAGAAGAACGCAAAAGCAGAATTCACAAAGGTTGTAAGATAATATAATTAGGATAACATTTTATTTGAAGGTAACAAGATGAAATACGGATTTGACAACGAGAAATATATTCGCATCCAGAGCGAGCATATCAAGGAGCGAATAGCTAAGTTCAAGGGTAAACTTTACTTGGAACTGGGTGGCAAGCTCTTCGACGACCACCACGCCAGCCGTGTACTGCCCGGTTTTCAGCCCGACTCTAAGTTGCGCATGTTGCAGCAGTTGGCTGATTCTGCCGAGATAGTAATCGTAATCAGCGCCATAGATATTGAGAAGAACAAAATACGTCAGGACCTGGGTATCACATACGACGAGGATGTGCTACGTCTCCGAAACGAGTTTCAGAACCGCGGCTTCCGTGTAGATAACGTCGTTATCACACATTATAACGGCCAGAGCTCTGCCGACCAGTATCGTCACCGTCTGGAGAGTATGGGCATCAAGGCCTACTACCACTACACCATTGAGGGCTATCCCCACAACGTGGATTTGATAGACAGCGACGAGGGTTTCGGAAAGGACGATTACGTAGAGACCACTCAACCATTGGTTATTGTAACGGCTCCCGGTCCTGGTAGCGGCAAGATGGCTGTCTGCCTGTC
>DLBF01000034.1:0-283 GCA_002494215.1 Prevotellaceae bacterium UBA7028
GGTCAGGTCGTCGCTCTGTTCAGCGTCTCCTACGAACTGGTGAACAGCATCAATCATTCGGTTGATAAGCTGATGGGGATCTTGCTGTTGCTGGGTGAGAGCCTGCGAAGCCACCTTTTTGACGCGCTCCATCATGAACTGCTCATCATTAGCATTCATTGCTTCGGTGAGTCCGTCTGTAAAGAGGAAAATGGTAGTGCCTGTGAAGATTTGTGCCTCCTGTAGGGTGTACTTCCATGTAGGCATGAAGCCGACGGGGATGTTCGAGTCGCATGGCAGTTCG
>DLBF01000034.1:457-11844 GCA_002494215.1 Prevotellaceae bacterium UBA7028
CTTGTTCATGTCGGCAATCGTCTTGTTCATCGTCATAACGATACGGTCGGGTATGGACTCATGGGCTGATACGGTACGGAAAGTAGAACGGGTAACGGCCATGAAAAGTGAGGCAGGCACACCCTTGCCCGATACATCGCCGATGCAGAAGAAGAGCTTCTCGTCGCGGAAGTAGAAGTCAAACATGTCACCACCCACCTCCTTGGCAGGAGTCAGCGAGGCAAAGAGCTGCACGTCGTCGCGGTCGTCCTTAGTGGGGAACTTCTCAGGCAGCATGCCCATCTGTATGCCGCTGGCAATGCGGAGGTCGCTCTCTATTGAAGCCTTCTGGGCAGTGGTGTCTTTCAGTTCCTCGATGTATTTTACCAGTGACTGCTGCATATTCTCGAACGAGTGACTCAACTGGCCTATCTCGTCGATACGTTTGAAGTCGGGTAACTCGGCATCAAACTGTCCAGAGGCTATGGTCTCGGCCTCGTCGGCCAATCGCCGCAGGGGATTCAGCTCACGGGTAATAATGCGGATGAATAAGTATAACATCAGCAGTAAGCCTACGGCAACTATGCCCATGACTGCGTGGCGCAGACGGTTGAGCCCACTGAAGATGTCACTCTTTGGACAAACGATTGCCATTGAACACCCCGTCTTGCCAAGGGGCTTATAGAAAACATAACAGTCCTCGTCGTCGATTTTCATACGCTTCATACCTTCTTCGCCATTTTGCATGGCATAGCCAAGTGAGGTCAGGGCGGTATCAGGCTGTTCCAGTGTCTGTGTGAAGATAGTTTGACGGGTAATCTTCGTTGGATCAGGATGTACGAAGTAGGTTCCGCCTCTGCCTATCATGATGCTGTAAGAATGGGGATAGGGCTTCACGGCAGAAATCGTCTGGGAAAGCCATTTGATGGAAAGGCTGGTATTGATGACACCTATCATTTTGCCCAGTTTGTCCTTGATGGGCAGGCAGTAGGTGGTCACCATATCGTAGGTATTGGTGGGGGCATCAAGGTCCATATATGGTTCCGTCCAACATGGACGATCCAACAGTTTGGGCATAAGGTACCAATCCACATAGAAATACTGGTAGTGTTCGCTGCCACCCTGTAAAGTTCGAATACTGTCACCCATGTGTTTGGTGTAGGCAGAGAAGTAGAGGCCCTTGTCCTTGAAGTAATAAGGTTCGAAGGCTATGGAGCAGCTATAGAAATCGGGATTGTTCATCAGCATCCCCCGGCTATATACGAGCATGGAATCTGCCTCGTTGGGATGTCGTTGCACAAGCCATTCCGTCATGTTAGTGGCTACCTCTACACGATTCAGGATTCCCTCTACGCGCAACGATGTCTTATCCAGAATCTGCGTAGCGCGGTTAATAGCCTCCTGACGCACGGCTTCACGAGCCTGATAGAATAGGAAGGCAAGGGCAACATTGAAGATGATTGCCGCAAAGAACACCACCCACAGGCTGACCCTCACGGAGAGTTTTCGACGTATATATGCGATAATTATTTTCATTTGAGTTTGTTAGTTTATAAGTTTATGAGTTGGTCGTTGAGTGGTTATAGATTTTTTAATTAAGAATTAAGAGAGAATAATTAAGAATAGGTTTCAAGTTTCAGGTTTCAAGTTATAGACTAAAGTCTAGAGTCTAAGGCCTAAAGTCTAATTCTTCATTCTTCACTCTTCATTTTTCACACATCTCCTCATATGTTATTTCACGGCTCAGCATTTTGTTTTCCACCATAAGGCGGCTGGCTTTCTGCACCATGTCCGGGCGCAGTCGGAACTCGCGCTTCTTCGACTCGCGGTCTATCTGCAGACGCAGCACCTCCTCAAGCATCAGGCGTTGCATTACGCGGTTTGTGGCGATGTTATTCTTATCTACGTACTGCATCACAATGTCAAGTGCCTCTTGTGGGTGCTGGGCTGCCCATTCCCATCCCTTCCGGCTGGCTTGTGCGAATCGATGTGCTTGGTCCTTATGTTTTGTATAGTAGTCGCGTGTCATATAGACACCGTCTTCCTGCACATTGTATCCGTGATCGCAGAAGCGATATACGTTCTTGTCGGTCATCTTGATACCCGCCTGCACTAACTGGTAGTACTCGTTGTAGCTCATAGCTAATGTGGCATCGAGGGCGCCGGAAATGAATAGGTTGACATTCTGGGCAAAGCGCACCCATTCATAGTTCAGATGTTCCTTTATGCTCATACAGATAGCCAACTGCCCAAAACCGACACTCCACACACCGACGCGGGCACCTTTGTGGCTTAGTGGATTCTTGTTGCGAGCAGAGACAATGACCATTGCATTGTTCATCGAAGTCTGAAGGATGTTTACCAGAGGGATGCCTCCGTCGATAATCTCCATTGCCTGGCAGACCTGAAGTGTAGTTGCCTGACACTCGTTTTTACGCAGACGACTCATGGCAGGCTGTGTGGCCGACGGATGTTCTATACGTACCTTCACTCCCGCCTCACGGTAAAAGCCCTTTGCCTCTGCCACGTAATAGCCGGCGAACTGAGCCTGTGCTGTCCACTGGGGCGTGAACACAAGGGTCTCGTCCTGTGCTCCAACCATGTTACAGTTGGTGATAAAGGCAATGGTCAGCATCAACCATCTAATTGCCATTCTATTCATTATAATATATGGCGATTGCATTTTTTTCATTCTACATTCAGCATTTTTCATTTCCAAACACTTGATTGATAAGTTGTTTAAATTCCTTGTAGGCGAAGGTGTCGCGAAGTTCGCTGAGCGATTTTGCCAGTCCTCGGTAGTGCCATTCATGCTCCTTGGGGTCTTTGGCGTTAAAGAGGTTCCATAGGTCGTCGCCTTGCGTGGCGTAATCGCGGGCAATCGCACGCATATTAGAGAGCTTATCGCCCAGTGCCACTATCTTTGAATCGAGTGGGGCGTTGGCCAGTCGTTCGATGACGGCCTGCTTGCGGGCATGCCAACTTTCCTCCTTGCTGATGCCTTTTTCTCTGTCCTCGCTCTCCGAGGCCACGAGCGCAGCCACGCGGTCTCCGAATTCGCTCTTTATCTGCTCTATGGTTGTATCTGTGTCTTCTATGGTATCATGTAGGGCAGCCGCGGCCAACATCTCTTGGTCGTTCGTCATTGTGGCCACAATTTCCACTGCCTCCATAGGGTGGACGATATAAGGGAATCCCTTGCCACGGCGCTCTGTCCCGGCATGGGCTTGTACAGCGAACACGATAGCACGGTCTAATAGTCTGGTATCTAGAGGTTTATTGGCCATTTCGTTTTCTGTTTAGTTTAGGTTTGTGGTGACACGTTAAGCATATCTCATGTTACTCGCGAGAAATACGCAGAGTATGAGAAGAAGCGTTCGTTCAGGTAGGTATTAGTTTAGGATTCATAGAATCAAAATTTAAATTTGAGTATATGTACAATGCAAATGTACAAATAAAATCGGAAATATGTTCCGATTTAAGAGAAAAATTTACTTAGAAGCCCACCCAAAGCTGTCTTGTCAGCTTACGATACAGTTCATCCCAACGGGAAATAGTAGCGCTGAAGAAGTCGTGTGTGTAACCATCCAGGAAGGTCTTTTTGTCTTGTTCGCTCTCTAATGTCTGCCAAGTCTGTTCCACAAAGGGCAGCTCACGTTTTCCCTTATCCAGGAAATATTGTTGCCCCTCTTCTATGGCCTGGCGACTGTTGGCCCATCTGACGGTTGCCAGACGGTTGGCCTGACGGTAATGCCATAGCGCGGCATCGTCACGCAGGCGGTGCTGACCGCAGACATTTAGCATCATGGGTAGGGTAGTATTGCCTGAGAAGACGGGGAAGCGGGGTGACTCTCCGGGGTTGTCCAGGCATATCCATGCGACACCTCCAACCTCGTCGGGCAACCAGGAACGCAACTGGATGATTGTGCTGTAGGCACACCACGATACGCTGACGGTACGAATGTTCTGCATGGTAGAGTCGTTGAGCAGTTTGCCATAGAGGGTAATCTCGTCGGGTCTCATCCATGGATTGGTAATCATGGCTTTGCCTTTCACCTCAGACTTGGCAGCCAAACTGTCGATCTTGCAGGAAAGGCTTTGGTCTGTTCCCTCGTAATAAGAGCCAAGCAATTTAGCTACACGTTCTACGCTAACCAACGAGTCAGGTCGAACGCTTACGGGCAGTTCCTCCATGTCGGCTGTGAAACCCTTGGATGGTGCCAGTTGCTGCATGATATATAGCTCGCGAACCGAATAGTTCTTAGGCTCGTCGAAGTAATTGCCACCGCTGTATGCCTTCCAGAAGGAGAAATCCTCCTTGCCGTCCCATAGCTTCATTTTTCGTGCCACCTCGAACACATTCTCGGAAGCCATAAAATGATCGGGGTCTGTCAGGTCTATCTTGCCAATCCTGCTTACGTTGGCGCTTACGGCAATCTCATCATCAGGTATGCGCTGAGCTGCCCATACGCCTCCAATCTTCTTGGGGCCTTCGCCCTGCACCTCGAAGATCCACACCTCGTTGGGGTCGGCAATGGTCAGACATTCGCCAGAGTCGCCATAGCCGTATTTCTTTATCAGTTCACCCATCAGTCGGATAGCCTCGCGGGCGGTAGTGCAACGCTCCAGCGCTACACGTGCCAGTTCCTCTATCATGAACATACCAGCCTTGTTCTCCATAGTGTCACGACCACCATAGGTGGTTTCGCCAATGCCCAGCTGATGCTCATTCAGGCAAGGGTAGGCGGTATTCAGGAAGCGATAGGTATGCTTAGCCTGCGGAATGGTTCCCTTCTCCTTCACACCGGTTCGGTCATCGGCATGCTCGGTGTGCATGGTTCCCTCATATACACTCATGATGGTATCACGCGGATAGTCCTGAGCTGGAACTATGTTCATCCAGGTGCGGTACCATGAGTCGCAGGTGTGACTGGTAATAACACTGCCGTCTGTAGATGCTTTCTTGCCTACCATAATGCTGGTGCAGGCATCCTTGGCATTCTGTGCCATTACAGTTATATCGTTTCCTGATATGCTTGTCAGGATAATGAGTAACATCAGAAGTGTATATCTTTTCATTGTTTATTATGGTTTACTGTTTACCGTTTACTGTTTTTAATTAAGAATTAAGAGAGAAAAATTAAGAATAGGTTTCAAGCTATAGACTAAAGTCTAGAGTCTAAGGCCTAAAGTCTAATTGCCACTTCGTTCTCGCGTTTCGCTCGCGACCCCTTCGGCGTTCTTCACTCTTCACTCTTCACTTTCTCTCAGCCAAAGATACAAATAAGCGAGAGAACTGCGAAGAGAAAACAAAATTTTCTTTCTTTATTTGAACGAAATAAAAAAAATCTGTGGGATCAGTGAGATCCGTGTGACCTATATTCGCTAACCGCTAACCGCTCAACGGTAAACAGTAAACGGTAAACCAATTTTTCTCTTTTATCTAAATGAGATTTCCTTGCCACTACAGAAGCGGTGTTTGATTTGGCGGTCATCGCCTAAGTAGATGTAACGCTCTAGGCGTTCCAATAGCGAATAGTTGTCGTGGTTAAGGTCGCTATCGTCAATAACGAGGGCATCGAACTCATAGCCTGGCTCGAAGCTGCCAACATGGCCAAAGAAGCTGCCTGCCGACTTGGTGGCCATCCAGAAAGCCTCTGAGAGGGTCAGGAACGCATGCTTGCGGTTCTGCTGATACTGCATCTTGCTCACCTGAATGGCATAGACCATCATCTGGAAGATGCTCAGATTGTGCCCACCACTGATGTCGCTGCCAAGTCCTACACGTATTCCCTTATCGAGGAATTTACGGATAGGTGCCATACCTGATGCCACATTGAAGTTGGAAGTGGGGCAGTGGGCTACCATCACGCCGCGACGTTTTATCAGCTCCTGCTCCTCGCCTTCTGTCCATACGCAATGGGCCATTATGGTTGGTGTCTGTCCGAACAGACCGTAGCGGTCGTAGGCATCACCATAGCAGGTGCTTTCGGGCTCCAACTCACGAACCCAGGCTATCTCGTCCCTGTTCTCCGACAGATGCGACTGCACAGGCAGTTGATGCTTGGCGGCCAGTTCGCCACAGGCGTGTAGCAACTCTGGCGTACAGGAAGGAATGAAGCGAGGCGTGATGATGGGTCGAACGAGGGCCGTAGAATTTGCTTCCGCAATTAATGACTCCTGACCCTCGATATAGGCTTTCACATTCTCGCTGAGACCATCAGGGCAGTTGCGGTCCATGGCCACCTTACCCACCATTGCCCCCATGCCAGCATCCTGGAAGAGGCGCATCAGCAGGCGGGTGCTTTCTGTATGGATAGTTGCAAAGACACAGGAGCGCATGGTTCCATAGCGCCATAGGTCGCGGACAAAACGGCGATACATCCGCTCGGCATAACCTGTGTCGGCATATTTCATCTCCTCGGGGAAGGTATAGTTCTGTAGCCAGGGCAGCAGCTCCAGATCCATGGCAATACCTTGGTTACGATACTGCGGCGCGTGTACGTGCATGTCGTTCATGGCGGGTATCAGCAGACTGTCGCCAAAGTCGATGACCTCGGCATCCTCACTATCCAGCGATTCCAGGTCAGCCGACACAACTGTCACGCGCCCGTTGGCATCAACAGCCACATAACCGTTCTCCAATACCTCGAAGCGGTCCTTCTCCTTCGTATACAGGATATGTGCTTTGTATATTTTCTTCGTCATATCAGTGGCTAGGATACCGTTATGATGGCAAAGATATGGAAAATCCGCAGCAGGACAAAAAAAACGGCTGATTTTTTTTCTGCGATAAAAAGGCCGTACGTTATTTCGTCAGTACGAGGTGCCCGTCTTTTATGATGAATCTTGAATGCTGTACGTTGTAATTTGAGCCGACCATTCGCCCGGAAAGGTCATAGGTCTTTCCCTCCCATCGGGGAGAGGGGCCGTCTGAACGCAGCATTTCATCTATCCCTGTCTCTTGCGCGGCAGTAAGGTCTGTAAGGCTGAAGTTGTCGAAGGTGTAGGTGAAGGCACTCTTGCTCGTACCTACCTTCAGGGCAAAATAAGCCGTACCGGAAGTCTTCGCCTTCCACTTCATCACCCCGGCCGTATGACTGCTTCCGGCCTTTGCCTTGGCAGACATCCATCCGTCATAGGCAGACAGCGAGGCATCCTTCCACGAGTTCAGCTGCCCGATGGTCATCGCCTCGTCCATACCGGTATCGGCATAGTCCTTCGGCTTCTCAGTCAGCATGAAAGCCTGAATCCAGAAGTCGCCGTTCCCCTCGGCACCCCGTACGGCTACATCGGCTGAATACGTGTGGCCAGCCACCACTTCCACGGGCTGATATACCACAGTATTCATCGCCCTGCTGCGTGCCGAGGTGATGCACAGCGCTCCGCCGTCACCCTCCGATGGGGTGCCGGTTGTCTGGTTCCATATGTACTGGGTATTGTTGACGGAAGCCAGCTGGGCAGTCAGCCATGCCCCCTGGAACTCGCACTCGCTATTCAGCAACCGGTTGCGCCCTTCGTCAGTATCAGGTTTCAGCACTTCCAGCTCCTGCTCTGTAGCCTCCTTGCGGTTATAGATGCGCAGCCAGTTGAGGTTCAGTCCGCCCTTCTCGATATAAATCCGGATGCGCAGCGTTCCCTGGGGCAGGACAATGCCGGAGAACGTCTTCGTGCTCCATTTGGTATAGCCGCCGGTAGCGTTCAGCTTGGTAGAGGCTGTAACGGGGCGGTCGTTGACCGTGATGCGTACAGTGGAGGAGCCTGAGTTGACGGCATAGCGCAGTTGCATCTGCCAGGTGCCGGCCTGCTGAGGGTTATCGATGGTGTACTGCAGCCATTCTCCGTCCTTGGTCTCGCCCACATAATACCCGCAGTTTCTGGTATCGTTAGGAGTGTCATACACATCCACTCCATCGTTGCGGTAGGTCCATCCCCTCTGCCATGAGGTGAAGTCCTCTCCGCTATACTGGTAGGAAGCGTCGTCAGCATCCCAGTAAGCTCTGCCCGGTGCTCCCATGTCATAATGGGCGGCATAGATGTAATCGCCCGTCTGGCAGTTGGTGAAGGGCAGGCAATCGTCATTGTAGGGACGTCGCAGGAGGGCATCCAGATAGTCGGTACGCACCACGCACTTGCTGATATGTTGCGCCTCCGCCCATGCCTTCAGGGCATTCCACAGGGCTGTTGCCGTAGGGCGGGTACCGTTCTGCCACTGGCTGACGACATTGTCGTAGCTGGATACGCGCTTCACCTGCAGGATGCTGTTGATGTTGCTTTTCTTCATAGGCCAGCAGGTCCATGCCGCAAACTGCATAGCCTCCTCGTACAGGCGGATGCTCCCTGCCGTCCATGAATTGCTGTTCTCGCCGAACTCACCTATGTATATGGGACAGTTGTATTTGCTTGCCATATCCGCCATGCCTTGCACCTGTTCCTTGGTGTTATATACGCCGTAGCGGTGATATTGCAGCATCATCTTGGTATCCATCTTGGTGGCGGGCAGTCCGGTATAGTCATTGCTGTAGGAGTTGCCCTCCAGTATGACGATGTGGTTGGTGTCCACCTCGCGGATGGCTTTGATGATAGTCTTGAAAGTATCCCACAGCAGCTTGTTGTTATTAGCCAGTGTCCAGTTGGTCTCATTAATCAGGTCGTATGCCGCCACGCATTTCCGGTCCTTGTATCGTTCGGCAATCTTGCGCCATAAGGAGGTTAGTTTCAGTCGGTTATCCTCACTTTCCCACAACGAAGGTTTAGAGCTGTCGTAGTCGCAGATGTCACCTGATGACTGTCCGCCCGGACAGGCGTGCATATCCAGTATAAGCAGGATTCCCCAGCGCTCTGCCCAGACGCACATCGAGTCTATGCGGTCGAATCCCTCCTGCAGCCAGGTCTGCTCACCGCTTACCGGTTCCTGCTCAATGGGCAGTGTGAAGTATTTGTAGTGCATGGGCACACGCAGGGTGTTGAAGCCCTGTTCGGCCAGGAACCTCATATCCTCCTCGCAGAAGTTATTGTCCATCCACAGGCTGTCAAATTCTTGCACTTTCTCCTCGCCGCACACATCGGCTATCATCTTGTCGAACTTGAACTGGCGGTCCAGGTTGCCCGAGGTATTCATCATATACGGCTCGCGCACCATCCAGTTGCCGCAGTTGGTGCCGCGCAGCACAATCTTCTTCCCGTCGCGCCCCAGCAGCCTGGTACCCGAAACCCGTACAAAGTTGTCGCTTGCCAGAGTGCTGAATATATTCACATTCATTACAAGCGCCATAATGGTTAATAAAGTCAGGTGTCTCATCTCTCTTCTGTTCCTTTGTTTTATATGGCAATACGTCGCACATTGTATGTGCCGGCTATGGTTTTATGGTTATCACACGGATGTAGTCCTTCAGGCGATAGAGGGCATTGCCCGCCCGGTTTTGTGAATCAGCAATAAGCAGTACGGTTTGCCTGCCGTCCTCCAGCTGAGGCCCCAGGCACATCCCCTCATAGTTGGCAAAGTTCTTCTTCCCGATAAAGCGGATGCCGGTGCTGAAGCTATGCACCAGCCGTTTGGTCAGAATACCGTCCCCCGCCGTCTTCGTATTCACGCTATACAGGCGAATCCTGCACTTGGCACCCATGTAGCGCCTGGGGATATACAACTCACGTTCCATCACCATCAGCGTACTGTCGTCTATGGCCAGCAGTTCGGGCACGCCGAAGGCAAAGATCCTGGCCTTCCGCCCTGCAGTGGGCGCATCAGTCTGATACATCAGCTGCCTGAGCGGTTTGCCCTCCGTATCGAACTCCTGCAGCCGAAGCAGGGTAGGCGAGGGATTGTCTGCCGTAACTGCAGCCTTGGTATCCGAGCGGAGGCCCTGCTCCGTAGTAGTCCAGAACACACCCCTTGCAGGCTCGTATGTCAGCGCCTCAAAGCCGTAGTTCCCATAGATGTTGGCTGTTCCGAAGCATTCCGGTATCTGCAGGCGATGGCCCGTTGCCGTTCCCTCCTCCGTCAGTTCCAGTATCTGTTGGTCGTTCTCGGCCGACACGTAGAGGCCCTTCCCCGGGACGTAGGCTATACCCTCGCTGTCACGTGCCGCGCCTATGGTCTGCCCGTCAAGGTGATGCGCCACAAACCTCATCTCCCTTATATCGCCAGAAGGAAGAAACTGTATGCTCACTTCCGTCCATCCGTCCGCTTCCTGCTTGTCGCTAATCAGCGCATAGCGGTCACCACCGATAGGCGTAATCCCGCTATAGTTACCGGCAGGGATGCCCCACCGCTTCATATTATGCTGCCTGAAGTGCTGCGCCTCCTGCGCATAGAGCACAGGGGCGAGGAGTAGGGCGAGGAGTAGGGTGTAGCGTCTCATTTTCCTGATGGTGGGTATGTTAAATTAGCATATAACTCTTTTTCGCAGCAAAGTTATACCTTTTTCTCATATTTCCGCTAAGTTAGGGAAGACAAAAAGGGAAATAACATCTTTTTCTTTTGTGTTCTCCCAGATTATCCCTATCTTTGTTGTGTTAAAATGAGTTCAGGACAAAACGCAGAAAACAGATAATTATGGAAGATTGGAAGAGTAAACTTAGCGCCCTTACAGGTGTTCCTGTGCCTGAGGTGACGGAAACAATATACGAGGAGGAGACAGATACGATACAGACACTGCCCAAGAAGCAGCAGAAGCTGCGACTGGCAATGGAAAGAGCTGGTCGTGGCGGTAAGACCGTTACTGTCATCAGAGGCTTTGTCGGCTCGGAAGAAGATATGAACGCCCTCTGCAAACTGCTGAAGCAGAAATGTGGCGTAGGCGGAACAGCCAAGGATGGCGAAATAATCATTCAGGGCGACCATCGTCCCCGCTTATTAGAGATTCTGAAGAACGAAGGCTATACACAAAGTAAGTAATACGGTTAGCGTTGAGCGAATATAGGTCACACAGATCTCACTGATCTACACAGATTTCTTTAATTTTAGCATCGGAAAAAACGAAAACCTCGCTAGTGAGCTGGCGGCCTTGCGCATCCGTCGTAGGGATGTAACCACCCGTCTTGCGAATCTGTGGCAGCACCACATTGGTCACCCAGCGCTTGAATGCCTTGGCTTGTGGAAGCTTGGAAGAGAGAATCAGAGCGTAAAGACCACTCTCGTTGATGATGATGACCTTAGACTTATAGTTCGAACCAGTCCCCTGAATCAGGGTAGTGGTTTTGTCATCGGTATCAACATGTGTAGCAATAGCGTTTTCTGGCTTGGCATATCCCAATGCCGTAGCAACATCCTTGCCGACGAACATGATTGTTTCGACTTTTGATACTGCACGATAACTGGCAAAGGCTGTCTTTTGAGGCAGCCTTTTTCTTTGTTATTGTCTTACCCAGAAAGACGTCGAATCAACAAGCATTCAACCTATGGCAGG